>NZ_JBFIKK010000044.1:0-22956 GCF_041600255.1 Nocardioides sp. | reverse complement strand
CCCCACCGCCACCCCGGGCGCTCCCACCGGCACGCCCGGCCTGCGCCCCGGTGCGTTCGGCAACGCCACCGGCCTGGCCTGTCGCGAGTGCGGCCACCAGATCGAGCTCGGGCCGCACTACGCCTGTCCGGAGTGCTTCGGTCCGCTCGAGATCGCCTACGACTTCCCGGCGATCACCCGCGAGCAGATCGAGGCCGGCCCCGCGAACATCTGGCGCTACAAGGCCCTGCTGCCGGTGCCCGACGACATCGAGCAGAGCCCCAACATGGAGCCCGGCTACACCCGCCTGCTGAAGGCGCACAACCTGGGCCGCGAGCTCGGGATCGACAACCTCTGGGTCAAGGACGACTCCACCAACCCGACCAACTCCTTCAAGGATCGGGTGGTCGCCTGCGCGCTCAGCGCCGCGACCGAGTTCCACAGCAAGGTCTTCGCCTGCCCCTCCACCGGCAACCTCGCCAACGCGGTGGCCGCGGCCGGCGCGCGGGCCGGGATCAAGACGGTGGTCTTCATCCCCTCCGACCTCGAGAAGCCCAAGCAGGTCAACTCCGCGGTCTACACCGACTCGTTGGTCGCCGTGAAGGGCAACTACGACGACGTGAACCGGCTCGCCTCCGAGATCGCCGGCGAGGAGGACGGGTGGGCGTTCGTGAACGTCAACGTCCGGCCCTACTACGCCGAGGGCTCCAAGACGCTGGGCTACGAGATCGCCGAGCAGCTCGGCTGGCGCCTGCCCGACCAGATCGTCATCCCGGTCGCCTCCGGCTCCCAGCTGACCAAGGTCGACAAGGCCTTCCAGGAGCTGATCAAGCTCGGCCTCGTCGAGGACAAGCCCTACAAGGTGTACGGCGCCCAGGCCACCGGCTGCTCGCCGGTCTCGGTCGCCTACAAGGCCGGGGTCGACGCGATCCGACCGGTGAAGCCGGACACGATCGCCAAGTCGCTGGCGATCGGGAACCCCGCGGACGGGATCTACGTGCTCGACGTGTGCCGGCGTACCGGGGGAGCGGTCGAGGACATCACCGACGAGGAGGTGCGCGCCGGCATCCTGCTGCTGGCCCGCAACGAGGGGATCTTCACCGAGACCGCCGGCGGGACCACCGTGGGCGTGCTGAAGAAGCTCGTGGAGACCGGTCAGCTCGACACGTCGCTGGAGACCGTCATCATCAACACCGGCATGGGCCTGAAGACCCTGGACGCCGTCTCCGACTCGGTCGGGCCCGCTGCCACGATCGACCCGTCGTACGCCGCCTTCACCGCCACCGGCCTGGCCTGAGCCGCACCCGAAGCACCGAGGAGCACCGAGCATGAGCGTTTCCGTCCGGATCCCGACGATCCTGCGCACCTACACCGGAGGCGACTCCGAGGTCTCCGCCGAGGGCGCCACGCTGGCGGAGGTGCTCGACGACCTCGACGCCCGTTTCGCCGGGATCAAGGGTCGGGTGCTCGACGAGAGCGGCACGCTGCGTCGCTTCGTCAACGTCTACGTCGGCAACGACGACGTCCGGTTCCTCGAGAACCTGCAGACCCCGACGCCGGACGGCACCCAGCTCTCGATCATCCCGGCGGTGGCCGGAGGCTAGCTCCGGGTCAGCTCGACGAGCATCGCGCCCATCAGCGCCTCGAGCCCCTTGTGCGGGCGGACCATCACCGTGAACGAGGTGATCCGCCCGGTGTCGTCCCAGCGGATCATGTCGACGCCGTGCACGCTCAGTCCGTCGACCTCCGCCTCGAACTCGAGCACCGCGCTGTCGGCGGCGTACCACTCCTCGACGTAGCGCAGGGTGGGACCGAGGACGACGAGGGCCGCCGTGAGGTACGCCGTGGTCAGGGCCTTGCCCGGCTGTGGCGTGTGCACCGCGGGTGAGCGGAAGACGCACTCCTCGGCGAGCAGCGCGTCGAGGGCGGCCGGGTCGCGGGCCTCGGCCAGGGCGTGCCAGGCCGCGATCGGAGCCGGCATCGGGGGCGAGTCGGTGGTCATCGCGCCAGTCAACCGGGTCGGGCCGCCGATCCGGGAGCGGACACTCAGGGCACCGTGACCTCGATCAGCGCGGCGTTGCCCCGTCCGTCGATGCGCACCGTGGCGATCGAGTCGCCGGCGTTCACGGCGTCCTGGGCAGCCTGCGCCTTCGCCTGGGGCAGGAACCAGCTCTCGATGCCGCAGCGGATCCGCCAGTCCCGATCGTTGCAGGCCAGGTATGGGCCGGTGTCGGGACGCTCGCGGGTGTAGTCGTCGGCCACCCAGACGCCGCCCTCCTCGCGCAGGGTCACGAACAGCTCGCCGCGGGCGCCCTCGATGTCGACGTCATCGCTCGCCTCCCACCGCTCCAGCTCCTGCAGGTCCGGGTAGGCCAACTCGACGTACGCGCCCCGGAAGGGGTCGATCGGGTCCACCGGGGCGACCCGGAAGGTGTACTCGTCGCCGGTCAGCCGGGCCGAGAGCTGGCCGGCGACGGCCACGCCCACCAGCACCAGCATCACCAGGACGGCGCCGACCACCCGTACCGGTCGAGAGGAGGTCACAGTGCTCATGCGGAGGTTCCTTCCACGACGCCGACGAGCTGCCGGCGAGCCCGGTCGAACAGGTAGCCGGTGCCCACGAAGACCAGGCCGAGCGCCAGGAAGAGCCAGGCGCCCTCGATGATCCGGGCGAAGACGGCGAAGCTCTGGAAGGTCGTGAACACGACCAGCGCGGCCAGAGCCAGATAGGTCAGTCGGTCGCTGCCACGCCGCAGACCCAGCACCGCCACCCAGGTGGCGGCCCCGACGTACAGCGCGATGCTGACGCCGGCGTGCAGCCAGCCGACGGCTCCCACGTCGTCCAGGTCGAGGACGGGATCCCAGAGCACCAGCACGCTGGCGGCGGCCACCACGGCGAGCGCGGCCAGCGGCTCGAGGCGGGCGCGGCCGGTGGCTGCCGCCGCCGAGGCGAGCGGTACGGCGAGCGCGATCGCGAGCAGCGCCCAGCCGCTCCACTCGGGGGCGAAGTCGTCCGCGTTGACCTCCGGCACGGCAGCCATGAAGAGCCCGACCAGCCCGATGGCCGCACCGAACTCCCGCCACGGCACGCCGAACCCGGTGGGGGCGAAACGGTCGTGCAGCACGGCCACCCCGCTGGCCACCGCCGCGGCCGCGACGAAGGCGAGCGTGACGCCGAAGACGCTGCCGCCGGCCTCGGCGAGGTACCAGCAGAGCCACACGATCCCGGCGCCGAGCGCCACGACCAGGGGGGCCACTCCCCGCACGGCGTAGGCGTAGACCAGCGCGCCCAGGGACCACCAGCCGACCAGGGCCGGCTCGAACGCGGGCACCTGGAGGTTCTGCGCCGCCTCGAAGATGACCGCACCGAACGCGAGCGCCGCCAGACCCCGGGCCGCTCCCACCACGGGTGAGGCGGTGTCGTCGGCGTGGGCTCGCCGAGCGGCCAGCAGTTCCGCGGCGGCGGTGATGCCCAGCCAGATCACGGTGACGACCGCGAAGCGGGTCACCGGTGAGAACTGGTCGAGGTTGGCGGCCACCAGCCAGATCAGGCCGAAGCCCACGAAGGCTCCGCCCAGGTAGGACATCAGCCGGGCGATCCCGGCCCGTCGTACGGCGGCGTACTGGTCGAGGATGGCGGCGCCCTGCGCCGGATCGACCAGGCCCTCGGCCTGCCAGCGGCCGACCTCGTCACCCAGCCAGGCCAGCTGCCGCGGCGTGACCGGCCGCGACGTGGTGCTCGTCGTGTGTTCCATGCCCTCGAGTCTGCTCCCTGCCCGCTGCGGGGCGCATGGGTACGGAGACTCAATTCACGGGCCGATGGGCCCGGTTGCCACCCGCCGATCACCTGGAGCAGGTGGGCGAGGTCGTCGGTGTGGACGACCCAGTAGCCGGTGAGTCGCTCGACGGTCTCAGCTCGTTGTCGCCGGTGGTCGTGTGGCCACGCTCGCCGCGTGGGCAGGCGAAATCGACAACGCCCCGGAGGGTCGGCGGGGATAGCCTCGCGCCATGACGACCGTCCTGCTGGCCACCTTCCAACTGATGCCCGAGGGCGAGTACGGCGGGGAGCACCTGGTCGCCGCTCTGGCCGAGCGCGACGTCCACACTCGCTGGGTCTCGTGGGACGACCCGGCCGTGGACTGGGCGGACGCCGACCTGGTCGTGGTCCGCTCGACCTGGGACTACCACCGCCGGTGTGCCGACTTCCTGGCCTGGGCGCGGACGGTCGAGGAGTCCACAGCGCTGCTCAACGGCGCCGAGGTCTTCACCTGGAACGCCGACAAGGCCTACCTGGTCGAGATCGCGGACAGGATCCCGACGGTGCCCACGCTCCTCGCCGACGACGCCGACCTGGTGGGTGGACTCCGGGCGGGTCTCGAGGCCTTCGGCACGATCGTGGTCAAGGCCCGGACCGGCGCCGGCGGCATCGGAGTGGTCGTGATCGACAGCCTCGAGGACGACCGGCTGGCCGGGCTGACCGCGGGGCCGTGGGTGGTGCAGCCGCTGGTGGAGTCGGTGCGGACGGTGGGCGAGACCTCGGTCTTCGTGCTCGACGGGCGTGCGGTCTCCCAGGTCGACAAGCTGCCCGCCGCGGGCGAGATCCGGGTGCACGAGCACTTCGGTGGCGCCTCGCGGGCGGTCGCGCTGACGGACCCGGCCCGCGAGGCCGCCGAGCACGCGATCGCCGAGGCGAGCCGGCTGCTGGGGCGCCGGCTCGACTACGGCCGCGTCGACCTGATGGAGTACGACGGCCGGTTGGTCGCGGGCGAGCTCGAGCTGATCGAGCCGGGCCTCTATCTCGACGTGCATCCCGCCAACGCTGAGCCGTTCGCGGACCTGGTCGTGGAGCGTCTCGAACAGGGGCGCTGAGGGCGCCAATTTCTTGCACTCTCGGGGGTCGAGTGCTAAACATGAGGCTGGCACTCTCGACAGGAGAGTGACAGTTCAACCCCCGATCCGGGGAGTTGAGGCCAGAAGCGCCGGCGGGAAGGGTTCGCCGGGCAGCCTGACCGTCCGTCGCGGGCAACGAGCCGGATCGTCCACAAACTCTGAAATGCGAAGGATCGCAGGAGTTATGCCGAAGCTGATTGCTTTCAACGAAGAGGCCCGACGCGGTCTCGAGCGTGGCATGAACACGCTCGCCGACGCCGTCAAGGTCACCCTCGGTCCCAAGGGCCGCAACGTCGTTCTCGAGAAGAAGTGGGGCGCGCCCACCATCACGAACGATGGTGTGAGCATCGCCAAGGAGATCGAGCTGGAGGACCCGTACGAGAAGATCGGGGCCGAGCTCGTCAAGGAAGTTGCCAAGAAGACCGACGACGTGGCCGGTGACGGCACCACGACCGCCACGGTCCTCGCCCAGGCGATGGTCCGCGAGGGTCTGCGCAACGTGGCCGCGGGTGCGAACCCGATGGGCCTCAAGCGCGGCATCGAGGCCGCGGTGGCCGCCGTCTCCGAGCAGCTCTCCAACATGGCCATCGACATCGAGACCAAGGAGCAGATCGCTGCCACCGCCTCGATCTCGGCCGCCGACAGCACCGTCGGCGAGATCATCGCCGAGGCGATGGACAAGGTCGGCAAGGAAGGCGTCATCACCGTCGAGGAGTCGAACACCTTCGGGCTCGACCTCGAGCTCACCGAAGGCATGCGCTTCGACAAGGGCTACATCTCGGCGTACTTCGTCACCGACCCGGAGCGCATGGAGACCGTGCTCGAGGACCCCTATGTCCTCATCGCCAACTCCAAGATCTCCAGCGTCAAGGACCTGCTGCCCCTCCTCGAGAAGGTCATGCAGTCCGGCAAGCCGCTGCTGATCCTCGCCGAGGACGTCGACGGCGAGGCCCTGTCCACGCTGGTCGTGAACAAGATCCGTGGCACCTTCAAGTCCGTTGCCGTCAAGGCCCCGGGCTTCGGCGACCGCCGCAAGGCCATGCTGCAGGACATCGCGATCCTGACCGGTGGCCAGGTCATCTCCGAGGAGGTCGGCCTCAAGCTCGAGTCGGCCGGCATCGAGCTCCTCGGTCAGGCCCGCAAGGTCGTCATCACCAAGGACGAGACCACCATCGTCGAGGGTGCCGGTGACGCCGACCAGATCGCCGGTCGCGTCAACCAGATCCGCGCCGAGATCGAGAAGTCGGACTCCGACTACGACCGCGAGAAGCTGCAGGAGCGCCTCGCCAAGCTGGCCGGCGGCGTTGCGGTCATCAAGGTCGGCGCGGCCACCGAGGTCGAGCTCAAGGAGCGCAAGCACCGCATCGAGGACGCCGTTCGCAACGCGAAGGCGGCCGTCGAGGAGGGCATCGTCGCCGGTGGCGGCGTGGCGCTCGTCCAGGCTGCCGACGTGGCCTTCGGCAAGCTCGAGCTCGAGGGCGACGAGGCGACCGGTGCCAACATCGTGCGCTTCGCGACCGAGGCCCCGCTCAAGCAGATCGCGATCAACGCCGGCCTCGAGGGCGGCGTCGTGGCGGAGAAGGTGCGCAACCTGACCGCTGGTCACGGCCTGAACGCGGCCACCGGCGAGTACGTCGACATGATCGCCGAGGGCATCATCGACCCCGCCAAGGTGACGCGCTCCGCGCTGCAGAACGCTGCGTCCATCGCCGCGCTCTTCCTCACCACGGAGGCCGTCGTGGCCGACAAGCCCGAGAAGGCGGCGCCCATGGGCGGCGACCCGTCGGGCGGCATGGGCGGCATGGACTTCTGATCGAAGTTCTGGGCACAGCCCTGCACTGAACGACACGTTCGGCCCCGGTCCTCGGACCGGGGCCGTTCGTCATGTCCGGGTGTGTGAAGGTGTCCGCGTGGAGACCGTCGGGCGCGCTGAGCAGAGGCGCGCGCGCTTCGAGGCGATCGCCCGGGAGTTGATCGACCCGCTGCGGCGGTTCCTGGTGCGCCGTACCGACCCGGCGACGGCGGACGACGTGCTGGCCGACACCCTGTTGGTCTGCTGGCGGCGCTTCGACGACCTGCCCGCCGACCCACTGCCCTGGGCGTACGCCGTGGCCCGCGGGTGCCTGCTCAACGCCGAACGCTCGGCTCGTCGGCAACGCCGGGTCGCGGCGAGGGTGGCGACGCTGGATCCACCGGTCGAGGCGGTGGAGGTGCCGGAGGCCGACCGGGGGCCCGACCCGGGGCTGGCCGAGGCGATGGCGTCGCTGCGCGCCGAGGACGCCGAGCTGTTGCGGCTGTGGGCCTGGGAGCAGCTGACCGTGTCCGAGATCGCGACGGTCCTCGACATCACGCCCAACGCCGCCGGCGTACGGCTCAGCAGGGCGCGCCGGCGACTGGTCGGTGAACTCGGTAAGAACGATGCCGGTGCCGGACATGAGAAGGCATGAGGAGGGCACGTCCATGAGCGAGGGAACCGAGCCGGACGCCGACGCCGTACGCGCGCGGCTCTCCGCCGCCGACCCGGCGGCCCTCCTGCCGTCCGCCGACGCCACGCAGGTGGCACGACTTCTGGAGCACGCGATGACGACCGACGCCCCCCACGACGAGCCCCTGACCGACGAACGACGCTCCGACCACACGCACGGGCGCAGTCGCCTGACCTGGGCGGTCGCTGCCGCCGCGTCCGCCCTCATCATCGGCGCCGCGGTCTTCGCCCTCGTCGCGCGTGGGGGAGACGAGGTCCCGGTGGCGACTGCCGAGGCGAGCGTCACCGACCTCACCCTGCAGCCGAGTGCGAACCGGTGCATGGTGCCGACCGCCGAACTGCTCGCCGAGCAGCCGCTCGCCTTCGAGGGCACCGTGCAGGAGGTGGGCGAGGAGGAGGTCACCCTCGAGGCCACCCGCTTCTTCGCCGGGGAGGCCAGCGACCTGGTCCGGGTCGAGACGCCGCCCTCCGACGCGCTGGCCCTGATCGGCTTCGTCGACTTCCGGGTGGGGGACCGCTACCTGGTCTCGGCCAACGACGGGATCGTCACGGTCTGCGGCTTCAGCGGCCCGGCGACCCCGGAGCGCAGCGCGCTCTACGCCGAGGCGTTCGGCGCCTGAGCTGATGGGCGTGCACGGGATCCTCCTTGCTGCCGGTGCCGGCACGCGGATGGGGATGCCCAAGGCGCTGGTCCGGACGGCCGCCGGCGAACCCTGGGTGCTGCGCGGGGTGCGGGTGCTGCGCGGGGGCGGCTGCTCGAGGATCGTGGTGGTGCTGGGTGCGGAGGCCGACCGGGCGGCCGCGCTGCTGGACCCGTCGGGGACGGCAGCCGGGGCGGGTGCGCCGGTGGACGTCGTCGTCGCCGAGGACTGGGCCGACGGGATGTCGGCGTCCCTGCGCGCCGGGCTCGGGGTGGTGGCCGGCTCGCCCGAGGCCGAGGTCGCCCTGGTGCACCTGGTCGACCTGCCCGATGTCGGGGCCGCGGTGATCGCCCGGGTGCTGGCCGAGGCTGCCGGGCCCGCGACGCTGTGCCGTGCGTCGTACGACGGGGTGCCGGGGCATCCGGTGCTGATCGGCCGCGACCACTGGGCCGGCGTACTCGACGTGTCGGGCGGTGACCGGGGAGCCCGCGACTACCTGGCCGCCCACGAGGTCACGCCCGTCGAGTGCGGCGACCTGGCCACCGGCCACGACCAAGACCGCTGACCTGCCAGTTGTGGTTGGCTCCGCACAACCACAACTGGCAGGTCAGCGGTCTGGGAGCAACCGCAAGTGGCAGGTCGCCAACCATGAGCCAACGCACAGCGCCGTAGCCTTGGGGAATGGAGCGCCACGTGCAGACCGGGTCCGCGGCCGAAGTGGCCTCGGCGCTGGAGGCCACCGGGTACCTCTGCGACGAGGCGCTGGTCACGGTCGCCTTCCTGGCCCTGCGCATGCAACGCCCGCTGCTGCTCGAAGGCGAGCCCGGCACCGGCAAGACCGCGCTCGCCGAGGCGCTCGCTCAAGCGCTCGACCTGCCGCTGGTCCGGTTGCAGTGCTACGAGGGGATCGACGCCACGCAGGCGCTCTACGACTGGGACTTCCCGCGCCAGATCCTGCACCTGCGCGCCCTCGAGGCGGCCGGCGGCGCGGACGTCGAGGAGGCCGAGAAGAGCCTGTACGACGAGCGGTTCCTGCTCGCCCGCCCCGTGCTCGCCGCGCTGCAGCAGAGCCCTGCAGTCCTGCTGGTCGACGAGGTCGACCGGGCCGACGACGAGTTCGAGGCGTTCCTGCTCGAGGTGCTCTCCACCTACCAGGTCACGATCCCGGAGCTCGGCACCGTGAAGGCTTCCACCCCGCCGATCGTCGTGCTGACCTCCAACCGCACGCGCGAGCTCCACGACGCGCTGAAACGCCGCTGCCTCTACCACTGGATCGACCACCCGGGCCTGGACCGCGAGGTCGAGATCGTCCGCTCCCGCGCACCCGAGGTCTCCGCCGAGCTCGCCCGGCAGGTGGTCGGGGTCGTCCAGCAGCTCCGCGATCGCGACGACCTGCAGAAGCCGCCCGGCGTCGCCGAGACCCTGGACTGGGCCCGCGCCCTGCACCACCTCGGCACGGTCGACCTCGACCTGGCCGCGGCCTCGGCGACCCTCGGCGCGCTGATCAAGTACCGCGAGGACGCCGACCGCGTGCGTCAGGCCCTGGACCGGATGCTCCGGCCATGAGTGCCACCCCGACCGACCCGACGGCACCCCGGCCCCCGCGCCACCAGGCCGACGAGATCCTGCTCGGCTTCACCCGGGCCCTGCGCGCCGCGGGGGTGCCGGTCACCCACGACCGTTCCCAGCACTTCCTGAGCGCCGTGGCCACGCTCGGTCTCGACGACCAGCGCGCGACCTACCTGGCCGGCCGCGCCACGCTCTGCGCCGGCCCGGACGACCTGCAGCGCTACGACCAGGTCTTCGAGTCGTGGTTCAACGCCCGCGACGGCCTGCCCCGCACCCGCCCCGCCACCTCGTCCCGGCCTGTCCTCTCCGACCTGCCGGCCACCGAAAACTCGCCCGGTGACAGCGACGGCGAGCGCGAGCCCGACGAGGTCGTGCGGGCCCGGGCCAGCGCCGCCGAGGTGTTGCGGCACCGAGACCTGGCCGCCCTCTCGCCCGCGGAGAGGCAGCGGCTCGGCGCCATGTTCGCCACCCTGCGGCTGCGCCCGCCGCTGCGTCGTACGGCGCGGCACCGGGCCTGGCGCCGTGGCGACGTCGACGCGTCTCGCACCTTGCGCGCCAGCCTCCGACGGTTCGGTGAGCCGGCCGAGATCGCCCGGCGGCGACGCGCCGTACGCCCCCGCCGGATCGTCCTGCTCGTCGACGTCTCCGGCTCGATGAGCGGGTACGCCGACCCGCTGCTGCGGCTGGCCCACCGGTTCACCCAGCTGGCCCGCGAGCGTGGCGGGGTCGTCGAGACCTTCACGATCGGCACCCGGCTGACCCACCTGACCCGGGCGATGCGGGTGCGCGACCCCGAGCGGGCCCTGGTCGTGGCCGGCGACACCGTGCCCGACTGGTCTGGCGGCACCCGGCTGGGCGAGACCCTGCAGATCTTCCTGGATCGCTGGGGTCGTCGCGGGCTCGCGCGCGGCGCAGTGGTCGTGGTCTTCAGCGACGGCTGGGAGCGCGGCGACCCCGCCCTGCTCACCGAGCAGATGGACCGGCTGCGCCGGATCGCGCACCGGGTGGTCTGGGTGAACCCGCACCGCGGAAAGCCCGGCTACGAACCCGTGCAGCAGGGCGTGGTCGCCGTCCTGCCGTACGTCGACGACTTCCTCGCCGGGCATTCCCTGGCGACCTTCGCCGAGCTCTCGGAGGTGCTGGCGCGTGCGTGAGGTGTTGCCCGAGCTGCTGGAGCGCTGGCGGGCCGGTGAGCAGGTGGGGATGGGGACCGTGGTCGCGACCTTCCAGTCCGCCCCGCGACCGCCCGGCGCCTCGATGCTCGCCTGCGCTGACGGTACGGCGGTCGGCTCGGTCTCCGGCGGGTGTGTCGAGGGTGCGGTCTTCGAGCTCGCCCAGCAGGTGGTGGCCGGCGGCACCCCCGTCCTCGAGAGGTACGGCGTCTCCGACGACGACGCGTTCGCGGTCGGGCTGACCTGCGGCGGGATCCTCGACGTGTACGTCGAGAAGGTGGACCGCGACACCTTCCCCGAGCTCGAGCAGGTCGCCCGCGACCTGGCCGACGGCACCCCGATCGCGATCGCCACGGTGATCGAGCACCCGGACCCGGACCGGCTCGGGCGCCGCCTGCTGGTCCGACCCGATGCCGGTGCCGGTGCCGGCACCTCCGGGTCGCTCGGCTCCGAGCGCGCCGACGCCGCCGTGCACGACGACGCGGTCGGCCTGCTGGCCGCGGGCCACCACGCCACGCTGACCTATGGCCCGGACGGCGAACGCCGGGGCGAGGGCATGCGGGTCTTCGTCTGGGCGTTCGCCCCGAAGCCCCGGATGCTCGTCTTCGGCGCGATCGACTTCGCGGCGGCCGTGGCCCGGGTCGGCAGCTTCCTGGGCTACCGGGTGACGGTCTGCGACGCTCGCCCGGTCTTCGCGACGACCAGCCGCTTCCCGGAGGCCGACGAGGTCGTCGTCGACTGGCCGCACCGCTACCTCGCGGCCGAGCGCGACGCCGGCCGGATCGACCCCCGGACCGTGATCGCGGTGCTGACCCACGACCCGAAGTTCGACGTTCCCCTGCTCGAGGTGGCGTTGCGCCTGCCGGCGGTCTCGTACGTCGGCGCGATGGGCTCGCGGCGTACCCACGAGGACCGGCTCGCCCGGCTCCGCGACGTCGGGATCACCGAGGAGGAACTGAGCCGGCTCTCCTCGCCGATCGGCCTCGACCTGGGGGCTCGCACGCCGGAGGAGACCGCGATCAGCATCGCCGCCGAGATCATCGCCGGGCGTTGGGGCGGCAGCGGCGAGCCGTTGGCCGGCACGGACGGTCGGATCCACCGCGAGGTGCCCGGCCTCCCGGGTTGACGGGCGTGGCACGGTCACGGGGACGCCGATCGACGCCGTGACCCACGTCACCCCGTCGGTGCTACCTTGGCCCGACATCGAGCCATCGGGGGTGGTCGGATGTCCAGTGATCTGCAGGGCCGTCGGCTCCGCGCGGTCCGCGCCTGGACGGCGTTCGTCGAGAGCGGCGACGCTGCCGAGCGCCTGGTACGTCCCGAGATCCTGAGCAGCTGGGCGCGGTCCGAGTCCGCCATCTCCACCGACCTCACCCATGCCCCGATGGCCGACGAGCAGGAGACCCACGCCTTCTGGCGGGGATCGCCCCTGCAGACCGCCGTGGAACGGGTGGAGGCCGAGCTGCGCCGCACGGCGGAGGACGGCGATGTGGTGATCGCGGTGACCGACGCCCGCACCCGCATCCTCTGGACATACGGCGGTCGGGTGATGCGGCGCAAGGCGGAGTCGGTGAACTTCGTGGCGGGTGGCCGCTGGGACGAGACCAGCGTCGGCACCAATGCCCTCGACCTCGCCGTCCGTTCGGACGCGCCCGCGATGGTCTTCAGTGCCGAGCATTACGCGCCCATCGTGCACAACTGGGTCTGCTGGGCCGCGCCGGTGCACGACCCCGTCACCGGCCGTCAGCTCGGCGTCCTCGACCTCTCCACGACCTGGGACCGCACCCACCCGATCGGACTGGCGACCGCTCGGGTGCTGGCCCGGCTGATCGAGACCGCGATGCCGCACTCCCGCAGCCACCCGCAGCTGGCCGACGACAGCGGTGTCGCCGGACTCGAGCTCACGCTGCTCGGCACCGCGGAGACCCGTCTCGACGGTCAGCGGCTCCTGTTCAACCGTCGGCAGACCGAGGTGCTCGCCCTGCTGGCCCTGCACCCCGAGGGCGTCTCGCTGGAGCAGCTGCACGCGATGGTCTACGGCGATCAGGCCGTCACCCTCTCCACGCTGAAGGCCGAGGTCTCCCACCTCCGGGCAGCGCTCGGTGGTCAGCTGGCCTCTCGCCCCTACCGCCTCACGATGCCGGTCGCCACTGACGTCGAGGTCGTGCTCGGCCTGCTCCGACGGGGTCACGTGGCCGCCGCGGTCGAGGCGTACGGCGGGGACCTGCTGCCCGGCACCAACTCCCCGGCACTCGGTGAGCTCGCCGAGTATGTCGTGGTCGCCCTGCGCGAGGCGCTGCTGGCGGATCCGCAGCCGGACGCCGTGGTCCGCTACAGCGAGCTGGCGCCGTACGACACCGAGGTGGTGGAGGTCGCCCTGGCGGCGCTCGCCGGCAGCGCGCACCCGGCGGTGCCGCTGCTCAAGGGGCGGCTCGCGGTCGCCCACCGCTGAGGCGGACCCGTGTCGTCGGCGGCCCAACCTTTCACCAACCACTCCGGCCTAGCGTGAGCCGGGTCACACGCCTCGCCACCCGGCACCACCTCTCAGGGAGTCGTCCATGACCCGGATCCAGCTCACCGTCGACGGGGACTCGGTCTCCGACGACGTCGAACCTCGCCAGCTGCTCGTGCAGTACCTCCGAGAGAATCTCGGCAAGACCGGCACCGTCGTCGGGTGCGACACCAGCAACTGCGGAGCCTGCACCGTGCACCTCGACGGGCAGTCGGTGAAGGCGTGCAACGTGCTCGCCGTGCAGGCCGACGGCTGCGACGTCACCACGATCGAGGGGCTCGCCAGGAACGGCGCGCTGCACCCGGTCCAGGAGGCCTTCCGCGAGTGTCACGGCCTCCAGTGCGGCTTCTGCACGCCGGGGATGATCATGCAGAGCCTGGACCTGCTCAAGGACAATCCGGACCCCTCGGAGGAGGAGATCCGGCTCGGCCTGGAGGGCAACCTCTGCCGGTGCACCGGCTACCACAACATCGTCCGCTCGGTGCAGCAGGCGGCCGGCACGCTGAGCGGGAGCGCCTCATGACCGCCACCCAGGAGCGGCCCACCGAGACCGGCCGGGAGATCGGACGCGACCGCCGGCGCAAGGAGGACCAGCGGCTGATCACGGGCCGCACCCGCTGGACCGACAACATCACCCTGCCGGGGATGCTGCACGTCGCGATGGTGCGCAGCCCGTTCGCGCACGCCCGGATCGCCGGCATCGACACCTCCGTGGCCCAGGAATCGCCGAACGTCGTCACCGTGATCACCGGGGCGGACGTCGCCGACGAGCAGGGATCGCTGCCGAACGCCTGGCCGATCACGCCCGACCAGGTCACGCCGGCGCATCCGCCGATCGCCGTCGACCGGGCCACCTTCGCCGGGGAGATCGTTGCCGTGGTGGTCGCTCGCAGTGCCGCCGCGGCCCGGGACGCAGCCGAGCTCGTCGACGTCGAGTACGAGGAGTTGCCTGCCGCGGTGGACCTCAAGGAGGCGGCCCAGGCGACCCCCGAGAACGGCGGTGCGCTGGCCCACCCGGAGCTGGGCACCAACAAGTCCGCGTTCTGGGTCTTCGACTCGGCCACCGCCGGCACCGGCGGCAACGTCGACGAGGCGATCGAGAAGGCTCGAGACGACGGGATCGTGATCGAGCGGGAGTATCGCCAGCAGCGGTTGATCCCCGCCTTCATGGAGCCCCGCTCGACCGTCGTCGACCCGACCGGCGAACAGATCACGATGTGGTCGGCCACCCAGATCCCGCACATCCTGCGCTTCCTGCTGGCGGCGGTCACCGGCGTCAGTGAGTCCAAGATCCGCGTGATCGCCCCCGACGTCGGTGGTGGCTTCGGCGGCAAGCTGCAGACCACCCCGGAGGAGTTCATCGTCTTCCTTCTGGCGCGCCGCCTGGGCAAGCCGGTGAAGTACACCGAGACCCGGTCCGAGTCGCTGGTCGCCGCCCACCACGGGCGCGACCAGTGGCAGAAGCTGACGCTGTCGGCGGAGAAGGACGGTACGGTCACCGGCTTCAAGGTCGAGCTGCTGGCCGACCTCGGCTCACACGTCTCCCTGATCGGCGGGGGAGTTCCGGTCCTCGGTGCCTTCATGTTCAACGCGATCTACAAGTTCCCCGCGTACCGGTTCAACGTTCAGACGGTCCTCACCAACAAGACCTGGACCGACGCCTACCGCGGCGCGGGTCGGCCCGAGGCGACGTACGCCGTGGAGCGGATGATGGACGAGCTGGCCGCCGAGGTCGGGGTCGACCCGTTGCAGATCCGGGAGAAGAACTGGATCACCCACGACGAGTTCCCGTTCACCAGCGTCTGCGGGCTGGAGTACGACTCCGGCAACTATGAGGCCGCCACGGCCCGGGCCAAGGAGATGTTCGGGTACGACGAGTTGCGCGCCGAGCAGAAGCGGCGCCGCGAGTCCGGTGACCCGGTCCAGCTGGGCATCGGCGTCTCCACGTTCACCGAGATGTGCGGGCTGGCGCCCTCACGAGTGCTCGGCAGCCTCGACTACGGCGCGGGCGGTTGGGAGCACGCGAGCGTCCGGATGCTGCCGACCGGCAAGGTCGAGCTGCTCACCGGCGCCTCGGCGCACGGCCAGGGTCACGAGACGGCGTTCAGCCAGATCGTCGCCGACCGGCTCGGTGTGGCCTTCGAGGACGTGGAGGTGCTGCACGGCGACACCGCGATCTCACACAAGGGGATGGACACCTACGGGTCCCGCTCCCTGGTGGTCGGGGGAGAGGCCGTCGTCAAGGCGGCCGACAAGGTGATCGAGAAGGCGAAGGTGATCGCCGCGCACCTGCTCGAGGCCTCGGCCGACGACCTCGAGTTCGCCGGCGGACGCTTCCAGGTCAAGGGCACCGACCAGGGGATGGCGATCGGGGAGATCGCGTTGGCGACCTTCGCAGCGCACAACCTGCCCGACGGGGTGGAGCCCTCGCTGGACTCGGACGCCACCTTCGACCCGGTGAACTTCAACTACCCGCACGGCACCCACCTGTGCGCGATGGAGGTGGACACCGAGACCGGGCAGGTGCGGATGCGCAAGTACGCCGCCTGTGACGACATCGGCAACATCATCAACCCGCTGATCGTCTCCGGGCAGGTGCACGGCGGGCTGGTCCAGGGCATCGCGCAGGCGCTCTGGGAGGAGGCGGTGTACGACGACGCCGGCACCCTGGTGTCGGGCTCCTTCGTCGACTACCTGCTGCCCACGGCTGCCGACACGATCAGCTTCGACCTCGACCACACGACCTCGCCGGCGACCACCAACACGCTCGGCACCAAGGGCGTGGGCGAGGCCGGGACGATCGCCTCCACCCCGGCCGTGGTCAACGCCGTCGTCGACGCGGTCCGGCACCTGGGCGTGAACGACGTCCGGATGCCCTGCACGCCTGAACGGGTGTGGAAGGCGATCAACGACGCCCGAGGTGGTGGAGGTGACGTCGTGGCGGCCGAGACCGAGGCGGCCGCGGCCCCCCACTTCGATGCAGCCGAGGGAACCGAAGGAGCAGGCCGATGATCCCCGCAGCGTTCGACTACCTGGCACCGACCACGGTCGAGGAGGCGCTGGCGGCCCTGACCGAGCACGGCGACGAGGCCAAGATCCTGGCTGGAGGGCAGAGCCTGCTGCCCGTCCTACGGATGCGGCTCAATGCCCCCGAGCTCGTCATCGACCTGGGCCGGATCACCTCCCTGCGGGGCATCCGTGAGGACGGAGACTCACTCGTGATCGGCGCCATGACGCCGCACTCGGTGGTGGGCTCGGACCCGCTGGTCGCCGAGCACGCTGCCCTGATCAGCAAGGCGGTGGAGCACCTGGCCGACGTCCAGGTCCGCCACCGCGGCACCTTCGGCGGCGCACTGGCGCACGCCGATCCGGCAGGTGACCTCGGAGCTCCCGCGCTCGCCCTGGGAGCGGAGTTCGTGATCGCGGGCCCCGGCGGCACCCGCACCGTGGGTGCGGACGACTTCTTCCTGGGCCTCTTCGAGACCGCGATCGGCGAGGACGAGATCCTCACCGAGGTGCGTGTGCCCAAGCGGACCGGGTGGGGTTCCTGCTACGAGAAGTTCGTGCGGGTCGCCCACCAGTGGCCGATCGTCGCGGTGGCCGCCACCGTGCGCAGGGAGGGCGACACGATCGCGGAGGCGCGGATCGGGTTGACCAACATGGGGGCCACGCCGGTGCGGGGCCGGGCGGTGGAGGAGGCTCTCCTCGGGCAGCCGGTCACCGAGGACGCGGTGCGCGCCGCAGCCGCTCATGCCGCGGACGGCTGCACGCCGCCGTCGGACCTGAACGGTGACGCCGACTACCGGCGCCATCTCGCCGGGGTTCTGACCCGGCGAGCCGTGCTCGCGGCGGCGGGAGCCTGACAGCGTGGACCTGACGCACCGCTTCAGCGTGCCGACCCCCGTCGAGGAGACCTGGGCCCACTTCCAGGACATCTCGGGACTGGCCGAGTGCTTCCCCGGGGCGCAGCTCGCCTCGGTCGAGGGGGAGACCTTTCAGGGCACCTGCAAGGTCAAGCTCGGGCCGATCGCGCTCGTCTACACAGGCTCGGGGACCTTCGTCGACAAGGACGACGCCGCCCACCGGTTCGTGGTCGAGGCCAAGGGCAAGGACAAGCGCGGCAATGGGACGGCCGGCGCCACGGTGACGCTCAGCATGACGCCGGGCACCGGCGCGATGGACGGAGGCACGGACGTCGTGGTGGTCACCGACCTGGCCGTCACCGGGAAGCCGGCCCAGTTCGGGCGCGGGGTGATGCAGGACGTCTCGGACAAGCTCCTCGGTCAGTTCGTCGGTTGCCTGGAGAGCCGGCTGGGTGCAGCCCCCCAGGCGGCGGTCCCAGCTACCCCCGCACCCACCCCCGCACCCACGCCCGCACCCACGCGTGCGGTCGAGCCGTCGGTCCTGACCCCACAGCACGTCTCCCAGGAGGATGCGCTGAACCTGGGCGCCACGGTCCTACCGGTGCTGGCGCGGACCTACGGCAAGCAGGCGCTCGGCGCTGGTCTGGTCCTGCTGCTCGCGTGGTGGCTGCTCCGGCGACGCTGATGGCCCGATGCCCGGCGAGGGGAGCGGCCTGCCCCTAGGCTCCGGGCATGAAACGGCTGCTGGGCTTCGTGCTGGGCCTGGTCGTCCTGGTGCTGGCGCTGCTCGCCCCGGCTGCCCTGTACGACGTGGACCTCGACGAGCCGAGCCACGAGACGACTACGATCACCCGCTACCTGGCCGACTTCGAGGTCGATGACCAGGGCGGCCTGCGCGCCACCGAGACCCTGACCGTCACGTTCCCGCACGCCGGCAAGCACGGCATCTTCCGGTTCTGGGACCTCGCGGACCCGACCGCCCCGCACGCCCGCCGGATCCCGCGCGAGATCCGGGTGACGATGGACGGCTCGCCGGTGCAGGTCGAGCTGACGAGCGAGGACGGCGGTCGCTTCCGGGTGGCCCGGATCGGCTCGCCCGACATCGAGGTCACCCCGGGCGAGCACGTCTACGAGATCAGCTACCGGATCGCCTCGGTCCTCGAGCCCGGCACGGACGGCACCACCAGCCAGTTCTACTGGGACCTCGTCCCCGCCGGGTGGCAGCAGCCGATCGAGCGCGCGGCCCTGACGCTGCGGCTGCCGGCCCCCGCCGAGCAGGTGCGCTGCGCGATCGGCACGGGCAGCACGGGCGAGACCGGCAGCACGGGCGGCTGCGCGGTCCGCGGCGACGACACGACGGTGCTGCGGATCCGGACCGACCGACTGGCACCGAACACGCCGGTGACGGTCAAGGTCGGGCTCGCCGTGCCCGCCTCCGAGCCGGTCGACGAACTGCCGTGGACCCCCCGCTGGGACGCGGTCCTGGGCCAGAACGTCCTGCTGCTGGCCTGCGTCCTCCTGCTCGCCGCCGGCGCCTCCGTGCTCGGGCTGACCATCGGTGCCCGGTCCCGCGAGCCCCGCCCCCAGTACCCGCTGATGTACGCCCCGCCCGAGGGCCTCGGCCCGGCCCAGGCGGCGTACCTGTTCACCGAGAAGGTGGACCGCACGGCGTACGTCGCCTCGCTGATGCACGCCGCCCAGCACGGCGCCGTCCGGCTCGACCGGAACGGCGACACCTGGAACATCACCGACCTGGCCGGCCCGCAGGGGTGGGCGGGCCTCGACGAGGTGACCCATGGCGTCGGCCACCTGCTCGGCGGACCCGGCGCCACGTTCACCGCGTCCCGGTCCGACGTCGCCGGCGGCCAGCGCCTCCAGCAGGAGATCGCCCGCTTCGAGTCCAGCACCCGTGCCTGGGCGAAGCGCAGCGGCCTGATGGTGCGCAGCGGTCTCGGCTCGGCCGGAGCGATCGTGGTGATCGGTGCCCTGCTGGCGGCGCTCGCGATCGCGATCTTCAACCCGTTCTCGATGACGTTGCTCGGGCTGGTGCCGGGCGGTTTCGCGCTGTTCGCGCTGCCGCTGCTCTCCGCCGGCTCGGGCACCCGGCGTACGGCGCGGGGGCGCGAGCTGTGGTCGCGGATCGGGGGGTTCCACCGTGTGCTGTCCACCGACTCCAGCCAGAACCGCTTCGACTTCTCCGGGCGCCACGAGCTGTACACGGCCTACATCCCGTGGGCGGTCGCGCTGGGCTGCGCCGAGGAGTGGGCGGACAAGTACCGCACCGAGGTCGGCGCCGAGCCGCCGACGCCGCCGTACCTCGTCGGCGGGTACGCCGCCGGCACCGCCGCCGATCAGGTTTCCGCGATGGTCCAGGACTTCTCCCGCACGGTGGACGGTGCGATCTCGTCCTACCAGGCGACCCAGACCTCTTCCTCGTCCGGCGGCGGAGGCTTCTCCGGTGGCGGGGGAGGCGGCGGCGGGGGTGGAGGCTCCTGGTGAACCACGCGTCCGATCTGCCCGACCACGACCAGCACCACCACCTGCTCCCACCAGAAACAGAGGACACCTGATGTTCGCGATCGTCATCGCCCTCGGCCTCATCGTCGCCGTGGCCGGCTTCATCATCATCGGCTTCAACAAGCTGCGCACCACCGACATCACCGCCCAGGAAGCTCTCGGCGGGATCGACGTCCAGCTCACCCGGCGGGCCGACCTGATCCCGAACCTCGTCGAGACCGTGAAGGGCTACGCCACCCACGAGAAGGGGGTGTTCGAGGAGGTCACCCGGGCGCGAGCCGGGGTCCAGGCTGCCGCGCAGGGGGACGACGTACCGGCCAAGGCGGCCGCGGACGCCGCCCTGCAGCAGGCGTTGGTGCGGGTCAACGCGGTCGCGGAGCAGTACCCCGACCTGAAGGCGAGCACGAACTTCCTCGACCTGCAGCAGCAGCTCGCGGAGACCGAGAACCAGATCTCCTTCGCCCGGCAGTACTACAACGACGCGGTCGCGACGCTGAACAAGCTGACCGCGACCATTCCGTGGATGTTCCTCACCGGGATCGCCAACGTGCACGCGCGGGACTTCTACGAGGCGCCCGCCGGACAGCAGGCGCCGCCCCAGGTCAACTTCTGACGGCATGACCCGGGCCCGACCTGGGTACGGCGCGGCCATGTCCTGCACCCGTGACCTGTCGGCCCTCGCGCCGTGCTGACGCCGCGGCCGCGCGGCACCCTGACCGAGACCCTGTTCCGGGCCCTGCGCGCGCCTGGTGACGACCTGTCCGGTCTGGTGGCTCTCCGCCCCGACGACGACGTGGACGCCCAGCTCGCCCTGTGGGTGCTCTACGAGCTGCACTACCGCGGGTTCGAGGACGTGGCCGACGACCTCGAGTGGCACCCGGACCTGCTCCGGCTGCGAGCCGACCTGGAGCGCGACTTCGAGCAGCGACTGCGCGCCCGGTGCGCCCACGACGTACCCGAGGGGCCCTTCGCGGAGGCCTTCTTCGACCTGGTCGTCGACCACGACGGGCCGTCGATCGCGGCGCACGTCCAGCGGCACGCCACCGCCGAGCAGGTCCTCGAGCTGCTGCGGATGCGCTCGATCTACCACCTCAAGGAGGCGGACCCGACGGCCTGGGTCGTGCCCCGACTGCCCGTCGGGCCCAAGGCGGCGTTGATGGAGCTGCAGTACGACGAGTACGGCGCCGGCAACCCGCACCGGCTGCACGCGCAGCTGTTCTCGGTGGGCCTGGAGGCCTGCGGGCTGCGCTCGGACCCCGGGGCGTACCTGGACCTGGCGCCGCTGGAGGTGCTGGAGCAGAACAACGCCATGTCGCTCCTCGGCCTGCACCGGCGACTGCGGGGCGCGGCGCTCGGCCACCTTGCCGCGTTCGAGGCCACCAGCTCGCTGCCCTCGCGCCGGATGGCCCAGGGGCTCAACCGGCTCGGGTTCCCGGCCGAGCTGGTGGCCTACTACGAGGAGCACGTGACCGCCGACGCGGTGCACGACCAGCTCGCCGTGCGTCAGATCTGCGGCTCCTTGCTGCGCACCGAGCCGGACCTGGTCGGGGACGTGTTCTTCGGCGCCCGGGTCGCCCTGGATCTCGAGGACCGATTCGCCGTCCGCGTGCTGGCCCGCTGGGACCGCGAGCAGCAGGTCGCCTCGTGACGGCCTCGGCGGAGAACGACCTGCCCGAGCACGCCGACGTCGTGGTCTGCCCCGGTGGGCCGCTGCTGCTCCGCGGCGAGCACGTGGTCCAGGACGCGGACGGGGTGCTGCACCGCACCACCCGGCCGGTCAGCGCGATGTGTCGCTGCGGCAGGTCCGCAGACCTGCCCTGGTGCGACGGGACCCATCAGGCGCTGCCCCGAGCGGCCCGGCCCTGAGCAACCACGACTGACAGGTCAGCGGTCCAGTCGGACCAGCACCCCGCGCTCGCCGTGGCGGACCTCGGTCATCGTCAGCTCGCCGGTCGACTCCGTGCGCAGGCGCTCGACCTGCTCCAGCGTGCCGACCTGGAGGATCACCGCGCCGCCGGGCAGCAGGTGGCGCGCGGCGACCTGCAGGCAGGCGCGGGCGACCTCCAGCCCGTCCTCACCACCGTCGATGGCGAGCAGCGGGTCCTCGGGGTAGGTGTTGGTCCGGTCTCGCGGCACCCAGGGCGGGTCGGCGATCACCAGGGCGAACCGGGCGGCGGGAGCCAGGATCTCCTCCAACCGGCCCTGTCGGACCTCGACGAGCTCGTCGAGACTGGCGGCCTCGGCGTTGCGGCGGGCGTAGTCGCACGCCACCGGGTCGAGGTCGACACACACCAGGGGGCGCTCGACGCCGGCGCGCCGGGCCCGCTGGACGGCCAGCAGCCCGATCTGGCCGGCCCCGGCGCAGAGCTCCAGCGCGGGCCCGGCCGGCAGGGCGGCCATCAGCTCGGCCGCCCAGTGCGACTGTGCCGCGGTCCAGGGGCGGGGTCGCAGGACGCGGTCGTCGAAGGCGATGCTCAGCTCGCCGAACTCCATCAGCTCTGCAGCAGGGGTGGACATGGCACTGCGGTGCCCGATCGGGCGGCGCGCGAAACTCCGGAGCCGCTCAGAACACGTGCCGGGGGCGGAACTGGACCGAGATCCGGGGGCCGGCGTGCGCCATCTTCGGCACGGCGTGCTCCCAGGTGCGCTGACAGGATCCGCCCATCACCACAAGGTCGCCGTGCGCGAGCTCGAGGCTGAACGACTCGCCGCCGCCCCGCGGCCGCAGGGCGAGGCGTCGTACGTCGCCCACGGAGACGATCGCGACCATCGTGTCGTGGTGCCGTCCGCGGCCGATCGTGTCGCCGTGCCACGCCACGCTGTCGCGACCGTCGCGGTAGTAGCAGCAGCCGGCGGTGGCGAACTCCTCGCCGAGCTCGGGCAGGTAGTGCTGGCTCAGCACTCGACGCGCGTCGGTCAGGACCGGGTGGGGGAGGGCGTCGTCGCGACCGTAGGTGTGCACCAGCCGCGGGACGTCGACCACCCGGTCGTACATCGGTCGCTGCTCCGCGCGCCACGGCACCTCGGAGAGGAGGGCGGCGAACACCTCGTCCGCGCGCGGGAGCCAGGCCCGGTGCACGTCGACCCAGGCGCCTCGGCTCAGCTCGTGTCGCTCCAGCCGGGAAAACCAGTCGAGCCCGGCCGCCGCCGGCGCCTCGAAGAGCGAGCCCTGGAAGTCCATCCCGGTACGCTAGCACGAGATCGAACACCTGTTCGAGAAGCGCCGCGGTGGGTGGGCCAGACCCGTACGGGTGGTGCGCCCTGGCCGATCGGGTGCACTTGGTGTGACGTGTTGCGATTCCCGGGACGCGTGGGTGAGATCCCCCCT
>NZ_JBFIKK010000043.1:0-23159 GCF_041600255.1 Nocardioides sp. | reverse complement strand
CGGGTGCCGCGGGCGACCCGGTTGGTGGAGTTCCTCTGCCTGCTCCCGCTGACGATCCCAGCCCTGGTGATCGTGGTGGGCATCCGTAACGTCTACGCCTGGGTGACCTACTTCCTGGGCGACTCGGCGCTGACGCTGACGTTCATCTACGTGGTGCTGGTGCTGCCCTATGCCTACCGGGCGATCGACGCGGCGCTCTCCTCGATCGATGCACGCACCCTCGCCGAGGCGGCCCGCTCGCTGGGGGCGAGCTGGTTCACGGTGATCGTGAAGGTGATCGTGCCCAACATCTGGAGCGGCGTCCTCGGCGCGGCGTTCATCTCGGTGGCGCTGGTGCTGGGGGAGTTCACGGTCGCCTCGCTGCAGAACTACAACACCCTGCCCGTCGTGATCGTCCAGCTCTCCAAGTCCGATGCCGCCGTCTCGATGGCCGCCTCCCTGGCGATGCTCGTGTTCGCGGCCCTGCTGCTCATCGTGCTGTCGTTGTTCGACCGCCGCCGCTCTCCCTCAGAAGGCAGATGAATGACCACCTCCGCTCCCGAGACCAGCACCCCGACCGCCGCCGGTGTCGCCGTCCAGATGACCGGCCTGCAGCGCTCGTACGGCGACGTACGCGCCCTCGACGGGCTCGACCTGCACATGGAGCCGGGCGAGATGGTCGTCCTGCTCGGGCCCTCGGGGTGCGGCAAGACCACGGTGTTGCGGATCCTCGCCGGTCTCGAGCGGCAGGACGCCGGCACCATCAGCGTGGGCGGGCGGGACCTGTCGAACGTGCCCGCCAACAAGCGCGACATGGGGATGGTCTTCCAGGCCTACAGCCTGTTCCCGCACCTGACCGTGATGGAGAACGTCGCGTTCGGCCTCAAGCTGCGCGGCGTCTCGCGCAAGAAGCGCCGCAACCGGGCCGGGGACATGCTCGACCTGGTCGGTCTGGGCGAGCACAAGAAGCGCTACGCCAACCAGCTCTCCGGCGGCCAGCAGCAGCGGGTCGCGCTGGCCCGGGCGCTGGCGATCGAGCCGGCCGTGCTGCTCCTCGACGAGCCGCTCTCCGCGTTGGACGCCAAGGTGCGCGTGCAGCTGCGAGACGAGATCCGGCGGGTCCAGATCGACGTCGGAACCACCACGCTCTTCGTCACCCACGACCAGGAGGAGGCGCTCGCCGTCGCCGACCGGGTGGGCGTGATGAACGCGGGCCGGCTCGAGCAGCTCGCACCTCCGACCGAGCTGTACGCCGCTCCGTCGTCGCGGTTCGTGGCCGAGTTCGTCGGGCTCAGCAACCGGATCCCGGCGACGGTCGACGGCCGGACCGCGGACGTGCTCGGCACCAGCGTGCCGGTGCTGGAGGGTTCGGCGACCGGCTCCGGACTGGCGCTGGTGCGCCCTGAGTCGGTGACCTTCACGGCCGACAACGAGGGGCCCGCCACGATCGACGCGATCGCCTTCCTGGGGCCGGTCTCCCGGGCCACGGCCAGGCTCGCCGACGGCACCGTGCTGGTGGCCCAGCTGGCGAACAGCCAGGCCGAGGGGCTCAACGCCGGCGATCGGGTCCGGGTCGAGATCGCCCCCAGCGCCGTCCTCGTCGTCGCCGACTGAGGTCCGCCCTTCGGCGGCCGTTCAGCTACGGACCGCCTGCTCCCGCTCCGGCACCCGGCCGGCGTTGTCGAGGTCGATGGTGAGGTTCTCGCCGGTGGCGGCGTCGAAGAGGTGCATCCGCGAGGAGTCCACCCAGATCTCCGCCTCGTCGCCCTCGGCGATCCGGCTGGAGCCGTCCAGTGAGACGACCAGCTGGTTGCGCATCGCCTCGCCCTCGAGGTCGCGCTCCAGCTCGTCGAGCTGATTCTGCACCTCGGCGTCGGCCTCGTAGGGCAGGTAGGCGTAGGCCTCGTTGCCCAACCACTCGACGACGTCGACGGTGGCCCGGAAGGTCGATCCGGCGCTGGTGTCCTCCTTGACCGAGGCATCCTCGAAGTGCTCGGGCCGGATGCCGGCGATGAGCAGGTCGCTGTCCTGGACCTTCTCGGCCTTCTCGGGCGGGAGCTCCACGGTGCCGAAGGGCAGCTCCACCGAGGTGCCCTTGACCCTGGCCGGCAGGAAGTTCATCGGCGGCGAGCCGATGAATCCGGCCACGAAGAGGTTGCCGGGGTTCTCGTAGAGCTCGCGAGGGGTGGCGAGCTGCTGCAGCAGCCCCCGCTTGAGCACGGCGACCCGGTCCCCGAGCGTCATCGCCTCGGTCTGGTCGTGGGTCACGTAGACGGTGGTGATGCCCAGCCGCTTCTGCAGGCGGGCGATCTCGGTGCGCATCTGCCCGCGGAGCTTGGCGTCGAGGTTGGACAGCGGCTCGTCGAACAGGAACGCGTCCGCGTCCCGGACGATCGCCCGGCCCATCGCCACCCGCTGCCGCTGCCCGCCGGAGAGGTTGGCCGGCTTCCGCTCGAGGTACTCGTCGAGCTCGAGGATGGCGCTGGCCTTGCGGACCGCCTCGTCCACCGCGTCGTCCTTGGCGCCGGCCAACCGGAGCGGGAAGGCGATGTTCTCGTAGACGCTCAGGTGCGGGTAGAGCGCGTAGTTCTGGAAGACCATGGCGAGGTTCCGGTCGCGTGGCGCCAGGTCGTTGACGACCTTGTCGCCGATCCGGATCTCGCCGGAGGAGATGTCCTCGAGACCGACGATCATCCGCAGCAGCGTGGACTTCCCGCACCCGGAGGGTCCGACCAGGATCATGAACTCGCCGTCCGCGATGTCGATGCTGACGTCGTTCACGGCCGGGGCGTCGTCGCCGTACTTCTTGACCACGTTCTTGATGTCGATGGCTGCCATGGGATCAACCCTTCACTGCGCCGGAGGTGAGGCCGGCGACGATCTTGCGCTGGAACAGCAGGACGATGACGATGATCGGGACCGTGACCACCACCGAGGCGGTGGCCAGTTGCCCGTACGGCGGGTTGAACGGATCCGGCCCGACGAAGAACGACAGCTGCGCGGGCACCGTGCGCGACCCCGTCGTCGAGGTCAGCGAGATCGCGAGGACGAACTCGTTCCACGCGAAGAAGAACGTGAGGATCGCCGCCGTGAAGACGCCGGGCGCCGCCAGCGGGACGATCACCTTGCGGAAGGCCTGCCACGAGGTCGCGCCGTCGACCTGGGCGGCCTGCTCCAGTTCCCAGGGGATCTCCCGGAAGAACGCCGAGAGCGTCCAGATCGCCAGCGGCAGCGTGAACGACATGTAGGGGATGACCAGGCCCGGCCAGGTGTTGAACAGGCTCAGCGTGCGCCACATGTCGAAGAGCGGACCGACCAGGGCGACCACCGGGAACATCGCGATCGCCAGGGCCAGCGAGAGCACCAGCCGCTTGCCCCGGAACTCCAGCCGGGCGATTGCGTAGGCGGCCAGCGTGGCCAGGATGACCGAGAGCAGCGTGGCGATCAGGGCGATGCCGAAGGAGTTGCGCAGCGCGGCCAGGAAGTCGCCGTTGGAGAGGATCTCGCGGTAGTTCTCCAGGGTCGGGTCCTGGGGCAGGAACTGCGGGCTGCCGACCCGGGTCTCGTCGCTGGACTTGAACGACAGCGACAGGATCCAGGCCACCGGGAGCAGGCACCACACGAGGATCAGCACGAAGCCGATCGCGGTGCCCAGGTTCTTGTTCCTCATCAGCCCTCACCCCTTGCCTGTGCCAGGTCGACCCGGAAGAACTTCACGATGAGCCAGGCCAGCAGCAGCACCGTGAGGAAGAGCAGCACCGACAACGCGGAGCCGAGGCCGAGCTGGAACTGCTCGATGACCTGGCGGTAGGTCAGGAACGACGACGACTCGGTGCCCTGCGCGCCCTTGGTCATCACGTAGATGTTGTCGAAGATCCGGAAGGCGTCCAGCGCCCGGAACAGCACCGCCACCATGATCGCCGCCCGCATGTTCGGCAGGATCACCTTGGTCAACCGCTGCCACCAGGTGGCGCCGTCGACCTTGGCCGCCTCGAGCATGTCCTCGGAGACCTGGGAGAGGCCCGCGAGCAGCAGCAGCGACATGAACGGCGTGGTCTTCCAGATCTCCGAGACCATGATCGCGAACATCGCCGGCCAGTGGCTGCCGAACCAGTTGGTGTCCGCGGCGATCCCCGGCAGCCAGGCGAACCAGCTGTTCACCCAGCCGTTGTTGATGCTGAAGGTGAACTGCCAGGCGAACGCGGAGACCACCGTGATGATCCCGTAGGGGATCAGGATCGCGGTGCGCATCGCGCCGCGGGCGAAGACGATCCGGTGCATCACCATCGCGAACCCGAAGCCGATCACCAGCTCGACCGCGACCGTGACCACCATGATCACGACCGTGTTCCAGGTGTCCTGCCAGAACAGCCCGTCGCCCAGGACGGTCAGGTAGTTGTCGAGGCCGACGAACTCCTTGTCCGCCGGCGTGGTGAGCCGGTAGCGGAACAGCGAGAGCCACAGCGCCTGCAGCATCGGGTACGCCGTGACCAGCAGCATCAGCACCACGGCCGGCGCCACCAGCTTCTGGCCGAGGCGGTTCTCGGCCACGACCCGGTCGCTGGCCTTCGCCTTCACCTGCCGATGCGAGCTCACAGCAGGCTCCTTCCGTGCAGGATGTCGTCGAGGAACTGCTGCGACCGCTCGGGCGTGGAGGAGTCGACCCCGGAGGGCGGATGCCAACTGCTCTGCAGGGCGCCGGAGATGTCGCTCCAGTACGGCGTCACGGTGCGCGGGGCCGCAGCGTCCAGGCTCTCCTGGAAGAGCTCCATCAGCTCGGGCGGGTAGATCTCCTTGAGCTGCGGGTCGTCGTAGCCCTCGGGACTGGCGGGCATGTTGCCGGTCAGCTGGGCGTTGACCGCCTGGTTCTTCGGGCTGGTGATGCAGGCGACCGCGGCCATCGCCTCGTCGGTGTGCTGGGAGATCGCGCTGACGCCGACCCCGATCCCGCCGTACGGCGGCTGCGAGGGCTCGTCCTTCACCGAGCGTGGGTAGCGGGCGAAGCCGAGGTCCTTCTTCACCTCGGGCTGGGAGTCGTCGAAGTTGGTCCAGATGTAGGTCCAGTTGACCATGAACGCGCCCTGCTCCGAGCCGAACGTGGCGCCGGCCGTGCCCTCGTTGGAGACCGACAGGTCCGGCGGGGCGGCCTTCGAGGTGGCCAGCTTCTCCACGATGCCGGCGGCGACCCGGCCGGCCTCGGAGTCGACGCCCAGGGTGGCCTCCACGCCCTGGTCGGTGTCGGTGGCGATCGAGCCGCCGGCCCCTTCGATCAGGGCGTTGAGCCACACCGCGTAGCCCTCGTACTTGTTGGCCTGGACGGCCACCTTGCCGCCGTTCGCGGCGGCCGCCTCGATGATCTGGTCCCAGGTGACGGGAGTGCTCAGGTCGATCCCGGCCTTCTCCACGAAGGACGTCCGGTACCAGAGCACCTGCACGTTCGACCAGAACGGCGCCACCACGAGCTCGTCGTCCCAGGTGGCGGCGTCCAGGCCGCCGTCGAAGGTCTGCTCCTCGAGCCGGGACTGCAGGTCCTCGGGCAGCGGGGCGAGGTAGCCGGCGTTCGCGAACTCGGCAGTGAACGGCGGGTCCAGGCTCATCAGGTCGATGCCGGTGTCCCCGGCGGCCAGGCGGCGGGCGAGCTGGATCCGCTGCTGGCTGGCGTCCTGGGGGAGGACCTGGGTGCTGATCGTGTACTCGTCCGTGCTGCAGTTCTCGGCAACCTTCGCCTGACCGCCCGCGTCCGGGTTGGTGTACCAGATCAGCTCGGGCGGGCCGGTGTCCGCGCCTGCGGAGCAGGCGGTGAGCACTCCCGCCGCCAGCGTCAGCCCTGCCGCGGAGGCCAGCCCGCGGCGGCGCCGCGACTGCCGTGGTCGTGACATCCCCATCGCTCCTCCCGAAAGAACCCTTCGCCTGCAGGATCGGCACCGCGGGACTCCCGCGGGTCAGGTCCCTCCGCGTTGTACCCGCCCGACCGCGGGACATGCGCTGACGGGGTCGCTCGGTCCCGCCGCCGACGGAGGGCTCAGGAACGCAGAGCGACCGTCGGTGGCCCGGTCGAGGCGCGCGCCACGAGCGTGGGGGGAACCACGACCGAGCGGTCCGCGACCCGGTGGTCGCGTAGTAGCGACAGCGCCATCTCGGCTGCGAGGCGCCCCTGGACCGCAACGGACTGCGTGACGGTGCTGATGCCGAAGAGCTCGGCACTGGGATGGCCGTCGACGCCGATCAGCGACATCGTGGCGGGGACGGCGAGCCCCGTGCGGTGCAGGCATGCGAGCGCTGCGACAGCGATCTCGTCGGAGAAGGCGAAGACCGCGGTGGGCGGGTCGGCAAGCGCCAGCAGCCGCTCCATGCCCACGGACCCGGCCATCGGGCCGGGAGGGGTGGTGACGAGGTAGTCGGCGGGCACGGGGAGGCCGCGGTCGGTGAGGGCAGCGCGGAAGGCCCGGGTCCGTACGACGTCCGCGGACCACTCGGTGCGGTCGGTGTCGTCGGTGCGGATCAGGGCGATCCGTCGGTGCCCGAGCTCGAGCAGGTGGTCCATCGCCAGCTTGGTGGCCAGCTCGTCGTCCCCCACGACGTGGGCGTGGTCCCGCAGTCGCCCGCCGGCGACCACCACCTCGACACCCATCAGGTCGAGGCGGCTCTCCTCGTGCGGAAGCAACGGCAGGGCCACCAGCACCAGGGCGTCGACCTTGCGCCGCACGGGGAGCTGGTCGAAGAAGCGCCGCCGCTGGTGCTCGTCCTCGAGCTGGTAGACGAGCACGTCGAGGTCGGCCCCGCGCAGCGTGGACTCGACCGCCGCGAGCATGGTCGCGTGGAACCACGCGTCGATCCGGGGCACCACGACGGCGATCCGCCCCGTCTCCCGGCGGGAGAGTCGGGAGGCCTCGGGGGAGACGACGTAGGCGAGCTCCTCGGCGATCGCCCGAACCCGGTCGCGGGTGCCGGCGCTGACTCCGGGCACGTCGCGCAGCGCCCGGGAGACGGTGGCGATGGAGACGCCCGCGCGGCGAGCGACGTCCTCCATGTTGACCGCGGAGCTGGATCGGGGTGGTGCCATGGGGCACACGGTAACGCTGCCGAAAACGTTTGCGAAGGTCTCTTGACGGGTGCGTGTGAGGTCGGTCACTGTGGCTGAGGGAGCCGAGTTCGGCGCATGGGGGTGCTGACCGACGCACGTGTCTGAATCACTACTCAGGGGAGAGACGATGCACGTAGGAACAGTTCGCAGGATCGCCGCGGTGGGCGCCTCGGTGACGCTCGCCCTGGCCGCCACCGGTTGCCTCTCGCAGGACGGTGGCGGGGGAGGCGGAGCCGGAACCGACGGGGACAAGAGCGTGACCATCCTCGGCAACTTCGGTGGTCAGGAGGAGGCGGCGTTCAACGAGGCCCTCCAGGCGTTCGAGGACGAGTCCGGGATCGACGTCGAGTACACCGGTGACCAGGACTTCGCGACCACGGTCAAGGCGCGGGTCAACTCCGGGGATGCTCCCGACATGGCGCTCTTCCCGCAGCCGGGCGGTCTGCTCGAGCTCTCCGAGGACATGACACCGCTCGAGGACGTGATCGACGTCGCCGCGGTGCAGGACACCCTGATCCCCGGGTTCCTCGAGTCCGCCACCAAGGACGGCACGATGTACGGCGCACCGATGCGGATGGCCGTCAAGAGCATCGTCTGGTACCCCAAGGACGCCTACCTGGCGACCGGGCTCTCCACCGAGCCGGCCTCCATCCAGGAGCTGGCCGAGATCGCCGACAAGCTCAAGAGCGACACCAAGGCCCCCTGGTGCATGGGCTGGGAGTCCGACCAGGCGACCGGCTGGGTCGGCACCGACTGGCTCGAGGAGTACGTGCTGCGCACCGCGGGCCCGGACGTCTACGACCAGTGGGTCGCCCACGAGATCCCGTTCAACGACCCGCAGATCGTCAAGGCACTCGACGAGTTCGGCAAGATCGCCAAGACCGACGGAGAGGTCCTCGGCGGGGTCAAGGGAATCCTCAACACCGGCTTCGCGGACGCGATGACGCCCGCGTTCAAGAACCCGCCGAACTGCATGCTGCACCGACAGGGCAACTTCGCCACGGGCTTCTACCCCGAGGACGTCCAGGCCAACCTCGACGATGCCGTCGGCACCTTCGTCTTCCCGCCCTTCGAGGGCGGGTACGACGGCCAGCCGATCCTGGGTGGCGGCGACCTCGCCGCAGCCTTCAACGGTGACGACCCCGACGTCCAGGAGGTGATGGAGTTCCTCACCTCCGACGAGTTCGGCGGGGAGTGGGCCGCGGCCGGCGGATGGCTCTCCCCGCACGCGACCTTCGACAGCTCGCAGTACGCCGACGAGACGACCCGCGCCATCGCCGAGCTCGCGGCCAGCGCCGACGTCTTCCGGTTCGACGGCTCCGACCTGATGCCCAAGGAGGTCGGCTCCGGCACCTTCTGGACCGGCATGGTCGACTGGCTCAGCGGTGAGTCCAGCCAGAAGACCCTGGACGCGATCGAGGCGTCCTGGCCCACGTCATGACGGTCGGTCAGCGGGACTCCGGCACCGCCACGCCGGAGTCCCAGCCCCTCGCGGGGGTGCCCAGGTTCAACCCGGTGAGGTTCGGGGTGGGCGTGGTCGGGATCGTCGCCGTGGTGTGGTTGATGCTCAACATCTTCCTCGCCTTCGGCATCCGGCCGGACCTCTTCCTGGACAGCAAGCTGATCATCGGTGTCGTCGCGGTCGTGGTGGGTGTCGGCGGCGCGGTGGTCTTCTTCTACTTCCTCAACATGATCGTCGAGGGCCTGCCCGACCGGCTCTCGCGGACCGTCATGCCGTACGCCTACATCCTGCCGGGCCTGGGGCTGGTCGGGCTGATGCTCATCTACCCGACCATCCAGACGATCCAGTTCTCCTTCGCCGACAAGCGGAGCGAGCGGTACGTCGGGTTCGAGAACTACCGCTACATCTTCAGCAACGACGAGTTCCAGCAGTCGCTGATCAACAACCTGCTCTGGCTCCTGATCGTGCCGGCGGTGACGGTGGTCGTCGGGATCGCGGTGGCGGTCCTCGCGGACAAGCTCTCGACCAGGGGGGAGAAGGTCGCCAAGAGCACCATCTTCCTGCCGATGGCGATCTCGTTCGTCGGCGCCTCGACCATCTGGGGGACCCTGGTCTACGACTACTCCGTGGGCGAGAAGCAGACCGGCCTGCTCAACGCCGTCTGGACGACGCTCGGGGGCACCGCCCAGACCTGGCTGCAGATTCCCACCGGGCGCCTGAACTCGATGCTGCTGATGGTGATCCTGATCTGGCTCCAGGTCGGCTTCGCCATGATCCTGCTGTCGTCGGCGATCAAGGGGGTGCCCGAGGACACCGTCGAGGCGGCTCGCATCGACGGGGCCTCCGAGGTGCAGATCTTCGCGAGGATCGTGATCCCGCAGATCAAGGGCACCATCATCACGGTCTTCATCACCGTGCTGATCCTGGTGCTGAAGGTCTTCGACATCGTCTATGTGCTGACCAACGGGCGTTTCGAAACGAACGTCATCGCCAACCTGTTCTTCAACGAACTGTTCGCCAACGGCCAGGCCGGTCGAGCGTCGGCCATCGTGGTCATCCTCCTGCTCGCCATCACACCGGTGCTCATCTACCAGGTGCGCCACTTCCGCGCAGAGGAGCAGAACGCATGAGCGACCGGATGGATGCCGTGATGGTCGCCGAGGGCGCTCACAGCGAGAAGGCCCAGCGTCGGCAGTACAAGCGGACGCCGGGGCTGATGGCCGACGGGCGACGACGCAGCTGGACGGCCATCGTCACGATGGTCCTGCTCAGCGTGCTGTGGACGGTTCCGACGGTCGGGCTGCTGGTGGCGTCGTTCCGGACCCGTGACGACACGGTCGCCTCCGGCTGGTGGACGGCTGTCTTCAACCCGTTCGAGGCCGGCTGGACGCTGGACAACTACGAACGGGTCTTCCAGGGCAGTGACCTCGGAGAAGGCTTCGTGAACAGCGTGGTGGTCGCGATCCCGGCGACCGTGATCCCGATCCTGTTCGCGGCGTTCGCCGCCTATGCGTTCACGTTCATGAACTTCCGGGGCAAGGACGTGCTGTTCATCCTGATCGTCGCGCTGCTGGTGGTGCCGATCCAGGTGGCCTTCCAGCCGCTGCTCAACCTGCTGGGGCCGCGTGGGGTGGGGATCTCCGGGGACTACCTGGCGGTGTGGCTGCTGCACACCGGGTTCGGGATGCCGCTGGCGATCTACACGATCCGCAACTACATGACGACGCTGCCGCGCACGGTCATCGAGTCGGCGAAGATCGACGGCGCCTCGCACTTCCAGACGTTCTGGCGCCTGATCCTGCCGATGTCGGTGCCGGTGTTGGCGGCGTTCGCGATCCTGCAGTTCCTCTGGGTGTGGAACGACCTGCTGATCGCGAAGCTCTTCCTGAGCAAGAACCCCACCGTGATCGTCGAGCTCCAGGGGTTGCTGGGCGCCCAGGGGCAGGGCAAGGAACTGCTGACGGCGGGTGCCTTCGTCTCGATGGTGCTCCCGATGCTGGTCTTCTTCACCCTGCAGCGCTACTTCGTCCGCGGCCTGACGGCGGGCGCCGTCAAGGGGTGAGCATCGTGCCCCCGTAGGGTGACCCGAGTCACGTCAACTTCACTACGGATCGTCCGGCACGTACCTGCCGGTGAAGGAGAGCAGTCGCATGGCAACCATCACGTTCGAGAAGGCACAACGCTGGTACCCCGGGGCTGACGTCCCCGCGGTGCCCGGTATCGACCTGGAGATCAGGGACGGCGAGTTCATGGTCCTGGTCGGACCCTCCGGGTGCGGCAAGTCCACCACCCTGCGGATGCTGGCCGGGCTCGAGGAGGTGAACTCGGGCAAGATCTTCATCGGTGACCGGGACATCACCAATCTGCCCCCCAAGGACCGCGACATCGCCATGGTCTTCCAGAACTACGCGCTCTACCCGCACATGACGGTCGCGGAGAACATGGGCTTCGCGTTGAAGATGGCCAAGATCCCGGCCGCCGAGCGCGAGAAGCGGGTCCAGGAGGCGGCCGAGATCCTCGGCCTCGTCGAGTTCCTCGACCGCAAGCCCAAGGCGCTCTCGGGTGGTCAGCGTCAGCGAGTGGCGATGGGCCGCGCCATCGTGCGCAGCCCCCAGGTGTTCTGCATGGACGAGCCGCTGTCGAACCTCGACGCCAAGATGCGGGTGCAGACGCGCACCGACATCGCCAAGCTCCAGGCCGACCTCGGGGTCACCACCGTCTACGTCACCCACGACCAGGTCGAGGCGATGACGATGGGCGATCGCGTGGCGGTGATGAAGCTCGGCGAGCTGCAGCAGGTCGACACCCCGCTCGGCCTCTACGACCGGCCGGTCAACCTGTTCGTGGCCGGCTTCATCGGCTCCCCGCAGATGAACCTGCTCGAGGCGACGGCGCAGGAGGGCCAGGCCAAGATCGGCGACTACCTCGTGCCCGTCGACGAGACGGCAGCCAAGAAGATGAAGGGGAACATCACCGTCGGGGTGCGCCCCGAGGCGTGGCGGATCGTCTCCGAGAACGAGGGCGGCCTGCCCGTGCGGGTGACGGTCGTGGAGGAGTTGGGCGCGGACGCCTTCGTCTACGGCAGCAGCGGCGTCGCCGGCACCCCGAACAACATCATCGTGCGGGTGACCGGCCGGGACAAGGTGCACAAGGGCGAGACCATCCACGTCACCACGGACCCGCACCACGTGCACGTCTTCGACACCGCCACGGGTGAGCGCCTCAGCGACTGAGCCGTCATCGCGGCCGCTGGTCCTGCCCCGGTCGGGGCGGGGTCAGCGGCCGCGGTCCGCCGTACGCCGGATGGCGTCGCTGAGCGTCTCGAACAGCGGCGGCGGTACGTCGTGGCCCATCCCGTCGATCAGCAGGAGCTCGGCCCCCGGGATCGCCGCCGCGGTGGCCCGCCCACCCGAGACGTGCACCATCCGGTCGGCGAGACCGTGCACCACCAGCGTCGGCACCAGGACGCCCCGCAGACGGGGGCTCCGGTTGGCCTGGGTCAGGACGGCCAGCATCTGCCGCATCACGCCGCTGGCGCTGACCCCGCGATCGAAGGTCTCCTCGGCCCGGGCCGCCACCCGCTCCGGCTCCTGCGGGTAGGCCGGTGACCCGATCAACTGCCACAGCTCGGTGCTCGAGCGCACGTAGGCCTCCTTGTCGGGTCCGCGCGAGGCCAACAGAGTCGGGAGCAGCGAGGGGTGCTGCCAGCCCACGGTCCGCTTGCCGGTCGTCGACATGATGCTGGTCAGCGACGAGAGCCGCTTGGCGTCGGTCAACGCCATCGTCTGCGCGATCATCCCGCCCATCGACACCCCGGCCACGTGGGCCCGGTCCACCCCCAGGTGGTCGAGCAGCCCGAACGCGTCCAGCGCCAGGTCGCCCATCGTGTACGGCGGACGCACGCGGACACCTGCTGCGGCGCGGACGAGGGTGCTGCGCTTGACCCGTCCCCTGAGCCGCGTCGAGCGCCCGGTGTCCCGGTTGTCATAGCGCACGACGTAGAAGCCGCGCTCCGCGAGCATCAGGCAGAGCTCGGGGTCCCACCAGTTCATCGGACCGCCGAGGCCCATCACCAGCAGCAGCGGCTCGTCGTCGGGGTCCCCGAACGTCTGGTAGCAGAGCTCGACGCCCTGGTGGACCGGAGCGAACAGCTCCTCGGAGACCGGGGCGCCCGTCACCGGTCACCCCGGTCGTGGATACCTACGTTCGGGTGGAAGAAATGGTCATCCATGGGCTCAAGTCTCGCGTATGGATTGAAATCTGGATGACATGCCCGTGTAAGAGCCGAATTCGGGGGAATGACGCCTAGCGTCATGAACGTGAACGCATCCCCCCTGGCCTCCTTCCTGCGTCCCGCAGGCTTCGAGCGTCCCCCAGCGTCCGCCGTCCTCCGCGAGGGCAGCGCGGTGGCCGAAGCCGGCCGCTACGCCCTGCGCGCCGTGGGGGAGCGACGCGGGCGTCGTGGCACCACCTACCTGCAGCGCGTGCCCCAGCGCCCGCCCCACCCCGTGGTGCTGGTGCCCGGCTTCCTCGCGGGCGACTCCTCGCTCGCGCTGATGGCCCGTGCGTTGCGAGTGCAGGGCTTCCGGACCTACCGCTCCACCATCCACGCCAACATCGGGTGCACGATGAACGCCGCCGCCCAGCTCGAGGCGCGCCTGGAGTCGATCGTGGCCCGCCGCGACAGCCCGGTGCAGATCGTGGGGCACAGCCTCGGCGGCATGCTCGCCCGCGGCATCGCCGTACGTCGCCCCGACCTGGTCGCCGGGATCGTCACCATGGGCAGCCCCATGCTGGCGCCCGGGGCGCACCACGTCTCCCTCTCGGCCAGCGTCGACATCTTGGTCCGGCTCAGCCGGGCGGGCGTGCCCGGGCTGATGTCGGAGGAGTGCGTCGCCGGCGAGTGCGCGCGGCAGAGCTTCGACGAGAGTCAGCAGCCGGTGCCCAACGGGGTCGGCTTCACCGCGATCTACTCCAAGCGGGACGGGATCGTGGACTGGCGGGCCTGCATCGACCCGCAGGCGCGGCCGATCGAGGTCACCACCTCGCACCTGGGCATGGCCTTCGACCCGCGGGTGATCGACCACGTGGCGGCCACCCTGCGCCGCCAGACCTTCGTCTCAGCCGTCGAAGTCGATCGCGGCGAAAGCGCTTAGCTTCTGCAGGCGGTGCTCGGAGGAGATCTTCCGGATCGTGCCGCTGCGCGAACGCATCACCAAGGACTCGGTGGTGGCTCCACCCGCCCGGTAGCGGACGCCGCGCATCAGGTCGCCGTCGGTGATGCCGGTCGCGACGAAGAAGCAGTCGTCCCCGGTGACCAGGTCGTCGGTGCTGAGGATGAAGTCGGGGTCCAGGTTGTGTCCGGCGTCCAGGGCCTTCTGGCGCTCGGCGTCGTCCTGGGGCCACAGGCGCCCCTGGATCACGCCACCGAGGCACTTCATCGCGCAGGCGGCGATGATGCCCTCCGGCGTGCCACCGATGCCGAGCAGCAGGTCGATGCCGCTGTCGGTGCGGGCTGCGGAGATCGCGCCGGCCACGTCACCGTCGACGATGAACTTGATCCTGGCGCCGGTTGCCCGGATCTCGTCGGCGAGCTGGGCGTGCCGGGGGCGGTCCAGCAGGACCACGGTGACGTCCGAGGGGCTGGAGCCCTTCGCCTTGGCGACCTGGTGGATGTTCTCGGCGACGGGGTAGCGGATGTCGACGACCTCGGCGGCCTCCGGCCCGGTGACCAGCTTCTCCATGTAGAACACCGCGGACGGGTCGTACATCGTGCCGCGCGGGGCCACCGCCAGGACGGCGACGGCGTTGCTCATCCCCTTGGCGGTCAGCGTGGTGCCGTCGATCGGGTCGACCGCGACGTCGCACTCGGGGCCGGTACCGTCGCCGACGAGCTCGCCGTTGTAGAGCATCGGCGCGTTGTCCTTCTCGCCCTCGCCGATCACCACGGTGCCGCGCATCCCGATCGAGGAGATCATCACTCGCATCGCGTTGACGGCCACGGCGTCCGCGCCGTTCTTGTCGCCGCGGCCCACCCAACGCCCGGCCGCCATCGCGGCGGCCTCGGTGACCCGCACCAGCTCCAGGGCCAGGTTGCGGTCGGGAGCAGGGGCAGAGGACACGCGGCTGTCGGTCATGCCGAGATGGTAACCGTCAACCGGACCCGGTTGCGTAGGTCAACACGGCTGTCTCCTTGACGGAGAGCCAGACCTCGCTACCGGGAGCCAACCCCAGCTCGGCGATCGCGGACGGGGTCACGTCGGCGAGCAGCTCGGGTCCGGCGTCGACAAGCAGGCGGACCGCATCGCCGTGGGGGACGGCGCTGAGCACGCGTCCGTGCCAGCGATGTCGGGCCGAACCCTCGGGCTCGCCCAGCGACACCGTCACCGCGCTCGGGCTGAACGAGCGCACGGTCTCCTGTTCGCGGATCACGTTCAGGCCGACCAGACGAGCGACGTGGTCGGTGGCCGGTCGGGCCGCCACGTCGTGGGCGGTGCCGGCCTGGGCGACCCGGCCCTCGTCGAGGACCAGCACGGTGTCCGCCAGGGTCAGAGCGTCGATCGCGTGATGGGTCACCAGCAGTGCGATCCCGTCGTACGCCGCGAGGTGGCGGCCGAGTTCGAGTCGCAACGCCGTCGCGACCCCGACGTCGAGCCCGCTGAACGGCTCGTCGAGCAGGAGCAGGGCCGGCTCGGGGGCGAGGGCGCGGGCGATCGCGACCCGCTGGGCCTGGCCGCCGGAGAGCTCGCGAGGCCGACGGGCAGCCAGGTCGGCCACGCCCAGCCGGGCGAGCCAGTCGTGGGCGCGGGCCTCGGCCTCCCGGCGGGACAGGCCGCGGGTGCGCAGCCCGAAGGCGACGTTGGTGAGGGCACTCAGGTGGGGGAAGAGCGACTGGTCCTGGAACACGAAGCCGAGGCTCCGCTCGCGGATCAGCCGCGGGGGAGCGGTCCACGAGTCGCCGTCGACCTCGATGCTGCCCTCCACGTCCACCAGGCCGGCGAGGGCGCGCAGCAGGGTGGTCTTCCCGGCGCCGTTCGGTCCGATCACGGCCATGGTCTCGCCGGGTCGGGCCCGGAGGCGGGCCCGGAGCCGGCCCGCGACGTGCAGGTCTGCGGTGAGGCCGGCGGCGGCGGTCGTCATGGCGTGGTCAGCCATCGGTTGCGCAGCGCCGCCAGGATGCCGATCGAGACCACCAACAGGATCATGCTCAGCGTGCGCGCCACCTCCGGGTCGGTCTGCAGGGCCTGGTAGATCAACGACGGCATCGTCTGGGTGGTGCCCGGGAAGTTGCCGGCGAAGGTGATGGTCGCGCCGAACTCGCCGAGCGAGCGGGCCCAGGCCAGCACCGCCCCGGCCAGCACGCCCGGCATCGCCAGGGGCAGCGTGATCCGACGGAACGTGGTCCAGCGATCCGCGCCCAGGGTCGCCGCGACCACGTCGTACCGCTCGCCGGAGGCGCGCAACGCGCCCTCGACGCTCAGCACGTAGAACGGCATCGAGACGAAGGTGTGCGCGATGACCACCCCGGTGGTCGTGAAGGGGATGGTCAGGCCGAACGAGTCGTCGAGCACGCGCCCGATCAGGCCGTTGCGGCCCAGCGCGGTGACCAGCGCGACGCCGGCGACCACCGGGGGCAGCACCAGCGGGACGGCGACGGCCGCGCGCAGCAGGCTCCGGCCCGGGAACTCCACCCGGGCCAGCAGCCAGGCCAGCGGGGTGCCGAGCAGGAGACAGGCGAGCACCGTGACGAACGAGGCCCACGCGGTGATCGCCAGCGCCTCGCGAACCTCGGGGCGCCCGAGCTGGGAGCCGAAGCTCGCCCACGGCGTGTCCAGCACCAGCGTGACCAGCGGCACCACCAGCAGCACGGCCGCGACGACGCCGGGTGCGACGAGCAGCCACGGGGGACGGCCCAGGGTGGACGGGGCCTGCGGGGTGCTCACGGCGGTCCGAACCCGGCGGAGCGGAGGGTCCGCTGACCCGTCGCCGAGGTCACCAGCTCGACGAACTCCCGGGCGAGGTCGGGGTGGGTGGACTGTTCCAGGGTCGCGATCGGGTACGTCGTCAACCGGGTCGCTGCGCCCGGGATCTCAAGCGTGGTGACGGCTGTGCCCGCTGCCCGCGCGTCGGTGGCGTAGACGATGCCCGCGTCGGCCTCGCCCTCGGTGACCCGGGCCAGCACCGCCTTGACGTCGATCTCCCGGCTGACCGGGGGAGCGGCGATACCGCTGCCGGTCAGCAGGGCGTCGGCGGCGGCGCCGCACGGTGCGGTGGGCACGCAGGTCACGTAGCTGACCGCGGCGCTGTCGAGCCCCTCGAAGGAGGTCAGGTCTGCCGGGTTGTCGGCCGGCGTCACCAGCACCATCGTGTTGCTGGCGAAGAGCCGGGGCTCGTCGGCCAGGGCCGCCTCGGCGCTCCGCATGGTGGCGCTGTCGGCGGTCGCGAGCACGTCGGCAGGGGCGCCGTCCACCGCCTGTTGGGCCAGGGTGGCCGAGGAGTTGAACGCCAGCCGTACCCGGACACCGGGATGGGCCGCCTCGAACGCGTCGGCGAGCTCGGTGAAACTGCCGGTCAACGAGGCCGCTGCCAGCACGGTGATCGTGGCGCGTTCGTCCTGCGTGCCACAGGCCGCCGTCGGCAGCAGCATCGCCAGGGTGGCCGCGACGGCGGTGACGTGGCGGCGGCTCATGGTCGCTCCACGACCACGTTGGTGGACTTCACCGAGGCGATGGCGCGCACGCCGGGAGCCAGGCCGAGCTCCTCGGCGGCCTCGGTGCTCATCAGCGAGACCATGCGATGCGGTCCGCAGACCATCTCCACCTGGGCCATCACGGTGTCCTTGACCACCCGGGTCACGATGCCGCCCAACCGGTTGCGTGCGCTGACGGCAGAGGCGCGGGTGCTCTCCCGGTCCGGGTGGTCGGCCAGGCTCTCCGCGAGCCGGGCGAGGTCGGGCCCGTCGATCACCGTGCGGCCGTCCTCGGTCCGAGCGGTGACCCGGCCACCGTCGATCCAGCGGCGGACGGTGTCGTCGCTCACCCCGAGGACATCGGCGGCTTCCGCGATTCGGTAGGTGCTCACTCGTCTAGTCTGCCGCACCTGCGCAAGGTGTGGCCGGATTGTGTCCGCATCTGCCGGAGGACGACTGGCGCCGCGCGTCCCGCCGTACGGCGAGGTGGGGGTTCGGGGCGACCGCTCGCCTGTGAGGATGGAGCCGTGACTGACGCAGGCTCCCCCGAGACCGGCGCCCCGCCCCCGGGTGCGCGACCGGCCCGCTACCCCCGCACGGCCAACGGTCTGATCGGCTCGATGATCGTGACCGTGCTCCTCGTGGGTGGCTTCGTCGCCCTGCGCTCGCTGGCCACCAACGACCTCGAGGTGAAGCCCACCGCCGTCGACTACCTCTCGGTGGTGGCGCCTGCCCAGGAGAGCGGCTTCGCCATCGTCTACCCGCCGCAGCTGCCGAACGGGTGGATGGCCACCAGCGTCGACTACACCCCCGGAAGCCGCCCGGCCTGGGGAGTGGGAATGTTGACCGAGAACGGTCGGTTCGCCGGCCTGCGCCAGGAGGACCGCTCGCTCGACGAGCTGCTCGAGACCTACGTCGATGACGAGGCGATCGAGGGCGACCCGGTCAACGTCGAGGGCTCGGTGGCCCCGGTGTGGCGGAGCTTCTCCGACGACGGTGGCGACCACGCCTTCGCCGCCGAGGTGGGCGACGAGATCGTCCTGGTCTACGGCTCCGCCGACGTCGAGGCGTTGCTCGCGCTGCTCGAACGGCTCACTGCCGAGGCCCGCTGAGGCCGCTCGCCGTCCCGGGCAGGTGAGGCCGAGGTCAACTGAGCCGAGGTCAGGACCCGTCGGAGTCGTCGTCCAGCGCGGCGTCCAGGCGCTTGCGAGCACCGTCCAGCCAGGCCTGGCAGGAGGTCGCCAGCTTCTCGCCGCGCTCCCACAGGGCCAGTGACTCCTCCAGCGTCGTCCCTCCGGTCTCCAGGCGTCGGACGACGTCGATGAGCTCCTCGCGGGCGGCTTCGTAGGAGGTCGCGGGGGGCTGCTGGTCAGTCATGGTGCTCCTCATCGGAGTGGTCGGTGGCTGCGGTGTCGGGGGCTGGGGTGTCGATGCGTGGGGTGTCGGTGGGTGGGGTGTCGGCCGGTTCGACCTGGCGGGTGGTGGCGTGTACGCGGCCGTCGGCCACCCGGACGCTGATCTCCCGGCCGGGCACGAGGCCGGCGACCGAGGTCAGCACGTGGCCGGCTTCGTCTTGGAGCACGGCGTACCCGCGCTGGAGGGTGGCGAGCGGGGAGAGGGCGCGGGCGCGGGCGCGCTGGTGGGCGATGTCGTCGGCGGAACGATCGAGCTGGTGGCCGACCGTCCGGCGCGCGCGGTCGCGCAGCTGGCGGACCTCCTCGGCGCGGGCGTCGAGCAGGGTGCGGGGGTCGGCCAACGCCGGGCGTGAGCGCAGCGCGTCGAGCCCAGCCTGTTCTCGGGCCAGCCAGCCGGTCATCGCGGCACGGACCCGGTCGCGGGCGGCGAGGACCTGGCGCTGCTCGTCGAGGACGTCGGGCACGACCAGCTTGGCGGCATCGGTGGGGGTGGAGGCCCGTACGTCGGCGACCAGGTCGAGCAGCGGGGTGTCCGGCTCATGGCCGATCGCCGAGACCACCGGGGTGCGGGCGCGATGCACCGCGCGGATCAGGGCTTCGTCGGAGAACGGCAGCAGGTCCTCCACCGAGCCGCCGCCGCGGGCGATCACGATCACCTCGACGGTCTCGTCGCGGTCGAGCCGCTCCAATGCCTCGATCACCTCGGTCGCGGAGCGCGGGCCCTGCATCGCGGCGTAGGCGACCTCGAAGGAGACTGCCGGCCACCGGCGCTTCGCGTTCTCCAGGACGTCGCGCTCGGCGGCGGAGTTGGGTGCCGTGACCAGGCCGACCCGGCCGGGCAGGAAGGGCAGCCGGCGCTTGCGCTCGGCGGCGAAGAGACCCTCGGCGGCGAGCAGCTGGCGCCGGCGCTCCAGCCGGGCGAGAAGCTCACCGAGGCCGACCATCCGAATCTCGCGGGCCTGCAGGGAGAGCGTCCCGCGATTGGCGTAGTACGACGGTTTGGCGTGCATCACCACGCTGGCGCCCTCGACCAGCGGAGGGTTGAGGGAGTCGAACATGACGCGCGAGCAGGTCACCGGCACCGAGATGTCGGCGATCGTGTCGCGCAGCGTCATGAAGACCGTGGCCATCCCGGGACGGCGGTTCACCTGGGCGATCTGGCCCTCGACCCACACCGCTCCCAGGCGGTCCACCCACCCGGAGATGGCGTTCGCGATCTGGCGCACCGGGGCTGGTGCCTGGGGCGAGCTCTCGAGGGCCATGGCCGCGAGATTAGGGCACAGCGCGGACACACCTAGACTGGCGGGCATGACGACTGACCTGGGCACCCCGCAGATCCTGTCGCCGGACGAGGCCGAGAAGGCCGTGCTGCTGGCGGCGCCGCGCGGCTACTGCGCCGGCGTCGACCGTGCCGTGGTGACGGTGGAGAAGGCGCTCGAGCTGTACGGCTCGCCGGTGTACGTGCGCAAGCAGATCGTGCACAACAAGCACGTCGTCGCGGACCTCGAGTCGCGCGGGGCGATCTTCGTCGAGGAGCTCGACGAGGTGCCCGAGGGGCAGACGGTGGTGTTCTCCGCGCACGGCGTCTCGCCCGCGGTCCACGAGCAGGCCGCCGAGCGTTCGCTCAAGACGATCGACGCGACCTGTCCGCTGGTCACCAAGGTGCACCACGAGGCGAAGCGTTTCGCGGCGGACGACTACGACATCCTGCTGATCGGGCACGAGGGCCACGAGGAGGTCGAGGGCACCGCGGGGGAGGCGCCCGAGCACATCCAGCTCGTGCAGAGCCCCGACGACGTCGACGGCATCGTGGTCCGCGACCCGACGAAGGTGGCGTGGCTGTCGCAGACCACGCTCTCGGTCGACGAGACGATGGCCACCGTCGACGCGATCCGCAAGCGCTTCCCGATGCTGCTCGACCCGCCCAGCGACGACATCTGCTACGCCACGCAGAACCGGCAGCTGGCGGTCAAGGAGATCTCGCCCGACACCGACCTGGTGATCGTGGTCGGCTCCGGCAACTCCTCGAACTCCGTGCGACTGGTCGAGGTCGCCCTCGAGGCCGGCGCCAAGGCGTCGTACCGCGTGGACGACGCGTCCGAGATCGACGAGGCGTGGCTGGACGGCGTACGCACGGTCAGCGTCACCTCCGGGGCGAGCGTGCCCGAGGAGCTGGTCGAGGGCGTGCTGGCGTTCCTGTCGGAGCGGGGCTACCCGGACGCGCGTGCGGTGCACAGCGCCGAGGAGTCGTTGATCTTCTCGCTCCCCAAGGAGCTGCGTCGCGACATCAAGGCCGCGGCTGCCGCGGCTCGCGGCTGAGCGCCGGACCGAGCAGATGGCGCGCTTCGTCGACCTCCACCCCGAGAACCCCCAGCCAAGGCTGCTGACCCAGGTCGCCGAGGGGCTGCGCAACGACGAGCTGATCGCGTACCCGACGGACTCGGGCTATGCGCTGGGCTGCCGGATCGGCAATCGGGACGGCCGGGACCGGATCCTGAAGATCCGCGGGCTCGACGACAAGCACCACTTCACGTTGATGTGCCGGGACTTCTCCCAGCTCGGCCAGTTCGTGCACGTGAACAACTCGGCGTTCCGGGCGATCAAGGCGGCGACGCCGGGGCCGTACACGTTCATCCTGCCGGCGACGCCCGAGGTGCCGCGACGGCTGATGCACCCGAAGAAGAAGACGGTCGGCGTACGCATCCCGGACCACGTGTTCGTGCAGGCACTGCTCGACGAGCTCGGTGAGCCGATCCTGACGAGCACGCTGATCCTGCCGGGGGAGGACGAGGCCCGCACCCAGGGCTGGGAGATCAAGGAAGAGCTCGAACACGTGGTGGACGTGGTGGTGGAGGCCGGCGAGACCCCGGCGCAGCCGACCACCGTCGTGGACTGGTCCGAGGGTGGACCCGAGGTGCTGCGGTACGGGGCAGGGGATCCGACCCGCTTCGAGTCCTGAGGGGGTGTCGGGATCCCCGGATCTCCGGGGAACTTGGCGCTTATCGGGGGTTGCAACGGCCTGGAAGCGCAAACATCCCCGGATATCCGGGGATTCCGACAGGGTGAAACCGGGGGCTCGGGATGGGATGCGGCGGTCAGGGGCGCGCGAAGCGCTGGCGTACCGCGAGGCAGCCCAGGCAGAGTGCGTACCCCGCGACCAACGCCCCGCTGTGGCGCGACAACCCGGAGATGACCGCCTGGACCACGCCGTCCTCGGGGTGGGCGATCAGCCCCGGGCTCGCGATCGCGACCAGCGTGAAGACCGCCACCATCAGCAGCGGGGGCAGGACGCCCACGACGAAGAAGTCCGTGGGGCGTACGGCGAGCGCCAGCGCCAGGCAGAGCGCGATGAACGACAGGTCGAAGAAGAGGCTGACCCGACCGACTAGGGCCAGGTCGAGCACGAGCACGCTCAGGGCAAGGGCCAACCCGAGCGCGACGACCTGACGGCCCGGCTCGCGACCTTCCTCCCACAGAGTGCGACTCTGGCTCACAGGGCCACGGTATGGCCGTCCTCGTCGCCGTCGTGAGCGGCGCGCCGCACCACCGAGTGCAGCTCGACCGGCTCGTCGGCGGGGGAGACCGAACGGGTGGTCGACTCGACCTGGCGCGGGGTCGGCAGGGCGTCGTCGGTCACCGAGAGGTCCTGGAAGCGCCGGGCCGAGACCAGCACCCGCGACTCCAGGGAGCCGATCGCCTGGTTGTAGTGGCCGACCGCGGCGTTCAGGGAGCGGCCGACCTGGTCGAAGTACCCCGACAGCTTCACCAGCCGGCCGTGCAGCTCGCGCCCGAGCTGGTGGATCTCGCGCGCCTGGTCGGCCAGCGCTTCGTGGCTCCAGCCGTGCGCGACGGTGCGGAGCAGGGCGATCAGGGTCGTCGGCGTGGCCAGTACGACCTGGCGCCCGGCAGCGTGCTCGATCAGCGCGCCATCGGTCTCGAGGGCGGCGGCGAGGAAGGACTCGGCCGGCAGGAAGAGCACCACGAACTCCGGTGTCTCGGGCAGCGAGCGCCAGTACTGCTTGGAGCCGAGCAGGTCGATGTGCGTGCGCAGCTGGCGCGCGTGCCGGGCCAGGTGGGCAGCCCGCTCCTCCTCGTCCTCGCAAGCGCTGGCGTCCAGGCAGGCGTCGAGCGGCACCTTGGCGTCCACGACGACGCGCCGACCGCCGACCAGGTTGACCACCAGGTCGGGGCGCAGGGCACCGTCGTCGAGCCGGACCTGCTCGGAGAAGTCGCAGCGGTCCACCAGCCCGGCGAGCTCCACGGCCCGGCGCAGGTGGAGCTCGCCCCAACGCCCCCGCACCTGCGGCTTGCGCAGGGCGGTGGCGAGGGACTGGGTCTCGCGGCGCAGGGCCTCGGTGGAGAACCGCATGTCCTGGACCTGCTGGTGCAGCTGGCCCTGCCATGAGACACGGGTGTGCTCGAGGTCGCGCATCTGGTCCTGCAACCGCTCGAGGCCCTCGCGGACGACGGCCTGGTCGGCGGAGCGCTGGTCGAGCGCCTGGGCCAGCCGCGGGTCGGGGCCGGCGGAGG
>NZ_JBFIKK010000042.1:0-23362 GCF_041600255.1 Nocardioides sp. | reverse complement strand
TCCTGTTGGGCAACGCGGTCAGCGTCAACCAGGTCGTGGTCAGCAGTCTGGCCGGCGTCGAGCAGCTGCTGGTGACGCTGCCGCGCACCATCTCGAGCGGTTTCACCGGGACGCCACCGGACGGGTACGGACACGTCAACCTGCAGTTCGACTCCACGCCCCCGTGCACCGAGGGCTACAAGCCGAAGAGCCAGTGGCGTCGTGGTGACCAGCTCAAGGACGCGCCCATCTACCCGGCCGAGTGCACCAGCGGACCGCCGTACAACATGCGCGGCACGAAGTATGCGCCGGGCAACGAGCGCAACCCGTCGCCCGGTCGTGTCTACCGGGGCAGCCACGACCCCGTCACCGGGTTCTCCGATGGGGCGGTGGACGCCCAGGGCGACCCCGTACGCTTCCGGGATCAGGGCAACCTGTCCATCCTGGGAGGGGACGCGTGGAAATGGCTGCTGGTCGGTCCGGTGGTGACCCGGTGACGGGGTCCGACACGGGTGAGCCGTTCCGCGAGAGGTCGGGCACGGTCAACGTCGTCCTCTACGTCCTCGCCCTCGTCCTGGCGTGCGCCGCGGTGTTCGGAGGCGTGCTGGCCTACCAGGAGCACGGCGAGCGGGAGCGCGCAGCCGCCGAACAGGAGCGGTACGGCGACGTCCTCGCCGCAGCGACCGCCGAGGCGGAGGCCTTCATCAACATCCGTTACGACGACGCGAAGGCCAGCATCGACCGGGTGGCCGCCGGCGCGACCGGAGCCTTCCGCAAGCAGTACGACTCCTCCACCGAGGGGGTCCTCGAGGTGCTGCGCGAGAACCGCTCGGTGATGGACGGCTCGGTGGTCTGGGCCGGCGTCGTCACCCTGGACGACGACAGTGCGACCGTGATCGCCGCGACGCAGGGCACGGTGGCGAACGTGCAGACCGGGAACAAGCCGATCGCTCGCAACTTCCGACTCCAGCTCGATCTCGTCCTGCGCGACGGGGTTTGGCTGACCAACGACCTCCAGTTCGTGGGCTGATCGCGATGAGCAACGACACCGGGAACCCCCGTCCCCCGCGCCGTCGGGTGATCAGCTCGGCGGCGCCCACCGCCCGCCCGCGCCGGATCGCCGGAAGTCGCGAGGAGGAGGCGCCGCGGAGTTCCGGGACCGCCCCCGACCCGGCACCACCGGCGGACGACCAGGAGTCGCTGGGCCCGCGCCCCTCCGCCGGCTTCGCCGGGACCCGGACCACGCTCGCCCTGGTGGTGGCGCTGGTCCTGCTGGTCCTCACCCTGGCCGGTGAGGCCTGGTACGTCTGGGGGAGGGAGGAGCCGGCCACCTCGTCCTCGCGCCCCGTGGTGGCGGGCACGATCTCGCACCGCGCCGGGGTGGAGGCGGCCTCGCGCGCCGCCGAACAGATCCTGTCGCGCTCGTTCGAGGAGTACGACGCGCAGGTGGAGGATGCCACCGAGCTGATGACCGACGCGTTCGCCGCGGAGTACCGACAGACCGTCGCCGACATCCGGGCGGACTTCGTGAAGGCGAGGACCGAGCTGGTGATGGACGTGGTGGCCGCCGGTGTCGTCCGCGCGTCGAGCGAGCAGGTCCAGGCGTTGCTCTTCCTCAACCAGTACGTCACGAAGAAAGGGCAGGAGACGTCGGTCACGCCGTACCGCGCCCTGGTCACGGTGGTCCGCGCCGACGGCGGTTGGTTGGTCCAGGACATCGAGACCCGGTAGCGGCGCGGCCGGACGGCCGGGTTTCTGGACATCGGTGGTGGCGGCGACTAGTTTCTGCCAAACTAGAACACGTTCCACTGTCAGTCGTGGACTTCGCCCGCGCCGAGGAGAAGGATCGCCGTCGTGCCCATCGACCTGCTGATCATCGGCGCCGGCCCGACCGGCCTCTACGCCGCCTACTACGCCGGCTTCCGCGGACTCCGTGTCGCGATCGTCGACTCGCTGCCCGAGCTGGGCGGACAGATCACCGCGATGTACCCCGAGAAGCAGATCCTCGACGTCGCCGGGTTCCCCACCGTCAAGGGGCGTGAGCTCGTCGCCGGGCTCGTCGCCCAGGCGGCCACCGCGAAGCCCGACTACCACCTCGACCGCACCGCCACCACCTTGCGGCACGAGGACGACGTGGTCGTCGTCGGGCTCGACGACGGGACCGAGATCACCACCCGGACGGTGCTGATCACCGCTGGGATCGGGAAGTTCAGCCCACGCCCACTGCCGGCCGGGGACGGCTGGCTCGGCCGGGGGCTGGAGTTCTTCGTGCCCAGCTTCGCGCCGTACGCCGGCAAGGACGTGGTCATCGTCGGCGGCGGGGACAGCGCGTTCGACTGGGCGCTGCACCTCGAACCGGTGGCGAAGTCGGTCACGCTCGTGCACCGTCGCGACACCTTCCGCGCCCACCAGCGCACGGTGCAGACCGTGCAGGAGTCCGCCACCGAGATCATCACCAGGGCCGAGGTCACCGCGCTGCACGGCGGTAGCGGACCCGACGGCCACCTCGAGTCGGTGGAGATCACCGTGGGCGGGGAGGCCTCCACCCGGCCCGCCCAGGCCGTGGTCGCCGCGCTCGGCTTCGTGGCCGACCTCGGGCCCCTGCAGCAGTGGGGGATCGACGTCCTCAAGCGGCACGTCGTCGTGGACTCGGCGATGCGCACCAGCCTGCCGCGGGTCTTCGCCGCCGGCGACATCACCGAGTACCCCGGCAAGGTCCGCCTGATCGCCGTCGGCTTCGGAGAGGCCGCGACCGCGGTGAACAACGCCGCGGTCGTGATCGACCCCTCGGCCCACGTCTTCCCGGGCCACTCGAGCGAAGGAACCTGATGTCCGGTCGCGACGCCGTGAAGATGAGCGAGGCCGAGATCCGGGGCTTCCTCGACGACAACCTCAAGGTGCAGGTCGCCAGCATCGGCAAGGACGGCGCCCCGCACCTGTCCACGCTCTTCTACGTGATGCACGAGGAGAAGATCGCGTTCTGGACCTACGGGCGGAGCCAGAAGATCCGCAACCTCGAGCGCGACGACCGACTCAGTGCACTGGTCGAGGACGGCACCGACTACTTCGAGCTGCGGGGCGTCTCGATCAGCGGTCGCGCCGAGCTGGTGCGCGACCCTGACCGGATCTTCGCGATCGGCTCCGCGGTGGCCGTCCGGATGGTCGGGGCGACCTCGCTCGACGACCTGGGCGACCTCGGCCGTGACATGGTCGAGAAGCAGGCCACGAAGCGGATCGCGGTCGTGGTCCATCCCGACCACGTCGCCACCTGGGACCACCGCAAGATGGTCTGAGCAGCACCCGAACCGCACACCCACCGAGGAGGCAGCAATGAAGATCAAGGTCGACTTCGACCTGTGTGAGTCGAACGCGCTCTGCGAGGCCATGGCGCCCGAGGTGTTCGAGCTGGACGACGACGACTTCCTCCAGCTGAAGACCGAGCACACCACCGACGAGAACATCGACAACGTCAAGCGCGCCGTGGCTGCCTGCCCGCGGGCCGCCATCTCCCTGGAGGACTGATCACCGCATGACCGACGAACTCTCCCTGGACGGACGCGTCGCCGTCGTGACCGGTGCCGGTGCCGGCCTCGGTCGGGCCGAGGCCCTCGCCCTGGCCGACGCCGGCGCCCGCGTCGTGCTCAACGACCTGCCCGGTGCCGCCGACGAGGCCGCCGAGGAGATCCGTTCGCGTGGGGGCACGGTCACCGTCGTGGCCGGTGACGTGGGGGAGCGCTCCACCGCGGACGCGATGACCGCGGCCGCCCTGGACGAGTTCGGCTCGCTCGACATCATCGTGAACAACGCCGGGATCACCCGCGACCGGATGCTGTTCAACCTCAGTGACGACGAGTGGGACCAGGTGATCCGGGTCCACCTGCGCGGCCACTTCCTGCTCTCGCGCAACGCCGCGGCCCACTGGAAGGCGCTGGCCAAGCAGACCGAGGCACCGGTCTACGGCCGCGTCGTCAACACCGCCTCCGAGGCCTTCCTCGGCGGCTCGCCCGGTCAGGCCAACTACGCGGCCGCCAAGGCCGGCATCGCCGCCCTGACGCTCTCCACGGCCCGGGGTCTGGGCCGGATCGGGGTTCGCGCCAACGCGATCTGTCCGCGGGCGCGCACCGCGATGACCGCCCAGGTCTTCGGTGAGGACGAGTCCGGTCAGGAGGTCGATCCCTACTCGCCCGACCACGTCGCCCCGCTGGTCGCCTACCTGGCCTCACCCGCCGCCGACGCCATCACCGGCCAGGTCTTCGTCGTGTACGGCGGGATGGTCGCCCTGCTGGCCGCCCCGGTCGTCGAGCAGCGGTTCGACGCCTCCGGCGCCACCTGGGACCTCGGCGACCTCGACAAGCAGCTCGGTGGCTTCTTCGAGGGCCGTGACCCTTCGGTCGGCTTCGCGGCCGACTCGGTCATGCAGCTCACGGTCTGACTCCTGCACCACCAGGGACTCCGGCTCCCCGCTCCTCACACGTCTCCTCTCGAAAGGCACACACCATGGGTCGTCTCGACGACAAGGTCGCGATCGTCACCGGCGGCGCGCAGGGTCAGGGCGCGGCGATCTGCCGTGCCTTCATCGCCGAGGGCGCCCGTGTCGTCATCGCCGACATCGCCAAGGAGGAGGGGCAGGCGCTGGCCGACGAGTTGGGCGAGTCCGCCCACTTCGCCTCCCACGACGTGTCCGACGAGTCGTCCTGGATCGCGCTGGTGCAGGACACCGTGGAGCGGTTCGGCCCGGTGAACGTGCTGGCGAACAATGCCGGGATCCTGCGCTTCGGCGAGATCGAGAAGATGGGCGCCGAGGAGTTCGAGCAGGTCTTCCGGATCAACCAGCTGGGCTGCTTCCTGGGCATGAAGTCGGTCTCGCCGGTGATGCGGAAGAACGGCGGCGGCTCGATCATCAATGCCTCCTCCGTCGAGGGGCTCGGTGGCATGGCCAGCCTGGCGGCGTACGCCGGCACGAAGTTCGCGATCCGTGGGATGACCAAGGTGGCGGCGATGGAGCTCGGACCGCACGGCATCCGGGCCAACTCGGTGCACCCGGGGATGATCGACACGCCGATGACCCGCGTCCACGGCGGCGACCTGGCGATGGAGTTCGGGGCCTCGAAGGTTCCGCTGCGTCGAGTCGGGCAGCCCGAGGACATCGCTCCGCTCTACGTCTACCTCGCCAGCGACGAGAGCTCCTACGTGAACGGCGCCGAGATCGCGATCGACGGCGGCGTCACCGCGACCCACGCCTTCGGCGGCTGAGCTCGCGGCGGGCCGCCGCAGGGGATCAGCGCAGGGGATCAGCGCAGCAGGAGCCGGACCGCGACCTCGATCTGCTCGCTGACCTCTTCGGCGCTGCTGCGCCCGGTCACCCAGCCGACGAGCGCGGAGAGCCACACGTCGCCCAGGACGCGGGCGATGGCGACGTCGTCGGAGGTCAGGTCGGTCCGGCCGGGGTGCATCGCCCGGGTGAGCATCGAGGTGAGCAGCATGCCGACGGTGTGGATCTCGTTCTGCACCGACGCGTCGGCGAACATGAAGGCCCGGGTGAGCGCCTCGGTCAGGTGCGGGTCGCCCTGCATGCCGCGGGTGGTCTTCTTCAGCACGTAGATCACCCGGTCCGCCGGGTCGTCGCCGGGGAGCGGCTTGTCCCGCAGGGCCGCCTCGACCCGCTCGAACTCGCGGCCGAGGGCCGAGACCAGCAGGTGGATCTTGGACGGGAAGTACCGGTAGAGCGTGCCCAGCGCCACGTCCGCCTGCTCGGCGACCGCGCGCATCTGCACGGCGTCGAAGCCGCCCTGGGTGGCTAGCGAGATGGTGGCGTCGAGGATGCGCTTGCGGCGTTCGCGTTGAGCTGCTGAGCCGAGATCCTCGGCCGTCAACGAGTTGACGGTGCTCACGATTCCTCCATGGGGGGCGGTGGTGTGATTCGAGCGACACCTGTCGCCCGATCTGCTCACTCAGGGGAGTGAGGCGGAACTGCCGCACTAGGCTAGCAACCTGTGAGACATAATAGGAACACGTTTCACTTCGTCGGGCCCGGCGTGTCAGAGCATCCGGTCCACGTCCGGATGCCAACAGAGAGGCTGCGGCGATGCGCATTGCACTGCTGTCCTACCGAAGCAAGCCCCATTGCGGGGGCCAGGGCATCTACATCCGCCACCTCAGCCGCGAGCTGAGCAACCTGGGCCATACCGTCGAGGTCTTCTCCGGGCAGCCCTACCCCGAGCTCGACCCGGGCGTGCAGCTCACCAAGGTGCCCAGCCTGGACCTCTACCGCGAGCCGGACCCGTTCCGGGTGCCGAAGCTCCGCGAGTTCCGCGACCTCGTGGACGTCGAGGAGTTCCTCACCATGTGCACGGCCGGCTTCCCCGAGCCGAAGACCTTCAGCACCCGGGTGGCCAGGCTGCTGCGCGAGCGACGCGACGAGTTCGACATCGTGCACGACAACCAGGTGCTCGGCTACGGCATGCTCGACATCGAGAAGATGGGGCTGCCGCTGATCACCACGCTGCACCACCCGATCAGCTTCGACCGTCGCATCGACCTCGAGGCGGCCACCACCTGGCGCAAGAAGATCTCCACGCGCCGCTGGTACGGCTTCCTGCGGATGCAGCAGAAGGTCGCCCGACGCGCCCGGAAGGTGCTCACGCCCTCGGAGTCCTCGGCCCGCGACATCGCCCGCGACTTCGGCGTCGACCCGGCCCGGATGCAGGTCATCCTGCTGGGCGTGGACGACGCCTTCGTGCCGCCGACCACCCCGCGCGTGCCCGGACGGATCATCGCGATGGCCAGCGCCGACGCGCCGATGAAGGGCATCGCCACGCTGCTCGAGGCCTTCGCGAAGCTGCGCACCGAGCGGGACCTCGAGCTGATGCTGGTCACCAAGCCGAAGCCCGGGGGTCGCACCGAGCAGCTCATCGACGAGCTCGCGATCGGCGACTCGGTCCGGTTCGTGCACGGGGTGACCGACCTGGAGCTGGTCGACCTGATGGGCTCGGCCGAGCTGGCCTGCGTGCCCTCGCTCTACGAGGGCTTCTCGCTGCCGACCGCCGAGCTGATGGCCTGCGCGACGCCGCTGGTGGTCTCGCGGGCAGGTGCGATCCCCGAGGTCGTCGGCCCCGACGGGCTCTGCGCCGACCTGGTCACCCCCGGCGACGTCGCCGAGCTGACCCACGCGATCGCTGCCCTGCTCGACGATCCCGAGCGCCGCGCCGAAATGGGCCGCGCCGGGCGTCAGCGGGTGGAGGAGATGTTCAGCTGGCGCGCCGTTGCCGAGGCCGTCGCCGCGGCCTACGAGGACGTCATCGCCGACTACGAGAAGGACAAGGAACAGACCAGTGCTGACCGTTGATTTCGACCTGCTCGGGCTCCGTCCGGGCGACCGCGTCCTGGACATGGGCTGCGGAGCCGGCCGCCACGCCTTCGAGATGTACCGCCGCGGCGGGGACGTCATCGCCTTCGACCAGGACGCCGACGAGCTCTCCGGGGTCCGCGAGCTCTTCGTGGCCATGAAGGAGGCCGGTGAGGTGCCGGCCGGCGCCGAGGCCGACGTCAAGGAGGGCGACGCCCTCGCCCTCCCGTTCGGCGACGGCGAGTTCGACCGGATCGTGGCCGCCGAGGTTCTCGAGCACATCCCGGCCGACATCCAGGCGATCGACGAGCTCGTCCGGGTGCTGCGTCCGGGCGGGACGATCGCCGTCTCCGTCCCGCGCTGGTTCCCCGAGATCATCAACTGGAAGCTCTCCGACGACTACCACAACACCCCCGGCGGTCACATCCGGATCTACTCCGACAAGGAGCTGATCGGCAAGCTCACCAACGCCGGACTGGAGTTCCAGGACAAGGGCTACGCCCACGGCCTGCACTCGCCGTACTGGTGGATCAAGTGCGCCGTCGGTGTCCGCAACGACGACCACCCGCTCGCCAAGGCGTACCACAAGCTCCTGGTCTGGGAGATCATGAAGCAGCCGAAGACCCTCCGGGTGGCCGGCAAGGTGCTCGACCCGCTGATCGGCAAGAGCATGGTGCTGTACTTCCGCAAGCCCGAGCAGTCCGGAACCGATGCAGCCTGAGGTCGCGCCCTGGGTCCCCGGCATCGCCGGGCTGCTGAGCATCCCCGAGGTGGCGCAGACCGCTGCCTCGATCGCGGCGATGCAGGAGCCCAGCGGCGCCGTGCCCTGGACCACCGGTGAGCACACCGACGTCTGGAACCACGTCGAGGCCGCGATGGCGCTGCTGGTCGGGGGAGAGGTGGAGGCCTCGGACCGCGCCTTCGCCTGGTGCCTGGCCACCCAGCGCGAGGACGGCTCCTGGCCGATGAAGATCGTCGACGGCGTCGTCGAGGACCACAGCGGCGAGACCAACATGTCGGCGTACCTCGCCGTCGGGGTCTGGCACAACTGGCTGGTGCGGCGCGACTTCGACTTCGTCCGCAAGCACTGGCCCGCGGTACGACGCGCGCTGGACTGGGTGGTGTCGATGCAGCTGCCCTTCGGTGGGATCGCCTGGTCCCAGGAGTGGGCCGACGGCCGCCCGGCGAAGGTCAACGAGGAGGCACTGCTCGCGGGCTCCTCCAGCATCTACCAGGCGCTGCGGGCCGGCGTTGCCCTCTCGGAGCTGATGGACGAGGCGCAGCCCGGTTGGGAGCTCGCCGGCGGCCGGCTCGGGCACGCCCTGCGCGAGCACCGCGACCTCTTCCTGGACAAGTCGAGCTTCTCGATGGACTGGTACTACCCGGTCCTGGGTGGCGCGGTCCGCGGCGAGGAGGCCGTGGCGATGCTGAAGTCCCGCTGGGACGAGTTCGTCGAGCCGGGTCTGGGCATCCGCTGCGTGCTGGAGAACCCCTGGGTGACCGGCGCCGAGACCTGCGAGCTGGTGATGGCGCTCGATGCGATCGGCGAGCGCGACCGGGCGCTGGAGCTGTTCTCCGACATGCAGCACCTGCGCGGCGAGGGTGGCGCGTACTGGACCGGCTGGGTCTTCCCGGACCAGGTCAACTGGCCGCACGAGCACACGACGTACACGGCAGCCGCGGTGATCCTGGCGGTCGACGCCCTGGCCCAGGGCACGGGCGGCTCGGACATCATGCGCGGCGCTACCCTGGTCGCGGACTTCGAGGAGATCGCTCTCGAGTGCGGCTGTGCCTCAGCCGACCGGAGTTCCGGCCTCCCCGTGCACTCGGCGTAGCACCCGCATCGATCCCAGCTCCCCGGCCTCGACGAAGGCGCCGCTCGCCAGCGCTCGCTGGAAGACGTGGTACGGCGCCTGGCCCCCGTCCGCGGGGTCCCGGAACACGTCGTGGATCACCAGGCTCGCGCCATTGGCGAGCCAGTGCGCCCAGCCGGAGTAGTCGTTCTGCGCGTGCTCCTCGGCATGCCCGCCGTCGATGAAGAGCATCGACAGGGGAGTGCGCCACAGGCGGGCCACGGTGGTCGAACGACCGATCACGGCGATCACGTGGTCCTCGAGCCCGGCGCGGGCGATCGTGCGGCGGAAGAACGGCAGGGTGTCCATCAGCCCGAACTCCGGGTCGACCAGCTCGGCGTCGTGGTGCTCCCAGCCCGCCTGGTTCTCCTCCGAGCCGCGGTGGTGGTCGACGGTGTAGACGACGCCCTCGGGGTTGCCCACCTCGCGAGCCGCGGCACCCAGGTAGATCGCGGACTTGCCGCAGTAGGTGCCGACCTCCAGGACCGGGCCGTGGGCGAGCCGTTCGCGGGCGACGCGGTGCAGCAGCAGGCCCTCGTCCTCCGGCATGAACCCCCGGGCGGCGAGGGCGTGCTCGAGCAGGTCGGCGGGCATTTCGGGCATGGTGGGGTCTTGGGGCACGGGCGTCACCCTAACGGCGATGTGGTGTGCGTAGAATTGGAACACGTTCTAGTTCCTTCGTGGGAGGACCCCGCATGTCGATCGGCATCTCCGACGAGCACGTCGAGCTCGCCTCCAGCCTGCGCAGGTGGGCGGCCGCCCAGGCCGGCGTGGACGCCGTGCGGGCATCCGAGTCGGACCCGGACGCCACCTTCGCGGAGGTCTCGCGCGCCGCGGCCGAGATGGGCGTGCCCACCATCGGGCTCGCCGAGGAGCGCGGCGGCGGTGGCGGCACGGTCCTCGATGTCGCGGTCGTCCTCGAGGCGTGTGCGCACGCGCTGCTGCCCGGGCCCGTGCTGGGGACGTCGGTCGTGGCCGCGCTCGGCGACCGTGCGCCGTACCTCGCCGAACTGGTGACGGCCGGCGCCGGGATCGGGCTCGCCACGACGCCCACCCTGGCCGGGGGCTGGTCGCTGACCGGGACGGCCGAGGTGGTCTGGGACGCGCCCGGCGCCTCCCACCTGCTGCTGGGCACCACCGACGACGAGTGGTACGTCGTGCCCGCGGAGCGGGGCACGTCGGTGACCCGGGTCGGGCTGGACCTGAGCCGGCGGTTCGCGTCCGTCACCCTGGACGTGCCGATCGCCGAGGCCGTCCACCTGCCCGAGCTCAGCGCGGCGCTGGTCCGACGCACCGTCGTCACCCTGGCCGCTGCCGAGGCCTCCGGCGTCGCCCGCTGGTGTCTGGAGACCGCGGTCGAGTACGCCCAGGTGCGCGAGCAGTTCGGTCGCAGGATCGGGAGCTTCCAGGCGATCAAGCACCTGTGCGCCGAGATGCTGGAGACCGCGGAGGCGGTCACCGCTGCCGCCTGGGACGTCGCCCAGGTCGCCTTCGAGGACGACGAGCAGTGGGCGTTCGCGGCCGACGTCGCCCAGGCGATCGTCTTCGACGGGGCCGTCGACGTGGCGAAGTCCTGCATCCAGGTCCTCGGCGGGATCGGCTTCACCTTCGAGCACGACGCCCACCTCTACCTGCGCCGGGCCGTCACGCTGCGGGCGCTGGTCGGGGACGCCGACGACGCTGCGGAGCGGCTCACCCAGCAGGCCGTCACCGGCGTCCGGCGCCGGCCGGAACTCGATCTCGATGGGCGCGACCGGGCCGTCCGTGAGCAGATCCGGGCCCGGGTGGCCCAGGTCGCGGCGCTGCCCGAGGAGGACCGCCGCGCCGAACTGGTCGAGGCCGGCTTCCTCGCCCCGCACTGGCCGGAGCCCTACGGACTGGGTGCGGACGCGGTTACCCAGATCGTGATCGACCAGGAGCTCGCGGCCGCCGGAGTCGAACGACCCGACCTGGTGATCGCCGGCTGGGCGGTCCCGACGATCCTCGCCCACGGCACCGACGAGCAGCGGGAGTCGTTCGTGAAGCCCTCGCTGCTCGGCGAGCTCGTCTGGTGCCAGCTCTTCTCCGAGCCCGGGGCGGGCTCGGACCTGGCCTCGCTGCGCACCCGCGCCGTCAAGGTCGACGGCGGCTGGCGGCTGACCGGCCAGAAGGTGTGGACCTCCCTGGCCGACCGGGCCGACTGGGGGATCTGCCTGGCGCGGACCGACCCGGACGTCCCCCAGCACCGGGGCATCAGCTACTTCCTGGTCGACATGCGCAGCGAGGGGATCGACGTCCGGCCGTTGCGTGAGATCACCGGCGAGGCCCTGTTCAACGAGGTCTTCCTCGACGACGTGTTCGTGCCCGAGGACCGGCTGGTGGGTGCCCCCGGGGACGGCTGGAAGCTGGCCCGGACCACCCTGGCCAACGAGCGGGTGGCGATGGCCACCAGTCGGCTCGGCACCAGCACCGAGCGGGCGGTGGAGCTGGCCGGCGCGACCCACGGGCTGGGTGCCACCCAGCGGGCCCGGGTGGGCCACTCGGTCGCGCTGGCCACGGTCTGCTCGATGCTGGGCGTGCGCTCGACCCTGCGCTCGCTGGCGGGCCAGGGGCCGGGTGCCGAGTCCTCGGTCGCCAAGCTGCTCGGCGTACGGAACCGGCAGGAGGGCTCCGAGCTCGTCGTCGAACTGCTGGGGGACCGGATCGCGCTGACGCCCGGCGACGTACGTCGTGACGTCTGGGAGATGCTGAACACCCGGTGCCTCTCGATCGCCGGCGGCACCACCCAGATCCTGCGCAACGTCGCCGCGGAGCGGATCCTGGGGCTGCCCCGCTGATCCGGCGCGGGCGAGGGCAGACTGCCTCCCGTGCCCGGTGACCCGATCCAGCGACTCCTCGCGCACCCCCCTGCGCTCCCGGTCGTCGCGGGCCTCGCCGAGCTGAGCGACCTCCTGGCGCGGCACGGCACGGCCGTCGTCCAGGCCCCGCCCGGCACCGGCAAGACGACGATGGTCCCGCCGGCGCTCGCCGCACTGTCCGGCGGTCGGGTCGTGGTCACCCAACCCCGGCGGCTGGCCGTCCGGGCCGCCGCCCGGCGGCTGGCCCACCTGCTGGGCGAGCCGGTCGGCGCCACCGTGGGGTACGCCGTCCGCGGGGAACGCGTGGGCGGTGCGGCCACCCGGGTCGAGTTCGTGACCACCGGCGTGCTGCTGCGCCGACTCCAGCGTGACCCGGGGCTGGCCGGGGTCGCCGGCGTCGTGCTCGACGAGGTGCACGAACGCCAGCTCGACGTGGACCTCACCCTCGCACTGCTCGTCGACGTGCGCACGCACCTGCGCGAGGACCTCTTCGTGGTCGCGATGTCGGCGACCGTCCAGGCCGAGCGGACCGCGGAGGTGCTGGGCTCGGCCGCCCCCGCCCCGGTGGTGGACGTGCCGGCAGCGCTGCACCCCGTCGCCCGGGTCTGGTGCCCGCTGCCCGCCGGTGTCCGCCGTGCCGACGACCGCGGCCTCACCCCGGCCTTCCTGGACCACGTGGCCGCGTGCACCCGGCGCGCCCTGGCCGAGCGGGAGGGCGACGTGCTGGTCTTCGTGCCGGGCGCCGCCGAGGTCGGCGGGGTGGTACGACGCCTGGCCGGCCACCCGTCGGTCGACGTGCTGCCCCTGCACGGCCGGCTCGCGCCCGCCGACCAGGACCGCGCGCTGGACGAGGGGCTTCGACGCCGGGTCGTGGTCTCCACCGCGGTCGCGGAGTCGTCGCTGACCGTGCCCGGTGTCCGGGTGGTGGTCGACGCCGGTCTCTCCCGGGAGCCCCGGGCCGACCACCGCCGCGGCCTGGCAGGGCTCGTCACGGTGTCGGTCAGCCGGGCCGGCGCCGAGCAGCGCGCGGGCCGGGCCGGGAGGCAGGGGCCGGGGGCGGTCTACCGGTGCTGGTCCGAGTCCGAGCACGCCCACCTCGCGGCGCACCCCGAACCCGAGGTCGCGACGGCGGACCTGACGGCGTTCGCTCTCGAGCTGGCGACCTGGGGGAGCCCGGACGGTGCCGGCCTGCGGCTGCTGGACCCGCCGCCGGTCGCGGCCATGGCCGTGGCCCGCAGCACCCTGCTGGGGCTGGGGGCGATCACGAACGACGGTCGGGTGACGGCACGGGGACGCGAGATCGCCGCCGTCTCCGCGGACCCGCGCCTGGCTCGAGGGCTGCTCGACGGCGCCGAGTCGGTGGGAGCTCGCCGGGCTGCCGAGATCGTGGCGATGCTCGCCGAGGAGGTTCGGGGGTCGGGAGCCGACCTGGTGGCGACGTTGCGTCGACTGCGCAGGGGCGGGCCCGACGCGGCTCGCTGGCAGAAGCTCAGCCGGCAGTTCCGGGAGGCCGTGCGCCACGTGGCGGACCGCCCCGAGGGTGATCGGCTGACCGACGACGTGGCGGTCGGGCTCGTGGTGGCGCTGGCCCACCCGACCCGGGTGGCCAGGCTGCGGCCGGGCACCTCGTCGTACCTGATGGCCTCGGGCACCGGCGCGGTCCTGGCCCGCGGGGACACCTCCCTGGCTGGCGTCGAGTGGCTGGCGATCGCGGAGGCGGACCGGCAGCCCGGACAGCGTGACGCGACCGTCCGTTCGGCGGCCCCGTTGACCGAGGACCTCGCCCTGGAGGCCGCCCAGGCGCTCTGGGCCGAGGAGGACGAGGTGGGCTGGGCCGAGGGCCGCGTGCTGGCTCGGCGGGTGACGCGACTCGGCGCCATCGAGCTCTCCTCGGCCCGGCTGGCCGACCCGCCGGTCGCGCTGGTGGCCGGTGCCCTGCGCGAGGGCCTGCGGATCGAGGGTCTCGACCTGCTGCCGTGGACCGACGCCGCTCGTTCGCTCCGAGCGCGGCTGGCGTTCCTGCACCGCGTCCTGGACGAACCCTGGCCGGACGTCTCGGACGAGGCGCTGACCGACGTGGACGCCTGGCTCGGACCCGACCTGGCCCGGGTCAGGGGCACCCGCGACCTGGCGCGGATCGACGTACTGGCCGGCCTGCGTCGGCTGCTGCCGTGGCCCGAGGCCGGCCGCCTGGACGAGCTGGCTCCGGAGCGGGTGAGCGTGCCCAGCGGCTCGCAGGTGGCGATCGACTACACCGCCGAGCAGCCGGTGCTCGCCGTTCGGATCCAGGAGGTCTTCGGGTGGTCGGCCGCCCCACGGCTGGCCGACGGTCGGGTGCCGGTGCTGGTGCACCTGCTCTCCCCGGCCCGACGCCCGGCTGCCGTCACCGCCGATCTCGCGTCGTTCTGGACCACCGGCTACCCGCAGGTCCGCGCCGAGTTGCGGGGCCGGTACCCGAAGCACGCCTGGCCCGACGACCCGACCACCGCGCCGCCGGTGCGCGGCGTCCGGAGGCCCAGGACCTGACGGCGGGCTCGGGTCAGGCGGTCTCGGCGGTCTCGGCCGTCTCGGCGGCAGCCTGCTCGACGCCGGAGCGTGCCGCGAACCAGGTCGCCCGGTGCCAGTGCAGGTAGCGGTCGATGGCGCGCACGATGTGGGCGCTGCGGATGGAGGGGAAGACGTCGAAGGCGTGCTGGGCGCCGGGCAGTTCGGCGTACACCACGGAGCGCTGGGAGGCCTTGCGGAGCTCGGCCACGAAGAGTCGGGCCTGCTCGACCGGCACGAGCGAGTCCTGGGCGCCGTGCAGGACGAAGAAGTCCGGTGCCTCGGGTGAGACGCGCAGCAGGGGCGACGCGGCCTCGAACTCCTCGGGCGACTCGGTCCAGGACTTCTGCAGGACCCGCGGGCCGAGGAACGTGTCGCGCATCAGCTCCGCCGTGCGGAGCCCGGTCGATCCCGCGAAGTCGTAGACGCCGTAGTGCGGCACCGCCACCTGCACGCTGGTGTCGACGTGCTCGAAGCCCGGCTGGTACGCGGGGTCGTTGGCGCTCACCGCAGCGAGGGCGGCCAGGTGCCCGCCGGCGGAACCGCCGGTGATCGCGATGTACGACGGGTCGCCGCCGTAGGACTCGATGTTCTCGCGGATCCAGGCGATCGCACGCTTGACGTCGATGACGTGGGCCGGGAACGCGTGCCGGGGGGAGAGCCGGTAGTTGATCGCCACGCAGACCCAGCCCTTGGCGGCCAGGTGCTGCATCAGGGGGATGCCCTGCTCCTCCTTCTTGCCGATGGTCCAGCCGCCGCCGTGCACCTGCAGGAGCACCGGAGCGCCGGAGAGGTCGCCGTGGGCGGGGCGGTAGATGTCGAGCATCCCGCGCCTGCCGTGCTCGGGCGCGTAGGCGATGTCCCGCTCCACCCGGACGGCCTCGTTGCGCATCCGGAACGGGTTGACCAGCGACCGCCACGGGATCGCGTGGTCCCCAGGACCGGGCTCGCGGTCGAGCTGCTCGACGTAGTCGACCCCGATCGAGTCGACGAGCGCCTGCTCGGCGGTCTCGCGCACCCGCCGGGCCTGGTCGACCAGGTAGGCCAGACCCACCGTGCTCGCCCCTGCCAGCGCCAGGCCGGCGACACTGCGCCGCCGGCCCCGGGAGCGGGCGACGTGCACGGCCGTGTCGGTCACCGTGGCGGCCAGCAGGTGAGGCGCCAGCTCGGTGGTGAGCCAGGCCGGGAAGAAGACCGGGAAGGAGATCCGGAAGCCGGGCAGGGGACGGATCGCGTTGGCGGTCAGGGCGGCGGTCAGGATCTGTCTGCGGAGGAAGGACACCCGCCGGATTCTAGTTGACTGAGGGTAGAACGCGTTCCACTTGTGTCCCCTATCATGTCCGGATGGACCGCCTCTCCGGACTCGACGCCAGCTTCCTCTACCTGGAGACGCCGGCCCAGCTGATGCACGTCTGCGGCCTGATCGTGCTCGACCCGGGGACGATGCCGAACGGGTACTCCTTCAACGCGATGAAGGCCGAGATCGACCGGCGCGTGCGCGACGTACCGGCCTTCTCGCGCAAGCTGCGCAAGGTGCCGCTGGGCCTGGACCACCCGATCTGGGTGCGGGACACCCACTTCGACATCGACCGCCACGTGCACCGCCTGGCCCTGCCCCAGCCCGGCGGCTACGAGGAGCTGACCGAGCTGACCGGACACCTCGCCGGCCTCCCGCTCGACCGCTCGCGGCCGCTGTGGGAGATGTGGGTGATCGAGGGTTACGAGGACGACAAGGTCGTGGTCTTCTCCAAGATGCACCACGCGACCGTCGACGGCGTCTCCGGCTCCAACCTGATCTCGCACCTGTGCAGCCTCGAGCCGGACGCCGAGCCGATCGCCCCCGAGCCGGCCGGCGGTTTCGGGCGCGACCCCCGGCAGACCGAACTGCTGGCCCGCGCGGTGGTCAGCAACGTCACCCTCCCGCTGACCGCGGTCAAGCTGCTGGTGCCCTCGGTCGACCTGATCACCAAGACGGTGGGCCGCGCGCGTCAGGGCACCGCGATGGCGGCCCCGTTCTCCGCGCCGCGGACCTCCTTCAACGGCACCATCACCGGTCACCGCTCGATCGCCTTCGCCGACATGAGCCTGGACGACATCCGGCACATCAAGAAGGTCACCGGGACCACGGTCAACGACGTGGTGCTCTCGGTCGCGGGCGGAGCGCTGAGGGCCTACCTCGACGAGCGCGGCGAGTTGCCCAGCAACTCCCTGCTGGCCACCGTGCCGGTCTCCGTGCGGGAGCACAGCAAGCGCTCGGCTGGCGCGAACAAGGTCTCGGCGCTGTTCGCGAAGCTCGGGACCGATGTCGAGGACCCGCTGGAGCGCCTCGAGGAGATGGCGGAGAACAACCGCAACGCCAAGGAGCACCACGGCGCGATCAGTGCGGACTCGCTGCAGGACTGGGCGGAGTTCGCGGCCCCGCGGACCTTCGGGCTGGCCGTGCGGGCGTACGCCGGGCTGCGGCTGGCCGAGAAGCACCCGGTGGTGCACAACCTGGTGATCTCGAACGTGCCCGGGCCGCCGTTCCCGATGTTCTTCATGGGGGCGGAGATCCTCGCGCTCTACCCGCTGGGCCCGGTCTTCCACGGCGCCGGGCTCAACGTCACGGTGATGTCGAACAACGGCCACGTGCACGTCGGGCTGATCGCTTGCAAGGAGTCGATGCCTGACGTCGACCTGCTGGTGCAGCGCTTCCCCGAGGAGCTCGCGAAGCTCAAGGCTGCGGTCGGCTGACGTCCCGCAACCGCGCGTTGACCGTGGCGGCGGCCTCGAGGAGCGCGGGCACGAACACCTCGGACTGGAGCACGCAGGCGGCGTGCCCGGCGTCGATGTCGTGGACGGTGGCGCCGGGGATCCGCCGGGCGATGCGCAGCTGGTTCTTCGGGTCGAGGACCTTGTCCTTCAGCGTCACCACCACGGCCGTGGGCACGTCGATCGTGCTCAACCACGGGCGTGAGTGGTGCCGGCCCAGGGCGGCCACGGCCTGGCCCACCGCCCACGGGCTGGTGCTGCGGAGCTCGGCCAGCGACCAGTCGTGGATGTCGGCTCCGAAGACGTCGAGTGCCTCGGCGGCCGCACGGCTCGCCCGGATCGCCGTGCGGGACCGGGAGACGCCACGCGCGCCGTGCATGGCGATCTCGAGGCCCTGGTGGAAGATCCGCTCCGCGGGCGACGACCGGAACCGGTCGGTGGTGGCGCACAGCACCAACCCGGCCGTGATCTCGGGGTGCTGGCGCCAGACCCGCTGCGCGATGACGGAGCCCATCGAGTAGCCGGCCACGATCACCTTGTCGAGGCCGAGGACCTCGACCAGGGCGGCGACGTCGTCGGCGCAGTCGTGGAGCGAGAACTCCTCGGACTGGATGCCCCGGCCGTGCCAGCGTTGGTCGAGCGTGATCACCCGGAACTTCGCGGAGAGCGGCCTGATCGAGGGGTACCAGGTCAGCAGGCCGGTGCAGCCCACGGCGTGCAGCAGCACGATGGTGGGGGAGTCGGGCCGGGGGCCCGGGGTGTCGGTGACGAACGTCGAGCCGCGACCGGGGAGTTCGACCATCCGACCCGCGGGGATCCGGGCGAAGGGCATGTAGACCCGACGTCGGAGGAGGGCGCGGGGGGAGATCAGGGCCATACGGCGCTCCTCACTGTCGATGTCCGTGCCCCTCTAGAGTAGAACAGGTTACAGTTTGCTCGACACACACCCCGCAGTGGCAGGAGAGATCGCGTGGATTCGGACGGCTACGTCGCCTCTGACTCGGAGGCCGCCTCGGCGGTGCGCTCCGTGGTCGCCGACGCCCTGGAACGGCTGAGCGACGACCTGGACGCCGACTGGGCGGCGCTGGCCAGCGCCGGGCTGCTCGGCCTCGCCGTGCCGGAGGCCCACGGCGGTGAAGGTCTCGGCCTCGCCGAGGTGTCGATCCTGCTGCACGAGACCGGGGCCCGGGTGGCGCCGTTGCCGGTGTGGGAGACGCTCTGCTGCGGGGTGCTCACCCTGGCCGGCCACGCGAACGACGAGCAGCAGGCACGCCTGCTGCCCGCTGTCGCCAGCGGCGCGAGCATCCTGACCCCGGCCCTGCGCGAGGTCGGCGCGGGCATCCCGGTGCTGCCGACGACCACCGCCACCGACAGCACCGTCACCGGCCGGAAGATCGCGGTCTCCTACGCCGACCGCGCCACGCTGCTCCTGGTCCCGGCCACCCGCGGCGCGGAGGTCGTCGTGGCGCTGGTGGACCCGAACGGCCCCGGCGTCACCCTGCTGCCCTCGGGCTCCTCGCGCGGGCAGGCCACCCACACCGTGGTCCTCGACGAGGCCCCGGCCGAGTTCCTCGCCGGTGACGCGGCCGGTGACGCGGCCCGCACCCTGCGCGAGCTCGCGATCGCCGGCCTCTGCCTGCAGGCCGCGGGCGTGCTCGCCGGCGCGCGCGACCTGACCGCGGCGTACATCAAGGGGCGCGAGCAGTTCGGTCGGGTGCTTGCCCAGTTCCAGGCCGTGGCGGTCCAGGCAGCCGACGTCTACATCGCCTCGCGCACCGTCGCCCTGGCCGCCCAGAACGCAGCCTGGCGGATCAGCGCCGGCCTCGACGTGGCCGACGACCTCGCCGTGGCGGCGTACTGGACGGCCACCGAGGGGCCGGCCGCCCTGCGCACCTGTCACCACCTGCACGGCGGGATGGGGGTCGACGTGACCTACCCGCTGCACCGGTACTTCTCGTGGATCACCGACATCTCGCACGCGCTCCACCTCGACGCGGGCGAGGTCCCGGTGGAGTCGGCCGCCGCGAAGAACCTGGAGCTGAGCGCCGACCAGCGGGCCCTCAAGGACCGGCTGCGCGACTACTTCACCGGCCTCGTGACGCACGACGACCACGTCGAGATGGGCGTCGACCGGCACGGTGAGAAGTACCAGAACATGGTGCGCCGTCTCGGCCAGGACGGCTGGATGGGGATCGGCTGGCCGCAGGAGTACGGCGGTCACGGGCTGGGCGAGATCGAGCAGACGATCTTCGCCAACGAGGCCCAGCGTGCCGACGTGCACCTTCCCGCGGTCACCCTGCAGACCGTCGGCCCCACCCTGATCAAGTACGGCACTGCGCTGCAGAAGGACCTGTTCCTGAAGCGGATCCTGGCCGGCGACGTGCACTTCGCGATCGGCTACAGCGAGCCCGACGCCGGCACCGACCTGGCCTCGCTGCGCACGACCGCCCGGCGCGAGGGCGACCACTACGTCGTCAACGGGCAGAAGCTCTGGACCACCGGCGGCCACCAGGCCGACTACCTGTGGCTGGCGGTCCGCACCGACCCGGACGCGCCCAAGCACAAGGGCATCTCGATCCTCATCGTGGACACCTCGGACCCCGGCTACTCATGGACGCCGATCATCACCGCGGACGGCTCCCACCACGTCAACGCGACGTACTTCAACGACGTCCGGGTGCCCGTCGAGATGCTGGTCGGTGAGGAGAACGAGGGGTGGCGGCTGATCACCACCCAGCTCAACCACGAACGCGTCATGCTCGGCCCCGCCGGCCGGCTCGAGGGTCTGCGCGACCGGGTTGCGGCCTGGGCCGAGGGTGCCGGCGTGCTGGACCGGCCCGACGTCGTCCGGACCCTGGGCGAGGTCACGGCCGCTTTCCGGGTCAACGAGCTGCTCAACTGGGAGGTTGCGCGGGCCGCGGCCGTGGGGGAGATCTCGGTCGGCGACGCGTCGTCGTCGAAGGTGTTCGCCTCCGAGCAGGTGCAGCACCTGGCGGCCCGGCTGGCCGGCATCGTGCACAGCTACGGCGACCCGGCGGACCGAGCGACCGGCGACCTGATGTCCTACCTCGACGCCCAGGCGAAGCGGAACCTCGTGCTGACCTTCGGGGGCGGTGTCAACGAGGTGCAGCGCGAGCTCATCTCGATGTTCGGTCTCGGCCTGCCGAAGGTGCCCCGATGAGCGGCGCGGCGGCCGGCACGGCGGACGCCGTGCACGAGCACATCATGGCCGAGGCTGAGCGGATCAAGGCTCTCGGGCCGACCGCGGAGCGGCACGCCCGCGACGAGGTGAACCAGCCGATCATCAACAACTGGCTGGAGGCGATGGGCAACACCAACCCGCGCTTCCAGCAGGGCGAGGCGCCGCCGTCGATGGCGCAGGTCTGGACGATGTTCGGCCAGGGCGGTCGCCCCGGTGTCCACGACCCGCTGCACGCGATGATGCAGGTGCTGACCGAGGCCGGCTTCACCGCCGTACTCGGCACGAACTGCGAGCAGAGCTACGAGCGCTACCTGAAGGTCGGCGAGCGGGTGCGGGTGCTGACCCAGCTGGAGTCCGTGGTCGGTCCGAAGCAGACCGGGATGGGCGAGGGGTACTTCGTGACCTCCCGCAACACCTGGTACGTCGGTGAGGAGCTGGTCGCAACCATGCTCTTCCGGGTGCTGAAGTTCAAGCCGCGGGCCAAGCCCGAGGCTGAGCCCGAGGCTGAGCCCGAGCCGGCGTCATCGGCTCAGGAGCCGACGGAGCAGTTCGTGCTGCGTCCGATGAAGAACCGCGACACCGAGTTCTTCTGGGAGGGAACCTCGGCCGGCGAACTGCGGATCCAGACCTGCGGGGCCTGCGGGTCGCTGCGCTTCCCGCCCGGCCCCACCTGCCCCGACTGCGGCGCGTTCGACCGGGGCCACCTGGTCGCGTCGGGTCGCGGCACCGTCTTCTCGTACGTCGTGCACCGGCACCCGCCGGTACCGGGGCGGGAGCTGCCGATCCTGATCGGGTTGATCGAGCTCGAGGAGGGCGTCCGGATGGTCGGCGAGCTCGTCGGGCTCTCCGCCGAGGAGGTCCGGATCGGCCAACCGGTCACCGTGGACTACCGACGCATCGACGACGACCTGACCCTGCCGATCTGGCGGGCGGCCGGCGTGAACGACGAGGAGCAGCGATGAAGGCCGGCGACCGGATCCCCGAGTGGCAGCTGCCGATCACCCCCACCCTCGTGGTGAGCACGGCGATCGCGACGCGCGACTTCCAGGACGTCCACCACGACCGCGACCTCGCACAGTCGCACGGTTCGAAGGACATCTTCGTCAACATCCTGACCTCGACCGGCCTGGTCGAGAAGTACGTGACGGACTGGGCCGGGCACGACGTGGACGTGCTGGGCATCGCGATCCGGCTGGGTGCTCCGGCGTACCCCTACGACACGCTGCGCTTCACCGGCGAGGTGTCGTCGGTGGAGGACGGGGTCGCCACGGTGGCGGTCACCGCCGCGGTCTCGTTGGGGGACCACATCACCGGGACGGTCCGGTTGGCCGTGGGTACGTCGGGTGGCGCGGGTGCGGCGGGTGGCGCGGCAGACGCGGCGGGTGTGGCGGCCGCGGCGGGTGTGGGGGAGCCGTCGTGAGCGGGCTCTCCGGTAAGGCCGCGATCGTCGGGATCGGTGCCACCGAGTTCTCCAAGGAGTCCGGCCGCTCGGAGCTGCAGCTGTCGGTCGAGGCCGTGCAGGCCGCGCTGGCCGACTGCGGACTGACCGCTGCGGACGTGGACGGACTGACGACGTTCACGATGGACACCTCCTCGGAGATCGCGGTCGCACGCGAGCTCGGGATCGCGGAGCTGCGCTTCTTCAGCCGGATCAACTACGGCGGCGGAGCGGCGTGTGCGACCGTCCAGCAGGCCGCGATGGCCGTCGCCACGGGTGTCGCGGACGTCGTGGTCTGCTACCGCGGCTTCAACGAGCGCTCGGGCAGCCGGTTCGGGCAGTTCAGCGTGGCTGCCGCGACCCAGGTGAACACCAACGGCCTCGACAACGCCTGGTCGTACCCGATGGGGCTGGGCACTCCGGCCGCGACAGTGGCGATGCAGGCACGCCGGTACATGCACGAGTACGGCGCCACCTCGGAGGACTTCGGCCGTGTGGCGGTGGCGGATCGTCGGCACGCTGCCACGAACCCGAAGGCGTTCTTCCACGGCAAGCCGATCACGCTGGCCGACCACCAGGCGTCGCGGATGATCGCGGAGCCGCTGCACCTGCTGGACTGCTGCCAGGAGAGCGACGGGGCGGTGGCGCTGGTGGTGGTCTCGGCCGAGCGGGCGCGAGATCTGCCCCAGCGTCCGGCGTACATCGCGGCGGCGGCGCAGGGGAGTGGCCGCGACCAGTTCGTGATGACGTCGTACTACCGCGACGACATCGGCGTGCCGGAGATGGGCGTGGTCGGTCGTGAGCTCTGGCGGCAGTCGGGCCTGCGGCCGGAGGACATCCCGACGGCTGTGCTGTACGACCACTTCACGCCGTACGTGCTGATGCAGCTGGAGGAGCTGGGCTTCTGTGGTCGCGGCGAGGCGCCCGGGTTCATCGCCGATGGGGCGATCGAAATCGGTGGCCGGCTGCCGCTGAACACGCATGGAGGTCAGCTCGGTGAGGCGTACATCCACGGCATGAACGGGATCGCCGAAGGCGTCCGCCAGATGCGGGGGACGTCGGTGAACCAGGTGGACGGCGCGGAACGGGTGCTGGTGACGGCCGGCACCGGGGTGCCGACGAGTGGGTTGATTCTCAGCGCCGGGTGAGGTCGGGGGTCTGTGTGCATTTCACTGGTTAACCTGTGAAATGCACACCCTCAACCGCGCAGCTTCTCGTCGAAGAACGCCAGCACGCGGTCCACGCCCTCCTGCTGGCGCTGCTCGGTGAGCACGGAGTGGCCCTTGCCGCCGAAGTCGACCCGGATGAATGCCCCACCCAGCTCCCGGTCGAGGGTGTCGAAGCGGCTGCCGGTCATCGGGTCGCTCCTGAACTGCAGTCCGAGCACCTGACAGCCGGCGGCCGCGCGCTGCT
>NZ_JBFIKK010000041.1:0-23794 GCF_041600255.1 Nocardioides sp. | reverse complement strand
GTTGACGACCTCGTCGGTCTCGGCGTGGTACTCGCGCCGCTCCGAGTGACCGACCACGACGTAGCTGCAGCCGAGCTTGGCCAGCATGCCGGCCGAGATCTCACCGGTGTAGGCGCCGCTGTCGTGCATCGACACGTCCTGAGCGGCGTACTTCACCGACAGCCGGTCACCATCGACCAGGGTCTGCACCGAACGCAGGTCGGTGAAGGGCGGCACCACCACGACCTCGACCTTGCCGAAGTCGTGGCGCTTGTCAGACAGCGTCCAAGCGAGTTTCTGGACCAGCACCACCGCTTCCTGGTGGTTGAGGTTCATCTTCCAGTTGCCCGCCATCAGCGGGACGCGGTTCGTGGCCATGGGTTTCCTTCTCAGCTCTCGAGGACGACGATGCCGGGGAGTTCCTTGCCCTCGAGGTACTCGAGGCTGGCACCCCCGCCGGTGGAGATGTGGCCGAACGCCTGCTCGTCGAAGCCGAGCGCTCGGACGGCGGCCGCGGAGTCACCGCCGCCGACGACGGAGAGACCTTCGACCTCGGTCAGTGCCTGCGCCACGGCCCGCGTGCCCTCGGCGAAGGCAGCGACCTCGAAGACGCCCATCGGCCCGTTCCAGAAGACGGTGCGAGCGTCCGACAGTGCCGAGGCGAACGCAGCGCCGGACTGTGGGCCGATGTCGAGCCCCAGGCAGTCGGCCGGGATCTCGGCAGCCGGCACGACACGTGGCTCGGGTGAGCGGTCGCCACCGGGGAACGCGCTGTCCACGACGATGTCGGTGGGCAGCAGGATCTCGACGCCGGTCTCCTGGGCCCGGGCGAGGTAGCTCCGACAGGTGTCGAGCTGGTCCTCCTCGAGCAGGCTCTTGCCGACCTCGTGACCCTGGGCCTTGAGGAACGTGAAGACCATGCCGCCACCGATCAGCAGCTTGTCGGCCTTGCCGAGGAGGTTGTCGATCACCCCGAGCTTGTCGGAGACCTTCGACCCACCCAGCACGACCACGTAGGGCCGCTCCGGGCTCTCGGTCAGGCGCTTCATCACGTCCAGCTCGGTCGACACCAGACCGCCCATGGCGTGCGGCAACCGCTGCGCGACGTCGTAGACCGAGGCCTGCTTGCGGTGCACGACGCCGAAGCCGTCGGAGACGAAGGCGTCGGCCAGGGCCGCCAGCTCGTCCGCGAACGCGGCCCGCTCGGCGTCGTCCTTGCTGGTCTCGCCCGCGTTGAAGCGGACGTTCTCCAGCACGGCCACCTGACCGTCCGACAGTCCGGAGACGGTCTCCCGGGCGATGTCCCCGACGGTGTCGGTGGCGAAGGCCACCGGCGCCTCGAGCAGCTCACCGAGCCGGGCGGCCACCGGGCCCAGCGAGTACGCCGGGTCCGGGGCTCCCTTCGGGCGACCGAGGTGGGCGGTCACCACCACCCGGGCGCCGGCCTCGGCCAGTGCCCGGATGGTGGGGACGCTGGCCCTGATCCGGCCGTCGTCGGTGATGGTGGTGCCGTCGAGCGGGACGTTGAGGTCCGAGCGGACCAGCACGCGCTTGCCCCGCAGGCCGCCGAGCTGGTCGGCCAGGGTGTCGATGCCCGTCACGATCAGAGGGTCTCGCCGACGTAGGAGATGAGGTCCACGAGGCGGTTGGAGTAGCCCCACTCGTTGTCGTACCAGCCGACGACCTTGACCTGGTTGCCGATCACCTTGGTGAGCGGAGCGTCGAAGATGCAGGACGCCGGGTCGGTGACGATGTCGGAGGAGACGATCGGGTCGGTCGAGTAGCGCAGGAAGCGGCCGTCGGCGGCCTTCTCGATGATCGCGTTGACCTCCTCGACGCTGGTCTCGCGGCCGGCCTCGAAGGTGAGGTCGGTGGCCGAGCCGGTCGGGACCGGGACACGCAGCGCGTAGCCGTCGAGCTTGCCCTTGAGCTCGGGCATGACCAGACCGATCGCCTTGGCGGCGCCGGTCGAGGTGGGCACCACGTTGAGGGCCGCGGCGCGGGCGCGACGCAGGTCCTTGTGGATGTTGTCCTGCAGGTTCTGGTCGGCCGTGTAGGCGTGGATGGTCGTCATCAGACCCTTGACGATGCCGAGCTCGTCGTGGAGGGCCTTGGCCATCGGCGCCAGGCAGTTCGTGGTGCAGGACGCGTTCGAGATCACGTGGTGCGACGAGGCGTCGTAGTCGGTGTGGTTGACGCCCATCACGACGGTGATGTCCTCGTTGGAGGCGGGCGCCGAGATGATGACCTTCTTGGCGCCGCCGTCGATGTGGGCGCGGGCCTTGGTGGCGTCGGTGAAGAAGCCGGTGGACTCGACGACGACGTCGACGTCCAGGTCGCCCCACTTGAGGGCGGCCGGGTCGCGCTCGGCGAACGCGGCGATCCGCTGGTCTCCGACCATGATCGCGTCGTCGCTGGCGGAGACGTCGGCGTCGAGGCGACCCAGGATCGAGTCGTACTTCAGCAGGTGGGCCAGCACCGCGTTGTCGGTGAGGTCGTTGATGCCGACGATCTCGATGTCGGCTCCGGAGGCACGAACGGCCCGGAAGAAGTTGCGGCCGATGCGGCCGAATCCGTTGATACCTACGCGAACGGTCACTGGTGGGGCTCCTCTGATACGGGTGCGCTACTGATGTCACGAGTCGGATGGGGTCCCTCGGACCCGCATGCCAGCGACCCTATCGCCTGCCGCGGACAGCACCGGCCGGGTGTCCCGGGGTACGGCCCGGTAACAAGCGGCCGGCCTCGACCGTCAGGCCGCGGAGCGGTGCGCGCGAGGGTCCCCCGGGAAGGCTCAGACCTCGTCGGCGAGCATCTCCGGGGTCAACGACGACTCGGTGTCGGGGATGCCGAGCTCCTCGGCACGCTTGTCGGCCATCGCCAGCAGTCGCCGGATCCGTCCGGCGATCGCGTCCTTGGTCAGCACCGGCTCGTGCAGCTGGCCAAGCTCCTCCAGGGAGGCCTGCTTGTGCTCGAGCCGGAGCGTGCCGGCCAGGCGCAGGTGATCGGGCACCTCGTCGCCCAGGATCTCCATCGCCCGGTCCACGCGCGCGCCGGCGGCCACGGCCGCCCGGGCGGAGCGCCGCAGGTTGGCGTCGTCGAAGTTGGCCAGCCGGTTCGCGGTGGCCCGCACCTCGCGACGCATCCGTCGCTCCTCCCACGCCATCAGCGACTCGTGGGTCCCCAGCCGGGTCAGCAGCTGTGCGATGGCGTCACCGTCCCGGATCACCACGCGGTCGACGCCGCGGACCTCACGTGCCTTGGCCTGGATGCCGAGCCGACGCGCCACGCCGACCAGGGCCAGGGCGGCCTCCGGCCCCGGGCAGGTGACCTCGAGGGCCGACGACCTTCCGGGCTCGGTCAGCGAGCCGTGGGCGAGGAAGGCGCCGCGCCAGGCGGCGACCGCGTCGCAGCCGCCGCCGGAGACGACGGCGGGGGGCAGCCCCCGCACGGGCCGTCCACGCTGGTCCAGCAGTCCGGTCTGGCGGGCCAGGGCCTCGCCGTCCTTGACGACGCGGACGATGTAGCGGCTGCCCTTGCGGATGCCGTTGCCCTGCACCATCACCACGTCGCTGGCGTGGCCGTAGACCTCGGCGATGTCCTTGCGCAGGCGTCGGGCAGCGGCGCCGGTGTCGAGCTCGGCCTCCACGACGATGCGTCCGCTGACGATGTGCAGCCCACCCGCGAAACGCAGCAAAGAGGCGACTTCCGCCTTGCGGCAGCAGGTCTTCGTGATCGGAGTGTTGGACAGCTCCGCCTTCACCTGTGCCGTCATCGCCATGTGCGTGATCCTGTCATGTCGGTCCATCACCTTCGCCGAAAATCCTCGCACAGGCGGCCGCCAGCCGGGCGGGGTCGTGGCGAGGGGTGCCGTCGTCCTCCGCGAGATCCTCCACGACGACACGGGCGCCGTGCGCAGCGGCCACGTGCTCGAGCTCGGCGAGGCCCTCCCCCACACTGGTCCGATCGGCCAGCACGGTGTCGATCCGCAGCTGCGGAGCGTGTTCGGCCAGGGCTGCCAGGTGGTCCCCGGGGCCGAAGCCCGGGGTCTCGCCGGCCTGCTCGTCGAGGTTGAGCACCAGCAGGATCCGGGCAGGGGTGCTCACCAGCGCGTCGCGAAGGTCCGGCACCAGCAGGTGCGGGATCACCGAGGTGAACCACGACCCGGGCCCGAGGACCACCCACGAGGCCTCACGCACCGCCTCGACGGCCTCCGGGCAGGCCAGCGGCTCCGCGGGGTCGAGCCGGACGCCGGCGATCACGCCTGCGGTGGTGGCCACCTCGACCTGGCCCCTGACCACGGTGAGCCGGTCGGCGTCCGTGGGGTCGAGTCCGCGTACGTCGGCCTCGATGTCCAACGAGGTCAGGGCCATCGGCAACACTCGTCCCGAGGCGCCGAGCAGCCGCCCCACCCAGTCGAGGGCCTTGACGTGGTCGCCGAGCAGCTCCCACAGGCTGACGATCAGCAGGTTGCCGACCACGTGGCCGTTCATCTCGCCCTGACCGGCGAAGCGGTGCTGGAGGACCCGCGACCAGGTCTCGCCCCACTCGTCGTCGCCGCACAGCGCCGCCAGCGCCATTCGCAGGTCGCCGGGCGGCAGGACGCCGAACTCGCCGCGCAGTCGGCCCGAGGAGCCACCGTTGTCCGCGACGGTCACGACCGCGGTGACGTCGGTGGCCACCCGGCGCAGGGCGCGCAGGGAGGCATGCAGACCGTGCCCTCCGCCGAGTGCGACCACGGAGCGCTTCGTCAACTCCACGCGGTCACTCCCGGCCGAGGTCTCGGTGCGAGGCCCGGGTGGAGTACCCGAGCCGGGTCAACCGCTTCGCGATCTCCTCCGTCATCGCCACGCTGCGGTGCTTGCCGCCGGTGCACCCGACGGCGATCGTCATGAAGCGCTTGCCCTCGCGGAGGTAGCCCTCCGCCACGCCGCTGAGTAGCGTCAGGTAGCTGTCGAGGAACTCGGCGGCACCGTCGCGGCTCTTGACGTACGCCGCGACCTCCGGGTCTCGACCCGTGCCGGAACGCAGCTCCGGCACCCAGTAGGGGTTGGGCAGGAAGCGCATGTCCGCGACGTAGTCGGCGTCGACCGGGATGCCGTACTTGAAGCCGAAGCTGACCACCGTGACGGTCAGGCGGGTGGTGTCCGGGGTGCCGAAGGCGCCGGCCATCTGGTCGGTGAGCTGGTGGACGTTGAGCAGCGTGGTGTCGATGACGAGGTCCGCCTCGCTGCGCAGCTCCGCCAGCACCTCGCGTTCCCGGACCAGGCCGTCCAGCAACCGGCCGTCACCCTGCAGCGGGTGCGGTCGCCGGGCCGCCTCCTGGCGCCGGACGAGCACGTCGTTGGTCGCGTCGAGGAAGACCAGGGTGGTCCGGCGACCTGTCTGCCCCTGGGCGAGGTTGGCGCGCAGGGAGCCGAAGAACGATCCCGACCGCACGTCGACCACCACCGCAATGGGCTGGCCGGAGCCGTGTGTCTCGTCGACCAGCCGTACGACGTCGCGCAGCAGCGCCGGGGGCAGGTTGTCCACGACGTAGAACCCGAGGTCCTCCAGCTCCTTGGCCGCGGTGCTGCGGCCGGCACCGGTCATCCCGGTGACGACGACGAGCTCACCCTCGTGCTGGGAGTTGGGGTCGCGGGACGGGTCCATCAGGACTCCTCGATCTCGCCGGTGGCGGTGTTGATGCTGGTGATCACGGGGCCAGTCTGGCCACTCGTGCCGCTCACCGCATCCTTGATGGCGGCCGCGGTGCGCGGCCCGATGCCGGGGACGAAGGCGATCTCCTCGACCGACGCCTCCCGGAGCTTCTTCAGCGAGCCGAAGTGCTTGAGCAGCGTCTTGCGACGCACCTCCCCCAGCCCGGGCACCTCGTCGAGCAGGCTCTCGACCATCGTCTTGGAACGACGGGAGCGGTGGTGGGCGATCGCGAACCGGTGGGCCTCGTCCCGGATCCGCTGCAGCAGGTAGAGACCTTCGGACGAGCGCGCCAGGATGACCGGGTCCTCCTGACCGGGCAGCCAGACCTCCTCCAGCCGCTTGGCGAGACCGCAGACGGCGATGTCGTCGATCCCGAGCTGGTCGAGCGCCTGCTGGGCGGCCGCCACCTGCGGCGGGCCCCCGTCCACGACGACCAGCCCGGGTGCGTACGCGAACTTGCGCGGCCGACCGGTGTCGGGGTCGACCAGCATCGGGCCGCTCTCGGTGGAGACCTCCTGGCTGCGGGCCTGCTCGTCGAGCAGTCGCCGGAACCGTCGCGTGATCACCTCGTGCATGGAGGCGACATCGTTCTGTCCCTCGACCCCCTTGATCACGAAGCGGCGGTACTCCCCCTTGCGGACCAGGCCGTCCTCGAAGACCACCATCGACGCCACCACCTCGGTGCCCTGGAGGTTGGAGACGTCGTAGCACTCGATCCGCAACGGCACCTCGTCGAGCTCGAGCGCCAGCTGGATCTCCTCCAGCGCCCGGTTGCGGGTGGTCAGGTCGCTGGCGCGCCGGGTCTTGTGCAGCACCAGCGCCTGGCCGGCGTTGCGGGCCACGGTCTCCTGCAACGTCTTCTTGTCGCCGCGTTGCGGCACCCGGATGGAGACCCTGCCGCCGCGCAGCTCGCCGAGGAGCTCTTCGAAGGTCTCGGCGTCGGGGGGCAGCGCGGGGACCAGGATCTCGCGCGGGATCGCGTCGCCGCCCTCGTCGCCGGAGCCGGCGTAGAGCTGGAGGAGGAAGTCCTGGATCAGCTCGGGCGTGTCGCCCTCGTCCACCCGGTCGGCCACCCAGCCGCGCTGTCCGCGGATCCGACCGCCGCGGACGTAGAAGATCTGGACGGCCACCTCGAGCGGGTCCTCGGCCAGGGCGATCACGTCCGCGTCGGTACCGTCCCCGAGCACGACGGCCTGCTTCTCGAGCGCCTTCTCCAGCGCGCCCAGGTCGTCGCGCAGCCGGGCCGCCTTCTCGAAGTCCAGCTCCTCGGAGGCGGCGTACATCTCCTTGCGGATGCGCTTGACGAACGCCGTGGTCTGACCACCCATGAAGTCGCAGAAGTCGTTCACGATCGCCCGATGCTCCTCGGGGCTGACGTTGCCGACGCACGGTGCCGCGCACTTGTCGATGTAGCCCAGCAGGCAGGGCCGCCCGATCTGGGCGGAGCGCTTGAAGACGCCGTTGCTGCAGGAGCGCATCGGGAAGACCCGCAGCAGCTGGTCGACGGTCTCGCGGATCGCCCAGGCATGGCTGTAGGGCCCGAAGTAGCGGGTGCCCTTGCGCTTGGCGCCGCGCCCGACCATCACCCGGGGGAACTCGTCACCGACGGTGACGGCGAGCCAGGGGTAGGACTTGTCGTCGCGGTACTTCACGTTGAAGCGAGGGTCGTACTCCTTGATCCAGGAGTACTCCAGCTGCAGCGCCTCCACCTCGGTGTTGACCGTGGTCCACTCCACGCTGGCCGCCGTGGTGACCATGGTGGCGGTACGCGGGTGCAGGTTCCCGATGTCCTGGAAGTACGACGACAGCCGCGCCCGCAGGTTCTTCGCCTTGCCCACGTAGACCACCCGGCCGCGGGGGTCGCGGAACCGGTAGACGCCCGGCTGGGTCGGGATCGAGCCGGGCTCGGGTCGGTAGGACAGGGGCGACCGGGTGGGGCGCGGGGGTCGTCCGGGAGTCACCTGCCAAGCCTACGGGCGGGCGGGGACACGTCGACCGGGAGCACCGGTCGCTCAGGGGATCGAGATCTCGCCGCCGGCGTCCACGGAGAGCTCCACCGACGGCAGCGGCGCCGACGCCGGTCCGCCCTGGACCGACCCGTCCTCGATGGAGAACTTGCTGCCGTGGCAGCGGCAGTTGATCGTGCCGTCGGAGATCGAGGAGACGACACAGCCCTGGTGCGTGCAGATCCCGGAGAACCCGCGGAACTCGCCCTCGCTGGGCTGGGTGACGACCACCTTCGCGTCGGCGAAGATCTCGCCCCCGCCGACCGGGATGTCCTCGGCGGACGCCAGGGCGCCGGCGTCGACCTCGACCGAGGGGGCAGCCGACCCGGACCCGGGCGACGTGGAGGACTCGGAACTGCAGGCCGCGAGCACGGGAAGGGCGAGCCCCACCCCCACGGCGCCTGCGAGCGTGTGACGACGGCTGACGGGGTCGGTGTTCACGAAGGTTCTCCCTCGGTGGCGGGCACGATCACCACGACCCTAGCCCCACCGCCTCGGCTCACGAGCCCTTCGCGACCCGCTTGCGCGCCGCCGACTTCTTCGCCGGGCCCTTCGCGGCCGCGACCTTCGTGGCTGCTACCTTGCGGGTCGGCTGCTTCGCCTCGCGGCCCTTCAGCAGCGGCGCCAGGAACTCGCCGGTGAAGCTGTCCGGGTGCGCCGCGACCGCCTCCGGCGTGCCCTCGGCCACCACCATGCCGCCTCGCGACCCGCCCTCGGGACCCATGTCGACCAGCCAGTCGGCGGTCTTGATCACGTCGAGGTTGTGCTCGATCACCAGGACCGTGTTGCCCTGGTCGACCAGACGCCCCAGGACCAGCAGCAGCTTGCGGATGTCCTCGAAGTGCAGACCCGTGGTGGGCTCGTCGAGCACGTAGACGGTGCGACCGGTGGAGCGCTTCTGCAGCTCCGAGGAGAGCTTGACCCGCTGCGCCTCACCGCCCGACAGCGTGGTGGCAGGCTGCCCGAGGCGGACGTAGCCCAGCCCCACCTCGACCAGCGTCTTCAGGTGACGGCTGATCGCCGGGACAGCGGCGAAGAAGTCCACCGCCTCCTCGATCGGCATGTCGAGGACCTCGGCGATCGTCTTGCCCTTGTAGTGCACCTCGAGGGTCTCGCGGTTGTAGCGCGCACCGTGACAGACCTCGCACGGTACGTAGACGTCCGGCAGGAAGTTCATCTCGATCTTGATCGTGCCGTCGCCCGAGCAGGCCTCGCAGCGCCCACCCTTGACGTTGAACGAGAAGCGCCCCTGCAGGTAGCCGCGCATCTTCGCCTCCGGGGTGGCGGCGAAGAGCTTGCGGACGTGGTCGAAGACCCCGGTGTACGTCGCGGGGTTCGACCGCGGAGTACGCCCGATCGGCGACTGGTCGACGTGGATCACCTTGTCGACGTGCTCGAGTCCGGTGATCTTCTGGTGTCGCCCGGGGACCGCGCGGGCGTTGTAGATCTGTTTGGCCAGCGAGGTGTAGAGGATGTCGTTGACCAGCGTCGACTTCCCCGAGCCGGAGACCCCGGTGACGGCGACGAAGAGGCCGAGCGGGAAGGCCACCGTGACGTCGCGCAGGTTGTGCTCGCGAGCACCGTGCACGACGAGCTCGCGGCCCGTCGTACGCGGTCGACGCAGCTCGGGGACCGGGATCTCGCGACGCCCGGAGAGGTACTGACCGGTCAGCGAGTCGGCATGCGTGAGCAGGTCGGCGACCTTGCCGGAGTGCACCACCTGGCCGCCGTGCTCGCCCGCCCCCGGGCCGATGTCGACGACCCAGTCGGCGGCGCGGATGGTGTCCTCGTCGTGCTCCACGACGATCAGGGTGTTGCCCAGCTCCTTGAGCCGCACCAGCGTCTCGATCAGGCGGTGGTTGTCGCGCTGGTGCAGGCCGATCGAGGGCTCGTCCAGGACGTAGAGAACGCCGACGAGCCCGGCGCCGATCTGGGTGGCGAGCCGGATGCGCTGGGCCTCGCCACCGCTGAGCGAGCCCGAGGGCCGGTTCAGCGAGAGGTAGTCGAGACCCACGTCGAGCAGGAAGTTGAGCCGTTCCTGGATCTCCTTGAGCACCCGCTCACCGATCTGACGCTCGCGCGCGGAGAGGTCGAGGTTGCGCAGGAAGTCGGCGGTCTCGTTGATCGGCATCGCGCAGAGCTCGGCGATGTTCAGGCCGCCGGCCTCACGTGAGCCGAGCGTGACGGCCATCGAGACCGGCTTGAGGCGGCTGCCCTGGCAGGCCGGGCACGGCACCTCGCGCATGAACCCCTCGAAGCGCTCGCGGCTGGTGTCGGACTCCGCCTCGCGGTGCCGGCGCTCGATGTAGGAGCGGACGCCCTCGAACTCGGCGTAGTAGGCGCGCTCGCGTCCGTACCGGTTCCGGGTGACGACGTGCACCTTGGTGGCGTGGCCGTCGAGCAGCGACTTCTGGGCCTTGGCGGAGAGCTTCTCCCACGGGGTGTTCAGGTCGAAGCCGAGCTCCTCGCCCAGCGCACCCATCAGCCGCAGGAAGTAGTCGGCGACGTGGGCCTGGCTCCAGGGCTGGATCGCCCCCTCGCCGAGCGTGGCCTGGGGGTTGGGCACCACGAGCTCGGGGTCGACCTCCATCCGGGTGCCGAGGCCGTGGCAGACCCCGCACGCACCGAAGGGCGAGTTGAAGGAGAACGAGCGCGGCTCGAGCTCGTCGGTGTCGATCTGATGGTCGTTGGGGCAGGCCATCTTCTCGCTGAACCGCTGCTCGCGGGCCGGGTCCTTGGCGGGCAGGTCGACGAAGTCGAAGGTCACCAGCCCGCCCGCCAGCTTGAGCGCCGTCTCCACCGAGTCGGTCAGCCGGCGCTTCGCGGTCTCCTTGACGGCGAGCCGGTCGACGACGACCTCGATCGTGTGCTTCTTCTGCTTGTCGAGCTTCGGCGGGTCGTCGAGCTGATGGGTCTCCCCGTTGACCCGGGCACGCGAGAACCCCTGGGCCTGCAGCTCCTTGAAGAGCTCGACGTACTCGCCCTTGCGGCCGCGGATCACCGGGGCGAGCACCTGGAAGCGCTTCCCCTCCTCCAGCGCCATCACCCGGTCCACGATCTGCTGCGGGGTCTGCCGTTCGATCGGGGCGCCGCAGGTGGGGCAGTGCGGGCGGCCGGCCCGGGCGTAGAGCAGCCGCAGGTAGTCGTAGACCTCGGTGATCGTGCCCACCGTCGAGCGAGGGTTCTTCGAGGTCGACTTCTGGTCGATGGAGACCGCCGGGGAGAGGCCCTCGATGAAGTCGACGTCGGGCTTGTCCATCTGGCCGAGGAACTGACGGGCGTACGCCGAGAGCGACTCCACGTAGCGCCGCTGACCCTCGGCGAAGATCGTGTCGAAGGCCAACGAGGACTTGCCCGAGCCGGACAGACCCGTGAACACGATGAGCGAGTCGCGGGGCAGGTCGAGCGAGACGTCCTTGAGGTTGTGCTCGCGGGCCCCGCGGATGATGAGCTGATCGGCCACGCTGGGTCCTTGACGGTCGGGAGTGGATTCGAACAAGTGTTCGGCATGGCGGCGCCGGGTGCAACTCGCCACGCGGTCCCCACAGAATCTCACGGCACACCAACTCGGCGAAGGCGACAGGTGTTCAATGGCGAGCATGAGCCTCGAGACGCTGCCCGCCACCCTGGAGTCGACGCGTCGGCTGATCCGAACCGTCGACGCCCTGACCGACGAGGAACTGCTCGCCGACTCACTGCTCCCCTGCTGGTCCCGGGGGCACGTGGTCGCCCACCTCGCCCGCAACGCCGAGGGGATCGCCGACGCCCTGAACGGGCTGGCGCAGGGCGAGGAGGTCCCGATGTACGCCTCGCAGGAGGCCCGCGACCGGGACATCGAGGAGCTCGTCGAGCAGGGGCCGGCTGCGATGCGCGACGCGCTGATGTCGGGCTGCCACCGTTTCCAGGAAGCCGTCGAGAACCTGCCCGAGGCGTGCTGGACGGGCTCGTTCCCCCGGGTGCCGGGTGGCCAGCGCTTCGAGGTCGCCGACATCGTCGCGACGCGTCGTCGTGAGGTGGAGGTCCACCACGCCGACCTCGGCGCGCAGTACTCCCCCGATGACTGGCCGGACGACTTCGTCGTGGAGCTCCTCGACACGGTGGTCGTCGACCACGCGGACGACGGCCCGTTCGTGGTGCAGGCGACCGACCTCGACCGACGCTGGAGCGTGGGCCTCCGCCCGGACCCGGACGCCGGCGACCACCTGCAGGTCGTCTCGGGCACGGGCGGCGACCTCGGCTGGTGGCTCACCGGACGCGGCCAGGGCGGCGGACTCGCGGCGGACCCGGGGGGCCTGCCTAAGATCGGTCCATGGCGACGTACACCGGCGAGGTGACCCCCGGCGGACCTCCACAGGTCCGCGAGCTCACCCACCTGACGATCACCAAGGTTGCGGTCGACCCGCAGATGTCGAACAACTGCTACCTGCTGCGCTGCCGGGGCACGGCGGCGCAACTGCTCGTCGATGCCGCGGACGACGCGCCACGCCTGCTGTCCCTGATCGGGGACGCCGGACTCACCACCGTGGTCACCACCCACGAGCACTGGGACCACCACCGCGCCCTGGCTGCTGTCGTCGCGGAGACCGAGCCGGCCGTGATCGCCGGGACGGCCGACGCCGGGGCCATCACCCAGCAGACCGGCGTCCCGGTGAGCCGCACGGTGGGGGACGGCGACACGATCCGGTTCGGCGACTGCACGCTGAGCGTCATCGCTCTCGCCGGTCACACGCCCGGGTCCATCGCCCTGCGCTACGACGACCCCGACGGGCACACGCACCTCTTCACCGGCGACTCGCTCTTCCCCGGCGGGGTCGGCAACACCTTCGGCAACGCCGACAACTTCCGCAGCCTGATCGACGACGTGGAGACGAAGGTCTTCGGCGCGCTGGCGGACGACACCTGGTTCTACCCCGGCCACGGGAACGACTCGACGATCGGCGCCGAGCGCCCGCACGTCGCCGAGTGGCGGGCCCGGGGCTGGTGAGCATGGACTCACTGCTCCTGGCGACCCCCGCGACGAGCGAGGGCGCCTTCCAGTACGCCTTCTCGCACCTCGCGGAGAGCGAACAGGCCGACCCGGGAGCCTGGTCCCGGATGGCCGACGAACAGCGACACGTCTTCGCCCTCGGCACGCTCCGCCTGGAGGTGGCCGGCGGCGGCTTCGAGGGCTACTTCCTCTACGCCGGCGGCGACACCGCGCCGGCGGCACTCGAGGCGGCTGACCTGATCGGTCCGGAGTGGGTGGGCCTCGTCAGCGACGCGTGTGCGCTCTTCGGCGACCACTACCCCGTGGACCGGGAGTCCCGGGAGATCGCGGTCAACGAACTGCTGCACCGCGACCCCCGGGTCTTCGCCGCCCTGGACGCACGGTTCGACGCCCTGCCGGCCAGCGAGGCCGACGCCCGCCTCGACGCCTACGTGTGGGAACACCGCGCGGCGTTCTTCGACTGACCGGCGCTGGTCCAGCCAGCACTGGTCGAGCGGTCGCCGTGGTGGCATCGTGGAGCGATGGAGCGCCGCATCATCCGCGCCGGCACCGGCGAGATCTCCGGGCCGCCTGACGGCTGCCGGGACCGATTCCTGATCGACTCGAAGACCTGGGGCGGCGGCCTCGGCGTCGTCGAGCACCTGCTGGCCCCGCGCTCGATCGCGGCGCCGATGCACGTCCACACCCAGGAGGACGAGTTCAGCTTCATCCTCGAGGGGCGCGTCTGGGCCCAGTTCGGGGACGAGGAGGTGGTGGCCGAGGTCGGCGACCTGGTGTTCAAGCCTCGCGGCGAGTGGCACACCTTCTGGAACGCCGGGGACCAGCCCGCCCGACTGCTGGAGATGATCTCGCCGGGCGGCCTGGAGGAGCTGTTCCGTGCCATCGACGCCGCCGGTGAGGACGTCGACGTCGGCGCACTGGCCGCCCCCTACGGCTGCGAGGCCGATCTGGAGCGGACGCTGCCCATCATCGAGAAGTACGGGCTGACCTTCGGCTGAGGGTCAGGAGGCGCTGCGCCAGGCCCGGCTGAAGCTGTCCAGGTAGCCCTGCGCAGCCTCGGGACCCGGCACCATCAGGGTGACGCCGTCGCTGCCCAGGCCACGGTCGGTCCAGGACGGTCCACCGGTCCAGACGCGCTGCACGCCGGCGGTGCGGCCGTAGCGGCCGTCGACGACGAGCACCTGCTGCCCCACAGCCGTACGGCGCAGCGGGACGCCGGCCGCGGCGAGGGTGCGGCGTACGCCCTTCTTGGTGGCGGAGCCGTGGGCCACGACCACGTCGCAGCCCTTGGACTTCAGTTTGCCGAGCCGGCGGGCGATGGCGAGGCCACGCTCGCCCGACCAGGCCCGGGCCGAGACCCGGACGTTGGTGCGACCGTCGTCGGTGTGCAGCCCGCGGGCGCCGGTGCAGCGGACGGGGGCGAGGGCGCGGAGCATCGGGTCCCGGGTGCCGGGGTCGACGGGGTAGAACTGAGCGCGCATCGCCCCGAAGCTGGCGGCCCTGCCCGCGGTGTCGTCGTCGCTCGGGGCGCTCATCCGGTCGAACATGTCGCGGTAGCCGGCGTAGACCTCGGGGTCCGAGGAGCGCATCACGTCGCTGAACCGGTCGCTGTTCTCGTCGGTGAACGGGCCGGAGCCGATCATGGTGAGGTCGGTGGTGCCGCCGGCGCGGCTGACCAGCAGGGCGTTCAGCTCCTGGCCACCGGTGCCGCCCTGGCAGCTCCCGGAACACCGGGTGACCCAGGAGGTGGCCGAGGTGTCGGTGCCGAGCACGGCTTGCAGACGCTTCTCGTCCGCGGTGGCCCGACCGCCGCCGAGGATCACCTGGACGGCGATCCCCTCCGCGTGGGCGCCGAGCAGCGAGGCGGTCAGCGCCTTGTTGGCGATCCGGCTGGTGACCAGGCGGACCTCGGCGCCGACCTCGGCGTCCTGGATGGCACGGGTGACCCGGTTGAGGACCCGGTGCCGATCGGCGGGGCCGCCGAGCGGTCCGTTGAAGAGCGGTCCGTCCTCGAAGAGGTCGACGGGCTGGTAGGTCATCACCACCGCGTCGTGGTCGGAGTTGAAGCCGCGCACGATCTCGGAACGCTCCAGGACGAGCCCGGAGTCGTGCTTGACGGTCATTCCGTAGTCGAGCAGCGAGGTGGGCCCGCGCGATCCCTCCAACGGCATGTCGAAGTTGACCAGGTCGCCGAGACGGTCGGTGGGCAGACCCTTGACCTGACGTCGTCGGTCGGCGAGGTAGTTGACGTTGAGGTCCCCGGCAGCGAAGACGTGCTCGGTCGTGGTGAACAGCTGGACGATCTCGCGGCGGAGCATCCGCAGGTGCTTGCGCAGCCGCGGGATCCGGTGCATGTCGGAGGCCTGGGCGTCGAACGAGGCCTGGGCGATGGTGTGGGTGTTGATGAAGCCGAAGACCTTGCCGGTCGCGATCTCGCGAAGCCGGACGACGTTGATGTAGCGGCTCGGGGTGACCCGGTTCTCCGGCCCGTGGGTCTTCACGGTCCGGCCGGTGATCAACCGGAAGCGCTTACGGTCCCAGATGATCGGGATGGCCACGCCGCCCTCGGCGGGCATGTACCAGCCCCAGTCGTTCTCCCGGCACAGCTCCATCAGCGTCTGCCGGTCCACCAGCTCCGACATCTCCTGCAGGCCGCCGGCGTCGCCGAGGGTGAAGGCCTTGACCATGTCGGCGCGGGCCTTCTTCGTGCCCATGTCATGGCGGATGTTGAGCGTGAACGCCGTGAACGTCGGCGACGGCAGGGCGCGTGCGACCGGACGGAGGTCACCGGTGCCGGTCTCCGGGGTCGGGACGGTCATCAGCAGACCGACAGCCAGGGCGAGCGAGAGCCCGACGGTCGTCGCGACCGAGGTCAACGAGGACAGCGTGCGCGCAAGCGAGGTACGAGTCGTGGTGGGGGGAACCACGGGTCTCCTTCAGACAGAGGGGGGGACCGCTGGAGGGCGGCCGAGAACCTCTGAATCACACCAGTCACACAGGTCACAGACAAGCGGTTTGGTTGAATTACAAACTTGTAGTTTCAGTGGTAGGTGACCTTGACCACGTCCGTCATCGGCAGCGACTGACAGCCCAGCCGGATGCCGTCGGCGAGGTCCTCCTCGTCGAGCACGTCGTTGCGGAGCATCCGGACCTCGCCCTCGAGCAGGCGGATCGCGCAGGCCGAGCACTCACCCTCGCGACAGGAGAACGGCGCCTTGACGCCCTTCGCCTCGAGGTGGTCGAGCAGCTTGGTGCCCGGCGTCCAGTCGTCGAAGGTGTACTCCTCGCCGTCCAGCTCGACCTCGAGCTTCACCGGCCCTTGCGGGTCCCCCGCGGCCGGGTCCTCGGCGGTGTCGAGCTCGTCGGTCTCGGCGGCGGCGATCTCGCTCTCCGCCGCGCGGATCTCCTCGACGTCCCCGAACGGGTTCCCGCCCAGCGAGACGAACTTCTCCTGGTGGCGACGTTCGCGCGGGAAATCCAGCTCGCGCAGTGCCGCGATGGTCAGCTTCATGAACGGGGCCGGCCCGCAGACGAAGGCGTCGTACGAGGTGAAGTTGCTCGCGAACGCCCGCAGTTGGTCCTGACTGGGCAGACCCTGCACGGACTCCAGCCAGTGCACGACCGTGAGCCGATCCGGGTGCTGCGCGGCCAGCTCGGCCAGGTCCTGGGCGAAGATCACGGACTTCTCGTCGCGGTTGGCGTAGAAGAGCACGATCCGGCCGCTGCCCTGGGCGAGCGCGGTCCGGGTGATCGAGAGGATCGGGGTCACCCCGCTGCCGCCGGCGAAGAGCAGCAGGTCGGCGCTGAGCGAGGCAGGGGTGAAGATGCCGCTGGGCGGCAGCACCCGCAGCGTGTCACCGGCGTGCAGGTGGTCGCAGATCCAGTTGGAGGCGTAACCGTCCGCGGTCCGCTTGACCGTGATCGTGATCGGGCCACCACCGACCGGGCTGCTGGAGAGCGAGTAGCAGCGGGCAGCGATACCGGTCCGGTCGCTGGGCACCGCCACGGTCAGGAACTGGCCGGGCTTGTAGACGAAGTGCTCGGCGAGGTCGTCGGGCACCTCGAAGGTGATCGAGTGCGCGTCGGCGGTCTCCTCGACGACGTCGAGGACCTTCAGCACGTAGGAGTCAGTATCCATCTTCAGCTCCGATCGGGACGTCGCCTGCCTCCACGGCGGCGTCGATGCTGGCCAGCAGGCGGGGACACGCGGCGTACACCGGGCGGCCTCCGGGCTGGGCGGCCAGGCGGGCGAACTCCTGACAGTCTTCCAGCGCCGTGGTCGTCCACTGGATCGAGGTGTGGTGCTCGGAGTTCTTCTTGACCCCGACCCGGGCCAGGCAGTCGAGGCAGGAGACCTCGACGAGCCGCGCCTGGGTGTAGAGCCGCTGGTCCTCGAGCGTCTCCGGACGGGTCGGGACGAACGACGCCATCAGGCGCCCGCCGTGGCCCCGGCAGCGTTGTCGGCAGCGTTCTCCGCGGGGTTCTCCGCGGCGTCCTCGGCCAACTTCTTCGCCAGGTTCTCCGCCACCTCTTCCTGCCAGAACTCGTTGGCGCGAGTGGTGTCGACCTCGAACTCGAAGCGGTCGGTCATGTCCGGGGTGACGTCCGCGACGTCGACGTAGAACTGCTCGTACCACCGACGCAGCTGGTAGACCGGGCCGTCCTCCTCGCAGAGCAACGGGTTCTGCACCGGCACCTTGTTCTTCCAGATGTGCACGTCCTGGAGGAAGCCCCCACCGAACATCTCGGCGTACTTCGTGCTGATGAACTGCGCGGTGGCGTCGTCGAGGCCCTCGGGCTTCTTCACCGTGATCCCGTACTGCAGCGTGAAGGAGTCCGGGCCGGTCGGGATGTGGCAGTTGATCAGGATGACCTCGGTGCGGAATCCCTTGTAGTCCACGTCGAGCCAGTTGATCATGTACGACGGCCCGTAGTAGGTGGCTTCGGACTTGAGGAAGAGGTCGGCGTCGCCGTACCCGCCGCTCATGTCCGGACGGCCCTTGGACTCCATGAACTGGGTGGCCTGGTGGCCCTCGAAGACGTTGCGGAAGCTCGTCGGGAACGAGAAGTGCACGTAGTAGAAGTGCGCCATGTCCACGACGTTGTCGATCAGCTCACGGCAGTGCGAGTCCGTGATCGGCACGACCTCCCAGGTCCAGTCGGTGTACTCGCCGGTGCCGATGCCGGGCAGCTCGATCGGGAGCACGTCGTGGTCGGGGGCGCTGCCCTCGACGTCGTGCCAGATCAGCAGCTGCTCGTTGCGAATGACGGTGGGGTACTTCTGGGTGCGAGCGCGCAGCGGCACGCGGCGGGCGTACGGGATCGCCTTGCACTTGCCGTCGCCGCCCCAGCGCCAGTCGTGGAACGGGCAGGCGATCTCGTCACCCTTGACGGTGCCCTGGGTGAGGTCGCCGCCCATGTGCCGGCAGTAGCCGTCGAGGACCTGGAGCTCGCCCTGGGTGTCGGCCCACACCACGAGCTGCCCGCCGAACGCCTCGACCCGGTGCGGCTTGCCGTCGGAGAAGTCCTTCGCCAGGCCCAGGCAGTACCAGCCCCGGGCGAACCGCTCGGGCGGGGCGCCCTTGTCGAGGTATCGGGTGTCGCTCATCGCATGTCTCCCAGTGCTGAACACCCCGTCACGGAGATCCGTGGCGAAGACGTGTGGACCAAAACAAGAACAGGTTATAGTTTTTGGCGTGGTGGTGCCAGCACTGCCCACCAACTTGCCGGACGGACGCCGTCTCACGCAGCACCCAGATCCAGGGAGAGCCCCCATGCACGTGGCACTGAAGCCGGAGCACCGGCAGCTGAAGGAGGAGCTCCGCGAGTACTTCGCCGCTCTCGTCACTCCCGAGCGCCGGGCCGCCCTCGCCTCCTCCTCGGGTGAGTTCGGGGACGCCGAGACGTACAAGGAGGTCATCCGCCAGCTCGGCACCGACGGATGGCTCGGCATCGGCTGGCCGAAGGAGTACGGCGGCCAGGCCCGCTCGATGATCGAGCAGCTGATCTTCACCGACGCCGCGGCCGTGGCCGGCGTACCGATCCCCTACCTGACGCTGAACACGGTCGGGCCGACGATCATGCGCTACGGCACGCAGGCCCAGAAGGAGTACTTCCTCCCCCGCATCCTGGCCGGCGAGCTGCACTTCTCGATCGGCTACTCCGAGCCCGGCTCCGGCACCGACCTGGCCTCGCTGAAGACCCGAGCGGTCCTCGAGGGCGACGAGTGGGTGATCAACGGCCAGAAGATGTGGACCTCGCTGATCCAGTACGCCGACTGGGTGTGGTTGGCCTGCCGCACCGACCCGGACCTGCCCCGGCACAAGGGCCTCTCGATGATCCTGATGCCCGCCGACGCGCCCGGCTTCAGCTACACCCCGGTGCAGACCGTCGCCGGGGTGGGCACCAGCGCGACCTACTACGAGGACGTCCGGGTGCCGGCCGAGAACCTGGTCGGCGAGCTGAACGGCGGCTGGTCGCTGATGACCAACCAGCTCAACCACGAGCGCGTGGCGCTGACCTCCTCCGCCCCGCTGGTGCACTCGATCGGCCTGGTCCGGCAGTGGGCCCAGGAGACCAAGAACCCCGACGGCCAGCGCGTCATCGACTCCGAGTGGGTGCAGATCGCTCTTGGCCGTGCGCACGCCCGGACCGAGGCCCTCACCCTGATCAACTGGAAGCTCGCCTCGGACGCCGACGCGGGCGTCGACCTCTCCCCCGCCGAGGCCTCCGCCACCAAGGTCTACGGCTCCGAGCTGGCCACCGAGGTCTACCGCTCGCTGATGGAGATCGTCGGGCCGAACGCCGGGATCACCGGCTCCTCCGAGGGTGCGGTGCTGGCCGGCCGCCTGGAGCGGTACCACCGCTCGGCCCTGGTGATGACCTTCGGCGGCGGCACCAACGAGATCCAGCGCGACATCATCGGCTACGTCGGGCTCGGCCTTCCGGCCGCGAAGCGCTGACGAGGACAGGGACGGACATGGACTTCACCTTCACCCCCGAGCAGGACGAGGCCGCCGAGCTGGCGGCGCGGATCCTGCGCGACCGCGCCACCAACGAGCGGATGAAAGCGGTCGAGCACGCCGGCGACCGCTTCGACCGGGAGCTGTGGACCGAGCTCGGCTCGGCCGGCCTGCTCTCCCTCGCGCTGCCCGAGGAGTACGACGGCGCCGGCCTGGGGCTGATCGAGCTCTGCCGGGTCCTGGTCGAGGTCGGCCGCACCGTCGCTCCGGTGCCGCTGGCGGCCCACGGACCCGCTGCGCTCGTGATCGCCGAGTTCGGCGACGACGAGCAGAAGCGGGCCTGGTTGCCCGGCGCTGCGGCCGGCCACACGGTGCTGGCGCCCGCGGTGGCCGAGGAACGTGCCTTCGCCCCCGTCCGCCCCACCACCGTCGCCTCCCCCGACGGTGACGGCTTCCGGGTGAGCGGGAGCAAGGCGATCGTCCCCGCCGGCACGCACGCGGACGTGTTCCTGGTGCCGGCCGAGACCCCGGACGGAGTCGCCGTCATCCTGGTCCGTCCCGACGACGCCGGCGTCCACGTCACCGCCCAACGCTTCTCCGACGGGGACCTGGTCGCCCGGCTCGACCTGGACGCGGTGCAGGTGGACGCCTCGCGGGTGCTGGGGCCGGCCGACGGGACCGTGGACCACCGACTCCGGCAGCTCTTGGTGATCGCCGCCTCGGCCGAGCAGCTCGGGGTGACCGAGGGCGCGCTCGCGCTGACGTCGTCGTACGCCAAGACGCGCGAGCAGTTCGGTCGCGCCATCGGCACCTTCCAGGCCGTCTCGCAGCGCCTGGCCGACGGGTTCATCGACGTCCTGGGTCAGCGGCTGACGCTCTGGCAGGCCGTCTGGCGGCTCGAGGAGGGGTTGCCCTCCGACGCCGAGGTGGCGACCGCCAAGCTCTGGGCCGCCGACGCCGGGCACCGGCTGGCGCACACCACCGTGCACGTGCACGGCGGTGTCGGCATCGACATGGACGGCGAGGCGCACCGGTACTTCACGACCGCGAAGCGTTTCGAGTTCCTGCACGGCGCCGCTACCGAGCAGGCCCTGAACGTGGGCCGGGTGCTCGCCGCCGAGCCCGTGTGAGGTCGACCCCGTTCGACCTCATCGACTGACGAGCGCCATCAGCGGCAGACCCGTGCGCGTCGACTCAGCAGCCGACCCACAGGACCTGCCGCCATCCCGTCCCGTCGACCTCAACGTAGGTCCAGGCGAGACGAACAGGACCTTCCCAGCCCCGGCCGCTCGGCGGCAGGCAGTCCGGCCTCCCGCCTTCGTGGCGCCCACCGTTGGCGTCGGTCCAGGCAACGCGGAGCGGGACGGACACGTACCAGCCGTCATGCAGGACGCAACTGATGGTGCCCTGAGCCGAGAGGCAGCTGACTTCCTCGGTGACGACCCGCGAGCTGCGACCGACCGCGAATCCCGCACAGGCCACCGCCACGAACATGAGCACAAGCACGAGCACGAGACCAGGGAGCGCCCACCGGTGGTGCACCCGGAGATCCCGGTCGGGTTGAAGGACCGGCTCGACGTCAGGCTGACTCATGCCGGAAACGTAGTGGATCCACTCACCCACCGGCGGATGCGCGCGGCTGACGGTCGGGGACGTGCCCCGGGCCCCGCTGGTCGTGGATCGGCGGGGTGTGGGGCGGTCAGGGTTGTCGGTCCCGGCTGACGTCGCGGGTGCCGGTGGCATCGCGGAGGTAGGTGTAGCCGTGCGGGCTGTTCCACAGGAACGATCCCGGATCGAGGCGGGTGTAGCGCCAGCCGCCGTGGGTCTTGAGCCGGTGGTGACGCCTGCATAAGGGCGCAATGTTGTCGGAGGTGGTGCTGCCACCGGCGTCGTAGGGCTGGAGGTGGTCGCTGTCGCAGCCCCGGGCCGACCGGGTGCACCACGGGAACACGCAGGTCGGGTTGAGCAGAACGGACTGGTCGCGGATCCGGTCGGGCACTTCGTAGGCGTCGACGTGGTGGTGCTCGGCCAGATCGATCACCGGCTTGATCACCACACTGGTGTCGGGGTTCGTGCACCAACCCCGGACCTGCTCCACGGTGATCGGGGTGCGGCCGTTCTCCAGCCGGCCGATCGCGGCGTCGGCGAGGTGGACGTGCAGGACCAGCTGCTTGGGCGGCCGCGGCACCGCCGGCGCCACTGCGCCCGACGAATCCTCGCCGGCCGCCAGATCCAAGGACAACTGGTGTCGCGCCAGCCCGGCGAGCGCCTGGGAGCGGCGTACGTCCAGGGTCTCGGTCGAGCCGAGATCGGCCAAGGTCTGCGCCCCCGCGGTGACGGCGAGGTCGAGGTCCATCGCGTCCGCGACGTCGAGGGTGCCCCAGACGTCGACGGTGCCGTCGATCCCGGAGTGCTGCTGCCCGATGTGGAAACCCCTCGAGTCCGCAGCTGCCAGCCGTTGCGCTTCGGCCTCGGCAGGCATGCAGCGGGCGATCGCGGTCTGGATCGTGCGCTCCAACTGCGACAGGCGGATCTTCTGCGCAAACGGCGCCACCCGGTCATCCACGAACCGCGCGGCCTCTGCTGAGAGCGCGATGGTGGACTTGGCGATCCGGCGGGCCTTCCATGCCACCAGGTCACCGCGGACCACGCGCTGCCAGATCCTCGGGAGCCGGTGCCGCAACTCGACGGCCTCCCCGACGTACGCCTTGCCGACCTCGGTCGGCAGCCCGATCGCCGCCGCGAACTCCGGGATCGAGAACTCCGCCACCAATGGGGCACCCGGGCCGGCGACCGGCACCTCGGTCTGCCCGAACCCCGGGTCATAGGTCACCGCCGCATCCGCCAACGACTCGGTCGAGTGCATCCCCGCCCACGCCACCGCCGCCTGCAACAAGTTCGCCTCGGCAACGTCGGCGACCGACCGCTGACCTCGCGCGAAGTCGAGCACCGCAGCAGCGGTGTCCACGTCGGCGAGCGTCTCGGTCATGGATCAATTCCACCAGCGACCACCGACATTTCGACCCCCGGAACCGGCCGATCTTCCACCATCCGGACAGAAGATTTCCTGGGCACTCCCACCCAGCTTCGACCCCAGGACAACGGCAGTCCGAACCACGCGGATCGCGGCAGAAGCGGGCGTCAGCCACGCACGGCGTCAGCGTTCACACGAAGGTCGCGGAAGTCGACAACGGCCAAGTGGGCCGCCGAGACGAACCACGCCAAGTCGCCACCCCCGACGACCCAAATGTCCTCGATGATCTGCTCGGGAGGCGACGCCTCGCCGTAGCAGTCATGCCATGCGAAGTCGAGCAAGGCCAGCGCATCGAGGGCTGCAGCCGCCTGCCCTCCAAACACCTCGTCGGCCCGTTGCGCTCGTGCTTCCCTGCGGTCACTACTGCTCGCCACCATGAGCGGAGTCTCTCAGCCCCTCCGGCTCATCGGCATGAGCGAGCACGTCCCGCCCCCGCCCTCACCGCGCGAGCGCCACCCCGGTCCACCGCTCGTCCCCGCTCACGTCCATGACCACGTCCAGCCACTCGGGCACGGCCCGCGACACCCGGTCACCGTCGTCGATCTCCGCCACCAGCGTGCCGTCCGCGTGCTCGTCGATCGCGACGACCCAGCCGTCACGGCGTACCACCCAGCGCGTCTTGCGCAACTCCGTCGCCGGCAGCGCCGACAGCACCGCCCACTCGTCCTCGTCGAGGTAGAAGTTGGTGCAGGCGACCTCGGCCGGCCCCTCGCTGAGCCGCACCTTGTGCCCGAGCTTGCGTACGACCCTGCCGTCCTCGGCCCGGACCTCGCGCAGCCGCATCCGGGTCCCAGTGAGATACCGGTCCACGATCTCCCGCGTCTCGACCAGGCCACCCTCGGGCAGGCCAGCGATCAGGAACCGCCGCTCCCGCTCCACCACGGCGTACTTCAGCGAGACCGTCATGCCCGCCAGCCTGCCCGACGCCGCAGCGCTGCGGTCAGACCGACCCGCCCGTGTCCTGCCGCGTCGCCGGCGACTCCCTGGCCGCCCGGGCGACCTTGCGGTCGGTGAGCACGATCCACAGCGCCAGCGCCGCCCCGGCCAGCACCGCGAACATGAAGAAGACCATCGCGATCGCCGGGTAGCCCCAGATCCGGTGGTCGCTGGGCACCCGCATCATCGC
>NZ_JBFIKK010000040.1:0-23917 GCF_041600255.1 Nocardioides sp. | reverse complement strand
GCTGTTCGCTGGCACCGGTTCACGCCGCAGGCCGGGTCCGTGACCGGACGCCGTGGTGGGCGACGAGACGGGCGACCGGACGGGCGACCGGACGGGCGACCGGACGGGCCGAGCGGCGCCGATGACGCGGGGTTCGACGACCGCCGGGGTCGCCGGGGACCCGACCGGTCGAATGGTCACCCCGGGGCTGAAGCCCGTCGCGAGGGCGCCACCGCTCCTGACTCCATGGGTGGCCGAGCGGCGCAGGCTCAACAGCTCGGTCATCGCCACGGCCGCCCCCGGCGCCGGGGCGGGCGCCCGGCGGCCGGCGGCCCGGGGCGTTGCGGTGACGGACGGCGTACTCGCAGGGACGGCTCCGGTCGGCACGGCTCCGGTCGGCACGGCTCCGGGCAGGATCCGGTCCCCGGAACGAGTGGCGCGCGGCAGCGAGGCGGCCGCCGGCGAGGAGGGCCCTCCGGACGAGCCCGGCGACGCCGGGTCGCTGACGTCCCGCAGCCGGGCGGCTGCCGGCGACGAGGAGCCCGGACTCGGCGAAGCGGACGGGCCCGCGGGTGAACCAGGGGCGGACGTGATCGAGGTCGAGGCCGACGCCGACGCCGAGGCCGAGGCCGAGGTCGGGGCGGACAGGGCCCGAGGCGGCGCAGCGGGAATCGGTGTGTCCCGGGGGGACCCGCCTGGAGATGCCGAGGTCCGAGGCGGCGCGGCCGGAACAGGTGGGAGTGGCGCACGACGTATGTCGGTCGCGGGGCGGACTGTGCTCCCCGAACCCCACAGCGACCGGAGCCGCCGCCCGATGCTCAACGACAATCCCGCTGACCTGCCAGTTGTGGTTGCCACCTCCGCAGGCGAGGCTGCCGACGGCCCGGCGAGCCGGCCGGGAGCCGCAGGCTTGCCGGGTACGACGTTCGGGGTCTCCGCGCCCGGAACGTCGGCGGCCGCTGGATCCGACCCCTCCGTCTGGACCGGGGCCGATGACTGGGCAGCGCGCTGGCGGAGCAGGGTGCTGGAGCGCGACCAACTCTCCCGGCGAACCGCCGCGGCCGCGAGGGTCGACGCCACACCGGGAAGCCCACCGGTGCCGCCCGGAGGCGACGGGGTCGCCGCACCGGTCATCCGCCCGCCGGCCGCCGGCAGGTCGACCGGGTCAGCCACCCCCGTGCGCAGGCCGGGGGACGCCGGCAGCGTGCCCCCCGGGATCGTCCGTAGCGCACCCGGCGACGCGGACGCGAGCGAACGGCGTACGGCGCTGTCGAAGCGCGGCGTGGCCGCACGCAACTGCCACGGGGCGGGCGCCCGGCGCGGAGCCGGAGAAGCGGCCGGCACCTCAGCCGAGGCGGGATCTGCCACCGACCTCCCCCCGACATGCGTGAGGTCCGCCGCCCCCGGGACGGCGTCGGACTCTCGGGACGAGCCGCCCTCGGCCCGTACGTCGCTCGGGCCCGGCGGCGGCCGACCTCTGCCCGGGCTGGCGAGGCCCGGGGCGGCATGCCCCGGGACCGATCCCTTCCTTCCGGCGGCTTCGACCGCTGCACCAGGTGTGGGAGCGTCGACGACCCTGCCGGCGCGGCCGGTGCTGCCGGCGTTGGGAGCCCGGGGAGCGCTGGCGCTGGGGGTGCTGCGTCGTACCGACTGCCCCGCGGCCGTCTGGGTACGCCGTGCCGTCAACCGGGCGCGGTCGCTCTCGGTGAGCATGGGCCCGGCCGCGGCCACCTCCTCGTGCCGCTTGACCCGGACCACCTGCGCCTGCAGGCCTCCGAGGATCCCGCCCGGCGACCAGGTCTCCTCGTTCGGCACGCTGCGGGCCGCCTGCGGCAGCCCCCGGTCGAGCAGCCGGTCCACCCGGACCGGCCGAGCCCGGGACAACCACAACGGGCCTTGGGTCCGCACGGACTCGGGAGCACTCCCCGGACGGGCACCGCTCCCGCTCCCGGCGGGGCGGGCGGCGGGCTCCGCTCCGCTCGTGGGGGCGGAAGCAGAGGCGCCGAGGTGGGCCGGAGCGGCTGGGGGTGCGGGGGCGACCCGACCAGGCTCCGGTGGGGCTGAGGCATTGGGAACCCACCACCTCGGCGGCCGTACGTAGGACCCCGCGTGGGCGGGATCGGGCCCGGACAGCGAACGACGGATGTCGACCGGCCGGGAGGTCGCGGCGGCGAACCGTGCGACGGAGGACGCCAGGCTGCCGATCCGCGATGGCAGCGGTCGTCCGATCGGCGGGCCGGGCAGCCGCAGCCGGCGGGCGGCCTCGCGCCCGAGCCAGGGGTCGGCGGCACGCTCCGGCGTACCCGCGTCGGTACGCGCGTCGGTACTCGTGTCGGGGCTCATGACTGGGTCTTCGCCCGGAAGCCGTGGTGGGCGACCTCGAGCTCCTCCTCCAGCGGATCGGTGCTCTCCACCGCGAACTCGGGTCCCTTCCAGCGGACCGGGAAGACGTCGATGAACTCCCAGGACCGCAGCCGCGTGCCGACCGAGTCGATCGCGGTGACCGCCCCGGTCGACTTGGTGAGCGCGTTCGAGTTGCCGGCGAAGCCCTCGCCCGAGGACTTGGAGAGCCAGTCGAAGAGGGCGTTGCTCTGGGTCATCCCCCGCCGGAAGACCAGGTGGGGCCAGCTCATCCGGCCCGGGACCCGGTGCGCGTAGCTGTTCTGACCCCCCTCGGCGAACTCCTCGACCGCCACCGTGACCGACAGCCCCTGCACCTCGCGGAAGATGCCGATCTCGACACCGTCGAGCTCGAACAGGAAGCGGTTGGCGATCGGAAGGTCGCCACCGAGGTTCTCCTCCGAGTTACTGGGCATAGTCACGCACCGACTGCCAGGCGCGGTCGTTCAGCGAGACCACGGAGCGCACCATCCGGACCCGGTCCATGTGCTCGAGGTCCAGCAGGTCGTCGAGCGGCCAGTGCAGGTGGTAGGCGAGGTAGGCGATCTCCTGCCACAGCGCGTCGGTCGGATAGCGCATCACCGTGCATCACCTACTGGGCCCGCCGGGGAAGCTCCTCGACCGCTCGACGCAGGGACGGGCGGGCGTCGTCGCCCTCCTCCGCCTCCCCCTCGTCGGCTGTGGCCGGGTCGCTCGGGGCGGAGGTCGGGCGCTCGTCCTCGACCCCGAGCAGCCGGGTGGACCGCTGGGCGCTCACCAAGGCGTCGAACTCCTCCTGGTCACCGAAGTTGATGACCCCGTAGAAGTCCTGCAGGAACGCGAGGTCCACCGCGAAGAGCCCCTCGATCTCGTGGCTGGTGATCAGCTCCAGGTCGCCGAGCTTCTCGATCACCCGGGTGAGCACGAGGATCGTCAGCCGCGGGTCGTCCGGGCCGGTGACGAGCGGGTCCCGCAAGGGTTCCAGCTCGTCACGGGCCGTCGCGAGCCGCATCGTCCCCGTTCGGTGCAGACGCCCCTGACCATCCACGTAGCCCCGGGGGAGCGTGAAGTCGTACGACGTCCGGAGGCTGCTCACTTGACCCGTTCGAGTCGCTCGATGACCAGGGTGATCGTCTCCTTGAGCGCCTCGTTGGAGTCGGTGCTGACCGCATCCGTGGAGATCTTGCTGGGCCAGCCGTTGAAGAAGTTGAACCGGCCCACCTCCTTGAAGGCGCCGTCGTACAGCACGACGGAGCCGTCCTTGCGGGACGCGGCCCGGGCCATGCCCGAGTGGCCGGTGTCCCGGATCTGCGTGAACCACTTCCAGATCGGGTCCGCCATGGCGTCCATCGGCGCCATCCGGGTGATCGAGATGTCGGCGGCCTTCAGGGCGTTGCCGCGGGTCTTCACGGCCTGCGCCTTCCCGTCCTTGCCGACCTGCTGGGTGGTCACGACGTCGTGCTCGACGTCGAGTCCGGAGACTCCGGACAGGATGATGTTCTCGCCGGAGATCTCCAGGTAGAAGTTCTGGGCGACGATCGGGTCGGTGTTGATCAACGCGTTGGGCATCGGGTGCTCCGCTCTCTAGGGCTCTGGTCGAGGTCACCGCCACTCAGGCGGCGACCTGCTTCTTCTGGCTGATCCGGAACACCACGAACTCGGCGGGCTTGACCGGCGCGATGCCGACCTCCACCACGAGCATCCCGGCGTCGACGGACTCCGGCGGGTTCGTCTCCTCGTCGCACTTGACGTAGAACGCCGCGTCCGCGGTCGCCCCGGCGAGAGCTCCGGCGGACCACAGGCCCCGCAGGAACCCGCTCACGGTCCGCTTGATGCCCTCCCACAGCGCCATGTCGTTGGGCTCGAAGACCGCCCACTGGGTGCCGCTGTGGATGGTCGTCTCGACCATGTTGAAGAGCCGGCGGACGTTGATGTAGTTCCAGTCGGTGTCCGAGGCCAGGGTGCGGGCGCCCCAGATCCGGATGCCCCGGGTGCCGAACGGGCGGATGCAGTTGATCCCGATCGGGTTGAGCAGGGACTGCTCGTTCTGGGTGACGCTGCGCTCGATGTCGAGGACGCCGCGCATGGTGTCGTTGGCGGGCGCCTTCCACACCCCGCGGGTGTCGTCGGTACGGGCCCAGACGCCGGCGATGTGCCCCGACGGCGGGATCAGCATCTCGCTGTCGCCGTTGACCCCGATCGGGTTCTCGACCTTGATCCAGGGGTAGTAGAGCGCGGCGTACGCCGAGTCGTACATCGCGACCTCGCTGCGCCACTCCTTGATCTGCTGCGGGTCCATCCCGGGAGGTGCGTCGAGGACCGCCATCCGGTTGCCGTTCTGCTCGCAGTGCGAGATCAGCGAGGTCTGCACGGCCTTCCAGAGACCGAGGTCGAGGGTCCCGTCCTCCTTGGTCGCCGCGGTGACGAGGTCCGGGACGATCACCATCGTCACGTCCTCGGCGACGGCGAGCCCGTTGATCCCGGCACGCGCCGACTCGGAGCCGGCGAACTTGCGCCCGTTGACCGTGACCGGGACCGGGGCCGCCTTCTCCAACGGGTAGAGGCCCGGCTTGACCAGCTCCAGCTGGGACTCGAGGTCGGCCTTCTCGTCGATCAGCAGGTCCACCTTGATCTTGGTGGAGGTGCCGTTGACGGCCGTGGCGACGTTCGACTTGCCGGAGCCGAAGTCGAGGTTCTCGAACTTCTCGACCGGTTCGCCGTTCTCGAGGATCGTCATCGTGAAGGTGCTCGGGCCCTCCGCGTCACCGCCACCGCTGTCGTCGGAGCTGATCTCCAGCGACAGGTTGGCGTCCGCCTCGAGGCTCTCGACCTGCACCGGCAGCCCGAGGCTGCGGTCGGCGGCGGGGAGCGCGATCCTGGCCGGCTCACCCGCGGGCTCGGTGTTCGGCACCCGGCAGATGTAGGCGATGCTGCCGCCGTTGGCGAAGTAGCCGTAGACCGACAGGGGGAGCATGCAGCCCTTGGCGAAGCCTCCGTAGAGGCTCTCGAACTGGGTCCAGCTGGTCACCAGGCGCGGCGCCAGGCCCTGCGGATCGTTCGGGTCGTTCGTGGGGGCGCTCTGGGTGAAGCCGACGAAGGCCGCCACTGCCGTGGGTGCTGCCGACAGCACCTTCTGCGACGACGCGACCTCTTCGACGTACACGCCCGGTGCTGTGTAGGTAGGCATCTGTGTTCCCGCTTCCCGATCGTTCGACGGTGACGAATGATGCTCGCGACATTCCTCTCCCCAGTTCGCGGACGTCAACAACGGAGGTGAAAAGTAGTCCGATGTGACTACCTCTTTGTATCTTTAGTAGGTTGACAGTTCCCGTCGACCCGGAGAGGCACCGTGGCCAACCGTCCCGCCGATCCCCTGCCGCTGCGCGAGGGCGATCGCGACCACCTGCTCACGATGACGCGCAGCTCGACGCTCCGGGCCGGCCTCGCCCAGCGGGCCAGGATCGTGCTGCTCGCCTCGCAGGGCCTGACCAACACCGCCATCGCCGACAAGGTCGGCGTCTCACGTCCCACGGTGATCGCCTGGCGCGACCGCTACGCCGAGAGCGGCCTGGACGGGCTGGACGACCGGGCCCGCGAGGGCCGCCCCCGCAGCCTGCCGGCGTCGGCGATCATGCGCGCGACCTGGCGTCGCCCGCCCCGACGACTCGGCGTGCCCCAGTGGTCCTCACGCCTGCTGGGCCAGGAGCTCGGGATCGGCCACGCGGCCGTCACCCGCGCCTGGCAGGAGTACGGCGTCCGCCCGTGGAGCGGTGACGCCTACCGGTTCGCGACCCGGCCCGAGCTGGTCGCCGCCGTCACGGACGTGATCGCCCTGTGCGTGGCACCGCCCCACAATGCGCTCGTGTTGACCGCTCGGGAGGCGGCCGGCGACCATCGCGGCAGTCACAGCCACCCGATGGCCGCCTCCACCCACCTGGGCCCCGGCTCGTTGCACGTCGCCCTGCAGGTGGCCGGCGCAGCGGGGGCGGCACGCCCGCGACGACGCGAGGCCACGGTGCTCTCGATGCTGCAACGTCTCGACGCCCGTCACCTCGAGGCGCCGACCGACAGCACCGTGCACCTGGTCGTCTCCGACCCGGACACCCTGACCGCACCGGGCCTGTCCGACTGGCTGACCAGGCACCCGTGGTTGCAGGTGCACTGCACGGACGGCCCCGAGGCATGGCTGCACCTGGTGGAGGCGTGGCTGCACCTGGCCGAGCCGCCTTCCCGGCAGCGTGCCGCGCGCGGGCCGGCGGCCGAGAGCACGGCCCGGGTGCGCGAGACCGTCCTGGGCTGGGGGCCGCGGTCGCGCCCCTTCGCCTGGACGCACGGGGGTGCGGCGGCGCCCCGTCACTGACCCCACACGTCGCCGCCCCCCAGTTCGCCGACACGGCGCTGACCCACGTCGGACGCCGGTGAACACAGGCACAGACGTACCCGGACAACCGTCAAAGTATTTTCCAGACAGCAGTCGGGTGAACTGTGAAGTCAGATCTCGGTGGGGCGGCTCCTTCCCTCAGCTCGACATGGTCGAGACGGCGCCGGGGTAGGTGATCGTGACCACGCCGCCCCAGGCACACTGGCAGGTCGATCCGGAGACCAGCGCGGGCTTGCCGCCGATCAGGGTCTTGGGAGCGCCCGGTTTCCACGGGGCCGGCAGGACGGGCACGCACGGCATCGGGGTCAGCACCCCGAGCGCTGCTGCGGTCGCCCCGGCCACGGTCGGGTTCGCGAGACTCATGCACATGCCGAACGGCGGCACGTTCACCATCGGCACGAAGTCCATGATCGTGCCGGCCGGCTTGCCCTCCACCATCACCCGTGGCGTCGGCAGGAAGGCCAGCGAGGACGGCGCGGCGCCGAAGCTGCACATCGCCATCGCACCGGTCGCCACGTTGAGGCCCATCAGCCACCACCCGATCCGCGCGTCATCGCTTCGACCCCTGCACGGACCCTGTGAGGGGCTCCCCTGCGTTCGTGACCAGGCAGATCGTCTCCCGGTCGTCGTCCTGCCAGCTGCGCGGCGAGGGCACCAGGTAGGTGAAGAAGAGCTTGGAGTCGAGGTAGTCGACGCCGACGTACTCGCGGAACTCCTGGGCGCAGGCGCCCTCGGCGAACTTCGTCAACGCCTCGTCCCCGGGGAACGAGTCGGGCGGATCCGGGTATCGCACGACAGCGTAGGCCTCCTGGGCATGCTCGACCTCGCAGTCGAGCAGCGTGAGGTCGCTGATCTGCGCCTTGATCTCCCCCGGGGCCGCGAAGCACTGACCCGGCTCGACCTCCATCACGTCGAGGTCCTCCCCACCCTGGTCGTCACCTCCGACGAGACTGCACGCGGTCAGCGAGCCGACCACGAGCGCGCCGCCCGCGGCGCGCGCCAGGTGCGCGTGCAGACGCCTAGGCATCGACCGGCTCCTCCCAGCGGTTGGCCAGCGCCTCGATCCGGGTGACAGCCGGCGCCTGCTCCTCCCAGTCAAAGGTGTCCGCAGCCACGGTGACCTGCAGGACGACGGCCGCCTTGAGGGTGCCGCCGACCACTCCCCAGATGTCGCGGGCCTGCGTCTTCTCGTCACCCAGGGACAGCCGGACGGTCGAGGAGAGGTCGCCGACGACGTACTCCTCGGGGAGCGCTTCGGTGCCGGCCAGGATGCTCACCAGGTGCCCGAGCAACTGGTGTTCGTCGCGCGGGTTGCCGGCCCAGGCGCTCACCAGGTAGCCGAGCTGGACCATCGGCTGGGGCCGCCTGCGGACCAGGCTTCCGCCGTTCTCCTCCGGGCGCAGCGTGGCCGATCGGGACGGCTGCGCGCTGCGCTGGACGTCGTACAGGAAGAGGTTCACGGTGATCCGGGAGAGCTGCGCGGACCAACCCGAGGTGGGGACGTCGAAGGCGACGTCGCCGACCTCCTCGGGGAGCGGGAGGCGCGCTCGCAGCAGGCGTTCGAGACCCGAGTCGACGTTGCTGATGAACACGTTGCCCACTGTGGCACGGATCTCATTGACTTTCAGCGAATCTCGTACCCAGAAACTTCCACCGGCACCGAACCCTCGCGCCTCGACACTCGGCGCATCGTTTGCGCAGGTCAGAGTCGGTTTCGGGATTCACGTCCGCACTCACCATCTCCGGACCCGGACAGCGAGCGCTCCGCGCCCGGCAGTGTTTTCCGCGTTCGCACACGGTCCGTCTAGTCCATCCCTAGGATCCGAAACGAGGCATCCTCACCACTCGGCAGGAGGATCAGGTGTACCGCGTCCCGGCCATCGGATCGCACGACGACGGTCCCCCGCCTGCCCCCACCATGTCGATCTCGGGGTCCCCGCCGTGCGCGTAGCCACCGACCAACGCCTGCTCACCGCCGAGCCCGGGGCCACCCTCGAGGTCCCCGTCGACGTGGTGAACACCGGTGACCTGATCGATGGTGTGACCGCACGGGTGATCGGCCTGCCGGACGCCCGGGTGACGGTGACGCCCGAGCTCCTGCCCCTCTTCCCCGACGGCCAGGGGCAGCTGACGCTCTCGATCGAGGTGCCGACCTCCCAACCGGCCGGCATGCACCCGCTGACGATCGAGGTCATCTCGCACGGCAGCGGCGAACCCTCCCAGCACGTCGACATCGACCTCTCGGTCTCCGCACGGCCCGGCGTCCGGTTGACCCGCACACCGCAGGTCCAGCGGGCCCGGCGGTCGGCGCGTTTCGAGCTGCTCGTGGAGAACACCGGGAACGTCGCCCTCGACGTCGAGCTGGCCACCACCAAGGAGGACCGGCGCACCTCGACCCGGTTCACGCCGGCGTCGATGGAGCTGCCGCCCGGTGGCCGGGGAGCGGGCATCCTCACGGTCCGCGGGCCCCGGATGTTCACCGGCAGCGAGATCGACCGGACGGTCGGCGTCGACCTCACAGCCCGCCGTGCACACAGCATCCCGGCCATGGACGAGACCGAGCAGGAGCCGGAGCTCGTCGACCAGGCCGTGGTCCGGCTGCGCCAGCGTCCGCTGATCAGCCGCGGCCTGCTGACCGTGCTGATCCTGGCGGCGATCGTCGCCCTCTGGGCGTTGGTCTTCCTGCTGGGGCTGCGTCAGGTCTTCGCCCAGGACGCGATGACCAAGACCCCGGCGGTCTCGTTCTTCCCCGTGAGCGCCTCGTCCACCGACGGCGCCGATCCCGGAGCGGACGGCGCGACCGAGGGCGGCGGGGCCGGCGGGGCCGGCGGCGAGGCGCCACCCGGGGCGATGAGCAAGAGCGGCCTGCTGCCCGCCGGCGTGGGCGGTGCGATCTCCGGGACGGTGATCGCCACCAGCAACGACGAGCCGGTCGGACGGATCCTGGTCGAGGCGCAGCGCAAGGCACGCACGGGCGGCTGGATCTCGGTCAGCTCGGCGGCCACCCAGCGCGACGGTACCTACGTCCTGGCCGGCCTCTTCCCGACCGAGTACCGGCTGAAGTTCAGTGCGCCCGGTTTCAAGGACCTCTGGTATCCCGACTCCCCCGGTCGGGCCGGTGGCGAACCGGTCGCGGTGGCTGCGCAGGAAGAGGCCGACGGCAAGGACGTCGTGGTCACCGGACTGCCCGGGAGCATTGCGGGCACCGTCGACCCGGGTTCGGCACTCGCCCCGTTCACCACCCGGGTCGTGGCCCGGGTGCTGGGTCCGACCGCTCTCGGCGGCATCGCGGCGCAGACCACGACCGACGCGGCCGGCAGGTACACGCTGCGCAACCTGAAGGCACCCGCCACCTACGAGCTGAGCTTCACCGCCGAGGGCTACCGGGCCACCACCGTGATCACCACCGTGGGTGGCGGCAAGGAGCGACTCCAGCCCAGTGTCGTGCTGGGCTCGGGCGAGGGCCAGGTCACCGGCAGGGTGACCGACGGCAAGAGCCCCCTGGGCAACGTGACGGTCTCCACCACTGTGGACGGCGAGGAGGTCGCCGTGATCACGCCCACCGTGGGCGCGGTCGGCGCCTTCACCCTGGGCAACCTGCCGACCCCGGGCACCTACGTGCTGACCTTCAGCAAGCCGGGGCACGGCTCGCGGACCGAGATCGTCGACCTCGATGCGGGGACGAGCACCGCCCTTCCGGAGGTGGTGCTGCGGGCCGGCACCGGCACCGTCAGCGGCACCCTGTCCGACGCCGAGGGCGACCCCGTCGGCGGCGCCCAGGTCACGGTCGGCGGAGCCCTGGTCGGCGGTGGCGTCTCGGCGCTGGCCGGCGCCCCCTCCACCGTCACGCTGACCGAGGGGAAGGACGCCGGCGCGTTCACTCTGAGCGGCCTGAGCGTCCCCGGCGACTACACCCTGACGTTCACCCTGCCCGGCTACGCCCCGACCACCGTGCCGGTCTCGCTGACCACCCGGACGGCAAGCGAGCAGGTGAAGGCCGTGCTGGTCGGTCGGTTGGGGCGGATCACGGGACAGGTGCGGTCGGGGGGCGAGGCCTTCGTCGGCGCCGTGGTGACGGCGACGAACGGCACGGATGTCATCACCACCACCTCCAGCGGTGCAGGAGGGGCGCTACCCACGGGCGGCTACGTCTTCCCGGGCCTCGAACCCGGCACCTACAGCGTCACGGTGAGCACGGACGGGCACCCCCAGGTCACCCAGCTGATCGAGGTCGGCATCGGTGGCACGACCGAGGCAGCGACCATCCGGTTCCCGGCGGGAGGCGACTGATGCGCGTCGATGTCACCCCGCGTCGCCTCGACGTCACCCCGGGTCTCCCGCAGGACGTGTCGATCACGATCAGCAACACCGGGACCGTGATCGGCGGCTACGCCGTGCGCGTGCTCGGCGCCGACCCCAGCTGGGTGAGGCTGGAGGCGGGAGACGTCTCCCTCTTCCCCGACGAGAGCCGCACCCTGGCCGCCACGATCACCGTCCCGCAGGGCCTGACCGCCGGGGAACGACGGGTCGCGATCCAGGTGCGCGAACTGACGCCGCCGGAGCACAGCACGGTCGACGAGATCGTCCTGTTCGTCCCGCACTCCGAGGCGGTCGAGGTCCGCGTCGACCCCGCCATGGTCACCGCGGGTCGTACGGCGCGCTACAGCCTGCTCGTCGAGAACGCCGGCAACAGCACGCTGTCCGGCCAGCTCTTCGGGGTGGACGACGAACAGAAGGTCGAGTTCCGGTTCGACCCCGAGCTGATCACCCTCGCGCCCGGCGAGCACGCGGTCGTCGACCTGCGGGCCACGGCGAAGCAACCCTTCGCCGGCTCCCCCGCCGTACGGATGCTGGACCTGCGCCTCGCCGACCCGCCGGCCGAGGACCCGGACGAGAGCGACTCCCGCCGGCTCCGACTCGGTCGATCCGACCGGCTCCCTCCCCCGCCGCCCGAGGAGGAGGGCACCCCGCTCGGCATCGCCACCTTCGTGCAGAAACCGATGGTCTCGCGCGGGTCGCTGTCGCTCTTCGGCCTGCTGGCGGCGATCACGGTCTTCGCGATCGTGATCACGCTGGCCTTCTCCCGGATCGTCGGGCAGTCGGCCGCGGACCGGAACCTGGCCCTGGAGATCGCCGCGGCCCGTGACTCCTCGGCATCCGGGAGCGGCAGCACCACGTCGGCTGCCTCCGGAACGGTCACGCTGCTGACCTCGGGGTCGCCGGTGGCGGCAGTGACGGTGGGCGTCTACGACGCCGCCGACACCGAAACCCCGATCACCACGACCGCGACCGGCGACGACGGGACGTGGCAGGCCGACGACCTCCCCGCCGGGGACTACAAGCTCCGCTTCCAGGGCGCCGGGTTCGTGGAGATCTGGTATCCCCAGGCGCTCGCGCCCGACGATGCCGAGACCCTGACGCTGGAGCCCGAGAGCCGCTCGGCCGGGCTGGACGTCGCCCTCGGCGGCGTGCCCGCCTCCATCTCCGGCACCGTGCTCGGCGACGACGTCTCGGCCGCCACGCTGACCCTCACGACACCGATCGGCGGGGGCCCACGCGGCGACCCCGGGTCCGCGACCGCGGGCGGAGCGACCGTGATGTCGGTCCCGGTCGGCTCGGACGGCACTTTCGAACTCCTCGACGTACCCTCCCCGAGCGTCTACGAGCTCGTGGTCACCAAGCGCGGCTACGCCACCTCGGCCCAACGCATCGACGTGGGCGCCGGCGAGGAGCGTGACAACGTCCGGATCACCCTGCGCGAGGGTGACGGGCTGATCTCGGGCAGGGTCACCAGCGTCGGCGGTGGCGCGCTCGACGGCGTGACCATCACGGCCACCGCGGGACAGACCACGGTCACCACGATGTCCCTGTCCGAGGGTGAGAAGGGCACGTTCGCCCTGCGCGGACTGCCCACCCCCGGGTCGTTCACGGTGGTGGCCAGCAAGGAGAACTTCGCCTCCCAGACCCTGACCCTGACCCTGGCGGAGGGGCAGCGCCTGTCGGGGGTGGCGATGACCCTGGGCAGGTCCAGCGGTTCACTCACCGGCACCGTGTCCCTGCTCGGGACCACCCCGAGCCAGGGCCTGGCCGGTGTCCTGGTCACCGTGACCGACGGCGAACAGACCATCCAGACCGCCAGCCACAGCGCCGGCGCCGAGGGGCAGCGGATCGGGGACTGGAAGGTCGGAGGGCTCAGCATTCCGGGCAGCTACACCGTCACCGTCACCCGCAGCGACCTCGCGCCCCAGACCATCGCGGTGAACCTCGACAACCGCGGCCAGATCACCCCGGACTCGGTCGGGGGCTCGGTCCTCCCCTCATCGATCGCGATCCGGATGCAGAGCTCGACGGCCGTGCTCGCAGGGGTGGTCGCCCAGCGCCCCGGGGAGGGCGAGGCCGCGGAGCCGGTCGGGGAGTTCACGGTCAGCCTCACCTCCGGGACGTCGTCGTACGCGATGACCACCGCGTCCCTGCCCAGCGACCGGGTCGGCGAGTACCGGATCGAGAACCTGCCACCCGGGACCTACACCGTCAGTGTCAGCTTCAGCGGTGTCACGCCCGCCACGAAGATCGTCCAGCTCACCGCGGGAGTGACCGAGACCTACAGCCCCACCCTGAAGCCCTCGGCCCAGGTGGCCGGTGTGGTGCGGACCGCCGACGGCGTCGCTGTGGGCAGCGGCTGGGTGGTCGAGCTGTACCGCTCGTCGGAGTACCCCACGGAGGTCTACCGGAGGGTGGTGACCGATGCGGAGGGAGCGTTCGACTTCGGCCCGGTCGACGCGCCGGAGGTGTACGTCGCACAGGCGCGCCGTACCCGCGGCAGCGCACCCGCCGGGTCCCGCACCTTCCGATTGCGCACCAGCGAGCAGCGCACGGCCCTCACGGTGACCGTCGATGACTGACCCCCGCTGGCAGCCCGTGCCCGAGCCGCCTCCGAGGGTGGAGGTCCCGGCCTCGCTGCGCACCGCCGCCGGTAGCCCCGCCCAGGTCGAGGTGCTGGTGACCAACACCGCCGAGCACCCTCGGGTGCTCTCGGTCGCCGCCCTGGGGGCTGATCCGAGCTGGTTGCCCGAGCCGGTGCGGACCGAGGTGCTGCCGCCCGGGGGCCAGACCACCGTCACCCTGACGCTCACACCTGCGGTCGGGACCTACCCGGCGCACTACCCGCTGGCCATCACGGCGCAGGCGCTCGAACCCGAGACCGGCACACAGGTGGGCGGCCAGGCCGGTCTCGCGGAGACGACCCTGGTCGTCAACCCGCGGGCCCTGGTCTCGATGGAGCTCTCCCCCACCGAGGCCACGGTCGTGGCCAGCACGTCGGTGAGCGTGGTGCTGCGCAACAGCGGCCACCAGCCGGCGCGCGTCACGCTGGCCTCGCACAGCTCCCGCAACGTGTCGATCCGACTGCGTCGCACCCACGTCGACGTCCCGGCCGGGGGTGAAATCCGGGTCAAGGGTCGTGCCCAGGTCCGGCGCCCGCGGATGTTCGGCATGCGCAACCGGCACACCTACACGCTGACTGCCAGCGGCACCGAGTCCGTCCGGCACGTCGAGGGGGCCGTCACCCAGCGCACGATCATCGGGCCCTGGGGCCTGAAGGCGCTCGCCCTGGTCTCGGTGATGGCGTTGTGGATCACGCTCGCCATGGTCTTCATTCCCCGCCTGGCCGACCAGTTCCGTCCCGGCGACCCCCGAGGTACGACGATCAGCGGCCAGGGCGACGCGGGCCCGGGGTCCGACGGCGGCTCGGGGGGCAGCGGCGGCGGCGCCGAGGGCGGAGCCGGCGGCGACGGCGGCGACGGCGCGGACGGGGGCGACGGCGGCACGCAGAGCGTGGTGACCCGGAAGAAGGCGAGCGCGGTCCAGCTCAGCGGCACGATCACCTCCGAGGAGCCCGAGGGCGTCACCGTCACGCTCCGCCCCACCTCGCTCGTGGACGAGGAGGCCCAGGGGGGAACGCCGATCGGGCTCGCCGCCGCGACGTTCGGCGCGGGCAAGAGCCCGATGCAGGCATTCCTGCTGCCCAGCGCGACCAGCAGCGCGGCGGAGCGCTCCGCCAGCACCACCAGCGACGGCACCTGGTCGTTCCCGCGGGTGAGCGCGCCCGGCTACTACCTCCTGACCTTCAGCAAGCTCGGGTACCAGACCCAGCGCTTCGTGCTCGACTCGACGAACGAGGCCGCCCAGGAGCCGCTCGAGGTGGACCTGGAGCCGGGGGACGGCAGGCTCTCCGGCAGGATCACCCGGGCCGACGGCGGTGCCGTCGGTGGGGCCGAGATCACGATCACCGACGGTACGAACACCATCACCACGAGCAGCAACTCCGGCGGCCGGGTCGGCACGTGGCAGGTCGAGGGGCTCGCGACGCCCGGTGACTACGTGGTCAGCGCACACGCGAGCGGTCTCAGCCAGGAGTCGGCACGGGTCAGGCTCCCGGCCGGCGCCGTACGGACCGTCGACCTGCGGCTGAAGCCCGGGGTCGCCTCGCTGGAGGGGACTGTGTCCCGAGCGCTCCCCTCGGGCTCCACGAAAGGCCTCGGCGGCATCCGGATCACGGTCACCGACGGCGCCGACGTGAACCGCTCCAGCACCACGGTGAGTCAGAAGGGCAGGAAGTTCCTCGGCCACTACAACGTGCCCGGCCTGCCGGTGCCGGGCACGTACACCGTGACGATCAGCGGAGACGGCTACCTCGCGCAGACCCTGAAGGTCCGGTTCCGGCCGGGCGCGTCGTCCCAGCAACGCGACGCGCAGCTGGCCCCTTCCACCGGCGTTCTCGCAGGTCTCGTCTTCAGCCGCGACACGTCGACCACCCCACCCGGGGGTCGCCAGCCCCGCAGTGGCGCGGGCATGGTCCTCAGCAACGAAACGGACACCTACAAGACCACCAGCACGAACAACGGCCGGTACAACTTCACCGGGGTGGCGCCGGGGACGTACAGCCTGGCCACGCGCCTCTTCGAGTACGGCACCAGCTTCCTCACCGTCGAGGTGAAGGCCGGCAAGCGGAACCCGGAGGACGTCGACGTCAAGCTCTCCGTGGTCGACGGTGGACTCCCCCCGGACACGGCCCGGATCCGGGGCAGCGTCATCGACGCCGCCACGGGACTGGAGGTCAGGTGTCCGACGGGGGTCGAGTGCCTCACGGCCCAGGTCACCGACACCGTCCCCGACGAGGACGAGCCCAACGACCCGTCGAAGGATGTCCTGAAGGAGTACACGACCACCTTCGCTCCGGACGAGACGTACCTGGTGCCCGAGGACGAGGACGACGGGCTCAGGCCCGGGCTGCACACGGTGCGCGTCACGGCCCCCCACTACGAGGCGGCCACGGTCAAGGTGGAGACACCCGAGGGCGACACCGTCACCGCACCCACCGCCGAGCTGTACCCCGCCCCCAAGATCCAGGGAACCATCTTCAGCGGGGCCGGAGTCCCCGGTGCCGACACCTGTGTCTGGGCGGTCCGCGGCCCTCTCACCGCCACACCCGATCCACCACTGCCGGCCTGCGGCACGCCGGAGAGCGACGACGTCTGCGCACCGACTCCCCCGGCGCCGCCGTACGACCCCCTCACCCCGCCCAGCCGGATCTGCGGCTTCGTGGCCGACCCGGGCCTCGGGAACTTCGTGATCGAGGTGCCCGAACACGGCACCTGGTCCGTCTACGTCGACTCCGCCAGCCAGGAGTACGTCGACCCGTCCCCGACCCAGGTCGTGCTCGGCCTCGGCGAGACCACGAACCGGAGCGCGGTCCTCAACCGCCTCGGTCGGATCAACCTGCTCGCCCTGACCCCCGACACCAGCGGGTACCTGGTCCCCGCGGTCGAGGCGACCGTGAACGTGACGGGCGATCCGCCCGACGACCGCAGCACCGAGACCGACGTGAACGGTCGGCTGCTGATCACTTCGCTCAGGCCGTCCACGACGTACGTGATCACCGGCCAGGACACGACCAACCCGGCACTGACCGGCACCTCCAGCCCCCTCTCCGTGAGCCTCAACCAGACCCTGGACCTGACCCTGCCGTTGACCGATCCCATCGCGTGGGTGGTCGGTCGGGTCACCAGCAACTTCGACGGAGCCCTGCAGGACGTCTCCGGCGCCAGGGTGAACATCACCGGGACCACCGACTACATCGGCAACGCGCCCGCCTACGGCACGCGCGAGGTGACCACCGACGCGAACGGCTGCTTCGCGCTGGACTCCAAGGTCGCGGCCCCGGACATCGACGACTGCACCGGTGTGATCGATCCCGCCCGCACGACGATGGAGCTGTTGTCGAACAACCTCCGGACGGTCCGTCTCGAAGCCAGCGGCTACGTGACCCGGGTACTGGCCGATCACGAGGTCAGCACCTCCGCGGTCAACTCCTTCCCCCTCGAGCCCCGGCCGGTCGGCTTCACCGGCACGATCGAGACGAACCCAACCCTCGCCGTGGACTGGAGCGCCGCCACCTTCCAGGTCACCTCGCTGTCGGGGGGCACCGAGACCATCAGCATCTCGACCAGCGGCACATCGTCGAACACCAACCTGACGTGGAACGACAGTCGCTACCCGACCAGCAACCAGATCCGGCCGGGCACCTACACCGTCACCGCCTTCGTCCCCGGGTACAGCCCGGGCGTCGGCACCTTCACCTGTGCCATCGGCGTACCGTGCTCGCCGCCGGCACTCGTCGTGAGTCAGCTGGGCGACCTGACGATCAGCACCGTGAATCCCGGGGGCGACGTCGACCACGCCGAGTTCGTCCTGCGCAAGGGCGGCAACGAGGTCCAGACGAAGCGCGCCGGCGAGGCCGACAACAGCGTGACGTTCAACGGCCTGGTGCCCGGCGCCACCGACTACTCGGTGCGGATCAAGGCCGCCGGACACATCTTCGCGACCACCGGCGCCACCCACGCCCCGGTCGACTGCAGCGCCGGCTCGGTCACGCTGCCGATCACCGCAGGGGCGTTGACGACCTGCACCGCCACCCTGACTCCGCGCGCCGCGATCACGGGCACGGTCAAGGGCATCCTGGCCAAAAGCCCGGCCACCTCCCCCACCCGGGATCTGGGTGGCGCCACCGTGACCGTGCGCCGCTGCGGCAACGCCGCCTGTGACACCTACGTGACCGACCAGACGTTCACCGGCACCACGGAGGTCGACGGCGATTACTCGATCAGCGGCAGCACGGCCGTCGAGGGGCTGCTGCCGGGTCGCTGGAAGGTCTCCACGCACCCGGCCGGCTACGCACCGACCGACACGATCGTCACGATTCCGGACGTCGATCCCCCGACCGACGTCACCGCGCACCTGAGGCCGTACGTCGTGCTGGCCACCTTCACGGTGACCCTGAAGGACGCCAACGACCAGAACGTCTCGGGCGCGAACCTGGCCCTGATCCAGGGTGGCACCAGCATCGCCGACGTCGACCCGGCCCCCGGCGGCGGCAGCTACCGCTTCGACAACGTCGTACCGGGCGGCTACACCCTGCAGGCCAGTGGGCCGGGGCTGATCACCTCGACCGTCCAGGTGACGATCGTCGAGGGCAACCCGTCCCAGACCTTCACGATGCGGATCGGGCGGGGCGCCAACACCGCCCAGGGCACGATCACCAGCGACGGCATCCCCTCGGCGCCGATCCAGGGCGCCGCCGTCACCCTGTGCGCGACCTCGGGCCCTGCCCCCTGCTCGACCACCGGCGACAGTGGGACCAACGGATCCCCGATGCGTGTCCTGACCGACACCAACGGTCGGTTCGAGCTGCGCACGGTTCCGGACGGGGACTACCGCGTCACGATCCGTGCCTACGGTCACGAGACCAGGACCGTCGGGCCCTTCACATTCGACCACCGGCTGTCCCCGGTCGGCCCGGTCAACGAGACCCTCACCAGCCGCCGGCGCACGGTCACGGTCACCGTGGACAACCCCGCGACCACCAGCGACGCGCTCGACGGGTCGGTCGTCTCGCTCGTCGCACGGTCCGGCGACGGCAACGCCGACCAGACCCCCGCCTCCCAGGTGACCAACCCGAACGGTTCGGAGACCTTCACCTTCAACGCGGTGCGGTTCGGGTGCTACCGGGCCACCCTCGCGCTGCCGGCGAACCACTACGGCACCACGGCCCTGACACCGCCGGCGACGGTGCCGCAGCTCACCTGTTCCTCACCTCACTCCTTCACCGTGACCGGAGCGGACAACAACGACCCGACCAGCGGCTCCTTCGCCGTGGCCGAGGGCAGGCTGACGATCACCACCACCGCCACGGCCCAGCCCGGCGCGGGACGCCCAGCGCCGACGACGGCGGACGTGGTGGTGAACCCGGGCGGTACCCCCACGCACACGGCGGACGGCACGCCGATCGGAACGCCCGTCGAGGTGTGGCTCGCGCCCGGCGGCTACGCGGTCCGGGCGACTCCGACCGGCCCCGGCTGGACACCGTTCTGGGCACCGAAGACGGTGAACGGCACCATGACCGCGGGAGCTGACCAGAGCGCCGGACCGGCACTCACCGAGGCGACCGGTCGCCTGGTCGCCTCGGTCACCGGGGCATCGGCCGGCACCGAGGCGCAGCTCACCGTCACGGCCGGTCCGGGGCAGACCGCGGACCTGCCCCCGGCGTACGCCGGCACGCTCACCACGACCGACGGCGCCTTCACCTTCGACCTGCCCTCGGGCAACTGGGTGATCGCGGCCGCGCTGCCACCGGCCGCGGCGAACGACAACCCGGTGACGATCGACCAGCTCGACGACACGGCCACCCTGACGCCCTGACCCGCTCGTCACATCGACCGCGTTCCGGCTCGCCGGGTGCCGAAGCCTCGGTCACCGGTACGCGACCCGAGTCCAGAGATGCGATCTCCCTTGGGCTGAGGTCGTAGAGTTCTCCCTCGCGACGTCACTGCCGGGTGGCCCCCAGGGGCCCCCGGCAGTCGCATGCCCCCGCCTCGACCCACGCCTCGAAAGGCACCCCCGTGACCGTGCTCGCCCAGCAGCCCGCGCCCGCACCCACCCGAGGTCCGGACGCCGCCTCTCAAACGGTGGACGCAGTCATCCCACCGCTCTCCGGCCGCTACATCGGCTACGTCCTGTACTTCGTCGGCGCCGGCCTGATCAGCGGGGCGGTCGTGCACCACCCGCTGGACCCCACGCGTTACACCGTGATCGCGCTGATCGGGGCGGCCGTGTTCGTGTTGGCCACGGTGGTCAACGAGTTCCTGCTGGTCGCCCACCGACCGCCCCTGAGTCGCGCGCTCCGCGTGGTGGGTGCGTCCCTGGTGCTCTCGTTCGGGATCGGCATGCTCAGCGGCGGACTGCAGCACTTCGAGGACTTCCCGATCCGTGGCGCCGTCCTGGTCCCGCTGGGGCTGCTCGTGTCGTTCATCGGATTCGTCCTGCGCGACGCCCACACCTCCTGGCGACGCATCTTCGGCCCGATCGGCCTGGTCGTCGCTCTGACCGCAGGGGCGGCCCACCTGAGCCTCGACGCTGTGGCCCACACCATGGGGGATGGCGGGACGCATGGTCATCAGCAGGAGAGCCCGGCGCAGGACGACGGCGTTCCGACGCACGGCGACTCGACGGAGGTCGAGAACCACGACCAACCCGAGAACCACGACCCGGCCGAGCACGCGGGCGAGACCGCGCCTGAGGACGGGCACGGACACTGATCGACCCCCGGTTCACCGACCGGGGCTGAGGCGACCGAGATAGCGCTCGAGGGCGACACCCTCAAGCGCCTCCTCGACGATCAAGCAGGACACCATCTCCTCCAGGAGCCTCCGGTGGGCCTCGAGGACGGCGGTGGCCCGGTCGAAGGCCTCCTGGATCAGGCGCGAGGTCGCCGTCTCGACTCGTCGACGGAGCTCGTCGGACAGCTCGCCCGTCGAGGCCTCGCCGCCCAGGTAGGTGTCGCTGGCGGAGCCCACGAGGCGCACCCGGCCCACCTCGTCGCTCATCCCGTACCGGACGACCATGTCGCGCGCGAGCGTCGTCGCCCGGTGGAGGTCGCCTTCGCTGCCGGTCGACGGGGTGCCGAAGGCGAGCTCCTCGGCGCAGGGTCCGGACACCGTCGCCACCAGCCGCGAGAACAGCTGGTCCGAGGTCATCAGCGCCGCGTCCTCGGCGCCTCCCAGCGCCACGGCTCCGAGACCCGAGCCACGCGCGACCACCGAGACCCGATGTACGTCCTCACCGACCACGGTGGCGACGATCGCGTGCCCCGCCTCGTGCGTCGCGATGCGCCGACGCATGTCCTCACTGAGGATGCGCCCTCGCCGCCGCGGTCCGCCCAGGACGCGCTCGATCGCCTCCACGAACTCCCCCATCGCCACGTTCGCCCGTCCCTCACGGATCGCCAGCAGGGCCGCCTCGTTGACGACGTTGGCGAGATCCGCGCCGGTGAAGCCGGGGGTACGGCGGGCGATCTGGAGCAGGTCGACCTCGGCTGCGAGCGGCTTGTTGCGGCTGTGCAGCTCCAGGATCCGGTGCCGACCGGAGATGTCGGGTTCGTCGACCGTGACGTGGCGATCGAACCGCCCCGGGCGCAGCAGCGCCGGGTCGAGGATGTCGGGACGGTTGGTCGCCCCCATCACCACCACTCCCGAGGAAGCGGCGAACCCGTCCAACTCCACCAAGAGCTGGTTCAGGGTCTGCTCACGCTCCTCGGATCCGCCGCTGTCGGCGCCACCCCGGCGGCGTCCGGCCGCGTCGAGCTCGTCGATGAACACGATGGCGGGCGCGACCTCGCGTACGGCGGCGAAGAGGTCACGGATGCGGGCCGCCCCGACGCCGACCAAGGACTCGACGAACTCGGCACCGGCAACCGAGAAGAACGGGACGCCGGCCTCCCCCGCGGTCGCACGAGCGATCAGCGTCTTGCCCGTTCCCGGCGGTCCGAACAGCAGCACGCCCTTGGGGGGGCTGGCGCCGAGCCGGGCGTACTTGGCGGGGTCGTGCAGGTACTCCACGACCTCCCTGAGCTCCGCGACGGCCTCGTCGGCGCCGGCAACGTCGTCGAACTTCACCTCGGGCGGGGTGGCGCGTCCCCGGTTCCGTTTGCCCAGCGTGCCGAAGCTCTTGATGTCGCTGCCCCGGCTGCCCGCTCCGCCGACGAAGAAGAGTCCGAACAGGGCGGCGAGGATCATCAGCGGCAGCAGACCGGTGGCGATCACCCGGACGGCGGCCTTGTCGGGCTGGCCGTCGACGGACACCTCGGCGCCTGCCTCGGTGAGCTGGTGCAGCAGCACGCCCGTGGCGGAGTCGCTCGCGGGGTAGGCCACCCAGAACGTCTCGTCGCCGGGCGCGAGCCGTCCGGCGATCCGAGCATCCTGGTCCAGGAAGGTGGCGCGCTCGACGTCGCCCGCCCGGGCGAGCTCGGCCAGCTGGTCGAGGCTGAGCTCCCGGCCCTCGGTGTCGGCCCCGAGGTGGAGCAGGCTCCCCAGGAACAGCGCGAACAGCGCGACCAGGGCACCGAGCAGCCACGCCCGCGGCGACAGCGACGCCAGTCCGAGCCGTGCGGCCTCCAGGCCGCGGAGCGTCCAGCCGGGTTGGCGCGGGCGGAGCACGAGCCGCTCCTGGGCCTGGGCGTCGACCGAGGACGCGGCCTGCTTCTCGAGGGTGTCGATCATCGTGGAGGGTTCCTCATCGTTCGGGTCTTCGGTTGTCGGTGGCGATGCAGTCGGGCGCCGGCGGCTGCACCGGTGAGGATCGCCGCGCCCCACAGGGTCCAGCTCGGGTCCGTCGTCGACGGCCGGCGAACGGCCGTCATCTGCAGGGCGGCGTGGGCGAGGGCCGGCTCTCCGTCCTGCGCCCGCTCCGCAGCGGTCGCCGCGAGGCCGGCCGGCGACGTCGCGGCGCCGGGAGCGGGCGCCGTACCCGGGGCCGGGGCCGGGGCGGAGCCGACCGCGGGAGCGGTCCCGCCGATGGGTGCGAGGCCGGGCGGCGGCGGCACCGGAATCAGGCCCGCTGCCTGCGGGGCTGGCCCGGTGGCCGGCACGGGGACCGCGGGCTGCCCCGTGATGCCCGGTTCGGTGGGCGGGCGGCTGCCCGAGAGGTCCTCCGGGGCGATCGACCCGCAGCTGACCTGGACGGTCGTGGAGGCCACCGTCCGGGCGCCGACCAAGGCGTCGACACGGAGGGGAAGCAGCTCACCCGACTGGTCCTCGGCGCAGCGCAGGGACCCGGTGAAGTCCAGCGCCTGGTCCCCCCGCTTCACGTCCACTGCCGGGTGGGTCCACCGAGCGGGGGCTGCCGCGGAGACGGCGACGTCGCCGCGCAGACGCAGACGCACGGGCTGCCGGTCGACCTGAGCGCTGAGCACCCGGCCGAGCACACCGACGAGGGTCGAGGTGTCGGCCAGATGGAGCTCCGTGGTGGTGCACACCATCGGGTCGCCCTCCGCGATCTCGACCGTCCCGTTGCCGCGGCAGTCGACACCCCCGGCCGGCGCGAACGAGCCGGTGGCGGCGGCAAGCTCCTCGAGATCGCGGCGAGCCGGGGTGGGCGCCGTGGTCGAGGCAGCATCCGCGGCCTCCACGGCCGCGTACCCACCGGGGACCCCGTCGTCACCCCCCTCTCGGACGACCTCCAGCGCGATCACCTGGATGCCCTGGGCCAGGAGAGCGTCGTAGACCGCCCCACGACCAGGCGCTTCCGGGTCGCTCTCGTCGCCGTACTCGACATCGGTGACCACCAGAACGGTGCGCAGCGAATGCTCCCGCCAGGTGGGCGCCTGGCCGGGGGCGACCGCGGGCCCGCTGAGCCCGACCACACCGGACCCGGTGGCGGTCTGGTGCAGGGCGATGAGGTGCGACTCGACACTGCCGCCGGTCCGCAGGCGCTCGAAGCCGCGCTGCAACTCGATGCCCGGCGGTGCGAGGTCCGCGAAACGTCGGTACCGCCGAGCATCTCGGGTGCCGAGCTCGCCGACCCCGAACCAGGCGTCGATGCCGTCCGCACTGAGACCGCGCACCACGTCTGCGAGACCGTCGGCCAGTTGCTGGAGGTCAGGCTCGAAGCTGTTGGACGTGTCCAGGAGGAAGTAGGTGTCGAGCGGGGTGGGTCGGCGCGGCAGGTTCAGCGAGAAGGTGATGTCGCTGTTCCGACCGGGCTCGAGGGCCACGGCCCCCGGCCCGGAGAGGACTGCCGGGGCCGGCTGCGGCGGGGAGGGGGTGGCGAACGGACCCATCTCCACCT
>NZ_JBFIKK010000039.1:0-24410 GCF_041600255.1 Nocardioides sp. | reverse complement strand
TGCCGGGCTGGCACAGCAAGCCGGTCCTGAGTGAGGTCCCCGAGCCCGAGCCGGGGCCGGGCCAGGTCGTCATCCAGGTGGGCGGAGCCGGGGTCTGCCACTCCGACCTGCACCTGATGTCCGACTTCGAGTCCGGACAGCTGCCCTGGGAGCCGCCGTTCACCCTCGGCCACGAGAACGCCGGCTGGGTGCACCGGGTGGGCGCCGGGGTCCACGGCTTCGAGCCCGGTCAGCCGGTCGCCGTCACCGGCGCGTGGGGCTGTGGCACCTGCGCTCGATGTCGCGACGGCGTCGAGATCTACTGCGAGAACCTCGCCGAGGCCCCGGTCCCGGGAGGCGGCGGCGGGCTGGGCCTCGACGGCGGGATGGCCGACTTCATGCTGGTCCACGACTCCCGGTTCCTGGTGCCGCTGCCGGACGGCCTGGACCCTGTCCACGCCGCCCCGCTGACCGACGCCGGCCTGACGCCGTACCACGCGATCAAGCGGTCGCTTGCCAAACTGACCCCGGACGCCACGGCCGTGGTGATCGGCGCCGGTGGGCTCGGCCACATGGCGGTGCAGATCCTCAAGGTGATGTCGTCGGCAGCCGTCATCGTCGTCGACCCGCTCAAGGCGGCGCGCGACCTCGCCCTCTCGGTCGGTGCCGACGTCGCGCTCGAGCCGGGCGAGGAGCTGGTGGCCACGATTCGCGAGCACACCCGTGGCAGAGGCGCCGACCTGGTCCTCGACCTCGTCGGCTCGGACAGCACCCTGGCCGACGCGGCGGGCATGACCCGCTCGCTGGGCGACCTCACCATCGTGGGCATCGCCGGTGGCACCCTGCCGGTCTCGTTCTTCAGCCAGGCCTACGAGGTCAGCATCCAGACCACCTACTGGGGGACCCGCCACGAGCTCGGCGAGGTGCTGGAGCTCGCCGCCCGCAAGCTCATCGCGGCCGAGGTCCACCCCCACCCGCTGGAGGACGGCCCCGAGGTCTACCGCCAACTGAGGGCCGGGGAGATCGCCGGGCGCGCCGTGCTCCAGCCCTCGATGTTGTACGACCCGTGAGCAGCAGAGGATGACCAGACCGATGAACGTGAGCATCACGTCGATGATCCGCACCGCCCAAGCGGTGACCCGGGAGGGCCGCGGCATCCTGGCCGCCGACGAGAGCTCCCCCACGATGGCCAAGCGGCTCGCCGCCGTCCGTGTCGACTCCACCGAGGAGACCAGGCGGAGCTACCGCGAGATCCTGCTCAGCACCCCGGGCCTGGAGGAGTTCGTCGGTGGGGTGATCCTCTTCGACGAGACCATCCGGCAGCAGACCCGCGACGGCAAGCCGTTCGCCCGGCTCCTCAGCGATCGCGGCATCGTGCCGGGGATCAAGGTCGACCTGGGCATCCGCCCGCTGGCCGGCTCGCCAGACGAGGTCGTCACCGAGGGCCTGGACCGGCTGCGCGAGCGCCTCGTCGAGTACGACGCGATGGGAGCCCGGTTCGCGAAGTGGCGGGCCGTGCTCCGGATCGGCGACGGTCGACCGACGACGGCCTGCATCGAGGCGAACGCGCATGCGCTGGCCCGCTACGCCGCGCTCTGCCAGGAGGTAGGGCTGACCCCGATCGTGGAGCCCGAGGTGCTGATGGACGGCGCCCACGACCTCGACGAGTGCGCCCGGGTCACCGAGGCCGTCCTGCACTGCGTCTACGACCAGCTGGCCCGCCAGCACGTGATCCTCGAGGCCACCCTGCTCAAGCCCAACATCGTGCTGCCGGGGACCACCTGCCGCACTCCGGCCAGTGACGAGGAGATCGCGGACGCCACCCTGACCACGCTGCGCCGCACGGTGCCGGCCGCCGTACCCGGCATCCTCTTCCTCTCCGGGGGCCAGAGCGACCAGGAGGCCACCGCGCGACTCGACCAGATCAACCGCCGTGGCCACGAGCCCTGGGAGCTGAGCTACTCCTTCGGACGCGCCCTGCAGGCACCCGTGCTGCGCGCCTGGGCCGGGGACAACTCCCACCGCACGGCGGCACAGGCCGCCCTCCTGCACCGGGCCCGCCTCAACGCCGCCGCCCGCGCGGGGGCCTGGCTGCCCGAGATGGAGGACTGAGCGGGGTGGCGACCATGCAGGTCTGGTCTGCCGACGCCCCCGCACCGGCGTCGCACCGGCGCCTGACCCTGCAGCCGCGCGAGCGTCCGACTCCCCGACCCGACGAGATCCTCGTCCGCGTCACGGCCTGCGGACTGTGTCGTACGGACCTCCACCTCGTCGAGGGCGACCTCGAGCCCCGTCGACCGGGGGTGGTCCCCGGCCACCAGGTGGTCGGGCGGGTCGCGATCCCGGATGCGGCCACGGGCCGGTTCGACGTCGGCCAGCGGGTGGGGATCGCCTGGCTCCGGGGCACCTGTGGTGCGTGCCGGTGGTGCCGTCGCGGTGCCGAGAACCTGTGCCCCGCGTCGCTCTACACCGGCTGGGACGTCGACGGAGGGTTCGCCGAGTACGCCGTGGCGCCCGCCTCCTTCGCCTACCGTCTTCCCAAGGAGTACGACGACATCGCGGCGGCTCCCCTGCTGTGCGCCGGAATCATCGGCTACCGGGCACTGCGCCGGGCACTGCTCCCTCCCGGGGGTCGGCTCGGGATCTACGGCTTCGGCTCCAGCGGGCACCTCACGGCGCAGATCGCCCGCGCCCAGGGTGCCGACGTCTACGTGATGACCCGTGGCGAGGCCAACCGTGCGCTGGCACGCGAGATGGGCGCCACCTGGGTGGGCTCCGCCCACGAGAGCCCCCCGCGGCTGCTCGACTCAGCCATCGTCTTCGCTCCGGCCGGCGACCTGGTCCCGCCCGCGCTGGCCGCCCTGGACCGGGGCGGCACGCTGGCCCTGGCCGGCATCCACCTGAGCGACGTGCCGTCGCTGAACCACCAGCAGCACCTCTTCCAGGAGCGCGACCTGCGCACCGTCACGTCGAACACGCGGCGCGACGGCGAGGAGCTGCTCCGGCTGGCGGCCCGGCTCGGTGTCCGTGCGCGGGTGACGCGCTACCCGTTCGAGCGTACGGCGGACGCGCTGGCGGACCTGGCCGCCGATCGACTCTCAGGGTCGGCCGTCGTCGTTCTCTGAGCTGCTCGAACCACGTGCCGGGGCCGCGCCCGACCGCGCCGACGTCGAGCTCCGGACGCAGAGCGGCCCCCGACTCCCCCGGCGTGCTGCCGGGCGGGTCGGGGGCTGACTCAGGCCAGCGGACTACGGGGTGCCCTTCTTGCCCTTCTGCGGGTACGACGTGGCGTCGTAGGGATCCGTGCCGTGGGCCCGCTCCTTGGCGTTGGAGTGCCCGTCCCCGTCGATGTCCTTGTCGCAGGCATCGCCCTCGCCGTCACCGTCCAGATCGGCCTGGTCCGGGTTCGGCACCTTCACGCAGTTGTCGCGGTCGTCCGGGACGCCGTCGGAGTCCCGGTCCACGCCAGCCGCCCCGTGCACGACCGTGCGGACGTCGGTGGCCAGCACCTTGTTCCGCTGGGTCCACACCGTACGCAGCTCGTGGCTGCCCACGGGCACGGTGATGTCGATCGCGAACGTGTCCGGGCCGTGGCTGGCCTCGACCTTCTCACTGGCCACCTCGACACCGTCGACGAAGACCGTCACGGTCTCGTTCGAGGGCACCGGGCACCCGCCCGGCGCCGGGCCGGCCACGGTCGGGCAGGCGTCGGCGCTGTCCAGGACGCCGTCACCATCGGTGTCGACCCCCTCTCCCCCGCCGCCGGAGGTCACGATCGTGGCCTCGAGGGTGTACTCCGTCGACGGCACTCCGACGATCAGGTACGGATCGACGTGGATGTTGAGCGTGCCCTGCACGTCCTCGAGCACGAGTCGCTCCGGCTGCGCCGCCGAGGCGGCCTGGCCCTGGGCAGCACCGGTGACGTACAGGTCGAGGTCGCTCGGGTCCGCCCAGGAGAGCAGCAGTTCCACGGTGCTCTTCTCGGGCACGTCCAGGGTGAACCGGTGACCGGCTCCCCCGGTCTCGCCCAGGGTGCTGTCGGTGACCGTGAACGAGTTGCCCTCGGGCTGCTGGAGTCCGGTCGTGCCGAGCAGACCGGCCGCGGTCGAACCACGGCTGGTGCGGGTCGGCGTGGCGGACCGAGTGGTGGTGCCGTCGGTGCCGGCCGGTGCCGCCACGTCGACCGCGCCGGCGTCCGGCGCCCGGTCATCGGCGATCACGGTCCACATGTTCGTGGGCGCGCGGTAGCTGGTGAGGGCGAAGACGTCGTACGGCGCCGTGACCTTGGCACCGGCGAGGTAGCTGCGCGGGATGCGGAAGGTCACGGTGTCGGCGACCGCGTCCCACTCGGACCACTCGCTGGGCAGGTGCGTCTCCATCGAGCGGTCGTAGGTGACGACGTCGGCGGAGCTGCGCGGGTCGGGGATCGTCGACTCGATCTCACGACCGCCGATGCTGACGCCGTACTTCGGCAGCGCGACCAGGCCCTCGGGCCACAGTTCGCTGACCTTGACGGTGGCGACGACATCGAGATCGGTCACCTCGACCTGCAGGTTCTGCAGGTCGGTCACCGGAGTCAGCGAGTCACCCTCGGGGTCGTCGTGCGAGGCCGTCGTCGAGGTCGGGCCGGCGTCGAGCGGGATCCGCTCGACCGTGCCCGCCACGTGCACGTGACCGTCGTCGGTCTCGTGGCCGTGGGCGGGCGTGCTGATCGACATCGTCGGCGTGCTGGTCGCGACCGGGTCCGGGGTCCAGTCCGTGCGCTCACCGGGCACCGCACCCAGGTCGGGCTGCGGGCAGTCCCACACCGATCCGGTGGAGGAGGCGTAGTGGTGGTCGTCCGGGTGCTGGACCTGGAACGAGTTCGAGCCGTCGCCGGCCACGTCGTTGGGGTGGAGGTGGTCGTCCTCGGTCACGGCGCCGTCACCGTTGACGTCGAGGTACTGGCTCATCCGGGTGGCGAAGCCCTCGACGTTGAGCGTGGAGACGCACTTGTTCTGGCCGGCCGGGTCGGCGCTGTAGGCCATGATGTCGGTGGTCGGCACCGGGCCCCAGTCGCCCTCGGCGCCGTCGCCGACGTGACCCAGGGTCAGGCAGTGACCGGTCTCGTGCAGGACCAGGTCGAAGAGCCCGAACGTGTCGGTCGTGCCGGGCACCGGGTCGATCGCTCCGTTGACGGAGAAGCAGACGTTGCCGCCGGCTCCGCCGCAGTCCTCGACGTAGTAGCCGCCGCCGTCACCGTGGTGACCGTCGTAGCCGGGCATCCCCTCCCAGGTGTCCAGGGAGAAGGGGTTCTGGATGTTGTGGCAGGGCACCCCGTTCTCGTCGAAGATGCCGAGCGCGTCGGTGAGGTAGACGGGGTCGATGCCGATCCCGATCCCGCCGGCCGGGTTGGTCGCGATGACCACGATCTCCGGGTCGTAGAGCGGGTAGGTGCTCGGCTCCTCACCCTCGGTGAGGCTGACGATGTCCGGGCTGATGTGGAACTTCACCCCGTCGCGGAGCCAGTCGAGACCCATCTCGTCGGAGAGGTACTCGATGCCCCCCTCCCAGGCCTCGACGGCCTGACGCAGGATCCGCAGGTCACGCTCGGCGGTCGGCGACGCCGGGACCAGCACGGCCACGTCGATGATCGGGGAGTCCAGGGCGTTCAGTCCGAGCTTGCCGTGGTAGCAGATGTTGTCGGGGTTGTCCCGACCCATGTCCTTGATGCAGCCGGGGGGCAGGTTCTTGTCACCGAAGTAGGGGCCGACGTAGTCGTCCCCGGGACTCGCGGCGGTGGGGGCGGCCAGGCCTGCTGCGGCGAGCACCAGGGAGGCTGCCACGAGGGACAGACGAAGCAACATGCGGGATTCTCCAGGGGGTAGGCGGAGGACCGAGGCAAACGACGAGTGGAGGGACTCGCCCCACGGGTGTTGTCATGGACAGCAACTGGTCTGGTCCGGATTGGTTACGCTCCGGCGCGCGACGACCACGGACAGCATCGTCCAAACTCGCCCACAGGGCTAGCATGCGCGACGTGACTGCTGCGCCGAGCGGACGACTCGGGCCCCCCGCCGACCCACCCCTTGCGACCTCGACCCGGACGGGGTCGGCGTGAACCTCACCCTGCCCCGGCTGCGTGAGGGCGAGGGCCGGGACGCCCAGCTGCTCACCGCCCAGCTCGACCTGCTCTCCGGGGTGGTGGCCGGCTCACCGATCGGGCTGGCCCTCGACGCCCTGCTGCGCGTGGTCGAACGGGTCTCCACCACCGGGCTGCTGGCCTCCGTGCTCCTCCTCGACGACGAGGGGCGCCACCTCACGCACGGAGCCGCACCGAGCCTCCCGGAGGACTACTGCCGGGCGATCGACGGCGTCGAGATCGGTCCGGCCGTGGGATCCTGCGGTACCGCTGCCTTCCGACGGCGCCAGGTCATCGTCGAGGACATCGCCCACGACCCGCTCTGGGAGAACTTCAAGGATCTCGCCCTCGCCGCCGGCCTCCGCTCCTGCTGGTCGACCCCGATCTTCGGGGTGGGCGGCCGCCTGCTCGGCACCTTCGCCATGTACTACCCCCTGCCGTCCGCGCCGACCCCGAAGGACCGGGCCCTGATCGACGTCCTGGTCCGCACCGTCTCGCTGGCGCTGGAGCGCAGCCTGCTCGACGAGGAACGTGAACGCGAGCTCGCCGCCGAGCGGACCCTGGCGCTGGCCTTCCAGCGCAGCCTGCTGCCGGAGGTGCCCACCCGGATCGGCGACGTCCAGATCGCCGCGCGCTACCGGACCGGCGACCCCGGGGTGCACGTGGGCGGTGACTGGTTCGACGCAGTGGCGGTCGACGAAGGTCTCTTCCTCGTCGTGGGCGACGTCCAGGGCCACGACGTCCAGGCAGCCGCCCTGATGGGTCAGCTCCGCACCGTCGTCCGGGCCGCCGCCTGCGAGGGGCACTCCCCCGCGAGTGTCCTGGCCCGCACGGCCGACTACCTCGACCGGCTCGACACCGAGCTGCTGGCCACCGCTCTGGTGGTCCACGTGGACGTCCGCGCGCAGCTGCTCACCGTCGCCTGCGCCGGCCACCTGCCGCCCGCCGTCCTCGTCTCGACCCCGACCGGCACCGAGGTGTGCCTCGTCGACGTCGAGACCGGCCCTCCCCTGGGCATCGGCGAGTGCTGGGACGAGCGCAGCACCCAGCTCTCCCAGGATGCGGTCCTGCTCCTCTACACCGACGGCCTGGTCGAGACCCGCACGTGGGACATCGACGAGGGCGTCCACCAGCTGCACACGACCCTGGCAGCGCTGCCGACGGGCGCCTCCCCGGGCGCTGTCCTCGACGCCGCCCTCGAGCTGATCCCGGCCGGAAACCGCGGCGACGACGTGGCCGTCCTGGCCGCCCGCATCCCGTCGAACAGCCTCGACCTGCGCCACGAGGTCGAGCGCTCGTTGCCGGCCCAGCCCATGTCGGTGCCGCTGGCACGGTGGTGGGCGCGCGGCTGGCTGGGTGCCCTGCCCGTGCCCGCCGACCCGGTCGACAGCACGCTGCACCTGGTCTCCGAGCTGGTCTCCAACGCCGTGCGTCAGGGCGACGGGCCGATCCGGATCCGGCTGGAGCTCGCCGAGCGGTCCCTGCGAGTGGAGGTCTTCGACCACGGCCACCGAATGCCCCGGCTCACCACCCCGGGGCCGGACTCGACCGGAGGCCGTGGACTGCAGCTGGTCGACGCACTGGCCGAGCAGTGGGGCGTCCGCACGGAGCTCGACGGAAAGACGGTCTGGGCCCTCCTCGTCTGGTGACGGGGCCGGGGCCCACGGCTCACCCCGCGGGGAGCAGCCCGCCGGGCGCCACGATCAGCGGGCAGCGCTCCACGCCCTCACGCTCGCGGCACGGGCGACTCTCGCCGTAGAGCTCCACCGGCGCTCCCCGCCGCGGCAGCCAGCTGAGCCGCATCGCCGCGAGCTCGCCCTCGTCGCGCAGCGTGTCGCGCTGCTGCCACTCCAGGCGTCCGCCCGGCTGCCACCAGGTGCGCACCTCGTCCAGCCGACCCAGCTGCGTCCAATCGCCGTCGTAGGTCCAGGTCTGGCGGGCGACCCCCGGGTCGCCGGCCTCCTCGGCCTCGCCGATCACGAATCGCGCCACGACCTCGGAGCCGATCTTGTCGAGGGTCTCGACCCGCCAGGAGCGTTCGTAGCCGTCCGGCATGCCGTACTCGGCCGCGACCTCTCCCGTCGCCGGATCGAGCTCGACGATGGTCTGCTCGACCACGCAGCCGCCACAGCTCTGGTCCTCCCCGTTGTCCTGCATCAGGACCAGCAACGCGGCGCCGTCCCGGCTCGGGAGCAGGGAGACCACCGGCTCGTCGCGCAGCACCTCCGTCGGCACACCGTCCTCGATGCGCAGCACGCCGTGGTCGGTCCGGGTGTCGTCCTCACTGTTGATGCCCCACTGCACCCAGGTCACGCCGGCGAGGGTGTACGCCGCGTGGTGGAGCGACAGCTCCGCGGTGTCCTCCTCGAGCTGGTCGGTCTCGACCGCGCTGTCCGGCACGTCGATGGTGCGCGGCCTGGTCAGGTCGGTGGCGAGGACGACGATCCGGTTGCGGCGATCGTGGCGCACGGTGATCGCCTCGGGAGTCACCCCCCACTGGCCGTTGATGCGGCGCTCGGCCTCGACCTCGCCGGTGACCGGGTCGATCACCTGGAGCCGACTGCCGCTGGGGCGAGCCAGGACCCGGCCGTCCGCGAGCCAGGTCGCGTCGTCGAGACGACCGAGTTCGCGCGACTCGCCACCGACCACCACGCTCCAGTGGAAGGCCCGCGCCTTGAGCTCCTGGGCCAGGTACGCCGGGCCGGCCGGGACGACGCGCTCGCCCGCGGGCAGCACCGAGTCCACGACGGGGTCGCCCCCGCCGGCACGGCAGCCGACCAGCCCGAGGGCGAGGACGACGGCGAGGGTGAGCGCGGGGACGGCGAGGGGACCCGAGAGGGCACGAGGCGGCACGCCGCTCAGTCTGGCACCCGCTGCGTCGTCTTCCCGGCCTCCGCGTCCGCGTGGTTCGTCCCCGCGCCGCTGCGGCGCCAGGCGACGTACGCCGCGACGAGGGCGACCACGAGCAGCACTGCCCAGGCAGGCACCCCGGCGGTCCACTGGGTGACGGCCTGCTGGGCGCTGAACTCGAGATCGGTCAGGTCCCCGGCGCCGAGCGAGCCGGTGAGCCCGGCGGTGCCGTCGTAGCGCAGGAAGAGCACACCGATGCCCACGAACAGCAGCCCGGAGACCAGCGAGACCGTATGCACCCGCAGGCGCCCCAGCGCGACCGTGCGGCCCCGCAGCCAGCGCCGGCTGCCGAGGTCGTAGCGGTCCCACAGCCCGGCAAGCACCAGCAGCGGCGCGGCCATCCCGAGCGCGTAGACGGCGAGCAGCCCTCCGCCCTGCCAGGGCGACTCCTGGGTGGCGGCGACGGTGAGGATCGCGCCGAGCACCGGCCCGGAGCAGAAGCCGGCCAGTCCGTAGACGGCGCCGAGCATCAGGGTCGAGGCCCAACCGTCGCCGCCCCGGGCGGCCACGGCGGTGTTGAGCCGCTGCGAGAACGGGATCGTGAACCCCTTGCCCAGCAGCTGGAGCACGCCGAACCCGATGATCATCCAGCCGGCGATGCCGATCAGCAGCGGGCGATGGCCGTAGAAGATCGCCGAGGCCGCGCCGGCCCCGGTGCCGAGCGGCACCAGGGTCAGCAGCAGCCCGAGGTAGAAGACGAGCGTCCGGGCGACCAGGGCGCGCGGGCTGGTGAAGGCCATCGCGAAGAACGACGGGAGCAGCAGCGCGCTGCACGGCGAGAGCAGGGCGAGGACACCGGCGGCGAAGGCCGCCAGCACTCCCACGTCGCTCATCGGTCCGCTTCCGCCGCCGCCTGCTCGATGGCCTGCTCGAAGACCTCGGTGGGCTGGGCGCCCATCACCGGGACCCCGTTGATCACGAACGCCGGGGTGCCGGTGACCCCGATGGCCTGGCCCTGGGCGAAGTCCCGGGCGACGGCCTGCTCGGCGGCCGCCGAGGTCAGGTCCGTGCGGAACTGCTCGACGTCGAGTCCGATCTCGGCCGCGATCCCGGCCAGGTAGTCCTCGTCGAGACCGCCGGAGTTGGGCGGCAGCTGGTGGTCGTACAGCTCGTCGTGGAAGGCCCAGAAGCTGTCCTGGGCGGCCGCGGCACGCCCGGCCTGGGCAGCGGTCGTCGACTGCGGTCCGAGGTAGGGGAAGTCGCGCCACTCGATGCGGAGCGTGCCGTCCTCGACGTACTCCTCGATCAGCGTGGGCGCGGTGTCCCGGGCGAACTTGCCGCAGAACGGGCACTGGAACTCCGAGTAGGCGAGCATCACCACGGGGGCGTCCACCTCGCCCAGCGCCATCGGGTCGCCCGGCTCGCGGCGCACCAGCTGCTCCCAGGTGTCGTCCGGCGCTCGACCGGAGTCGTCGGCCCGGCTGGAGGACGAAGCGCCGCGGTCGGCGGCGTTGTCGGGGTCGTCGTTCCCGGCGGCACCGACGAGGGTGGCGATCAACGCGATCACGGCGACGGCAGCGATGGCGAGGGGAATCAGGGGGCTCTTGCGTCGATCAGACACGGGCAACATCTCCGAGAGTGGTGGTCGGGCAGGACAGCTCGCCGAGGAGCCGGCGGCGCAGCGCCCAGGCGAGCAGGGCGATGGCGAGGGCCTGGAGCACCGGCTGGACCGGCTCGAACCAGGTGATCGCACCGGCGCTGCCCAGGGCGAGCAGCACCAGCTTGTTGCAGACCGGGCAGCCGACCGCGAAGTAGGTCAGCCAGGCGCCGGCCCAGCCACCGCGCCGGGTCACGGTGACGTCCGGCTGCGCCGGTGCGGCGACGTAGGTCGCGACGAGGAGGCCGCCGAGCACCGAGGAGACGACGAGCGAGGGCATCGCCCACCAGGTCGGCGGGATCTGGCGGCCGAAGACGGGGTTCTCGATCAGGTCGGTGGGCAGGGCGACCACCAGGACGAACGCGAGCGCTGCGCCGGCCGCGGCCACCCAGCGCCGCAGCGGCCAGGCGGCAACGGCGCTCAGGCCCGAGGCGCGTAGGACGCTCACGAGGCGCCCACCTCGACGGGGTGGCCGTGCGTGCGCCACTCCAGCATGCCGTCCTCGAGTCGTCGGGCCGCCACGCCCTCCGCGCCCAGGACGCGCACGGCGTCGTGCGCCATCACGCAGAAGCTGCCGCGGCAGTAGGCCACCACCTCGGGAGCGTCGCGCAGCTCGGCCGCCAGCGCGGTCAGCGAGCCCAGCGGGACGCTGCGCGCCCCCGGGATGTGCCCGGCGAGGAACTCCTCCTCGGGCCGGACGTCGAGCAGGGTGATCTCGTCGTTCGCCAGCAGCCGGGTCAGCTCCTCGCGGGTGACCAGGCTGACGTCGCCCGAGCCGGGCAGGTTCAGGTACGCCTCCAGCGCCCGGCCCACGTCGGCCGAGCGCTCCCGGGCGACGGTGCGCATCGCGTCGTACAGCGCGGCGACGTCGTCGCCAGCGAGCCGGTAGTGCACCTTGGTGCCCTCGCGGCGGGTGCGCACGAGGTTGGCCAGCTTCAGCACCTGCAGGTGCGCCGAGACCGTGGTGAGGCCCATGTCGGCTGCCCGGGCCAGCCCGTCGACCGTGCGCTCGCCCTGGGCCAGCAGGTCCACCAGCTCCAGTCGCTTGGCGCTGCCGAAGGCCATGCCCACGACCGCGAGCTCGTCGAAGACCCGAGTACGTCGTTCCGCTTCGTCCACCATTCCTCCAATGATCTGTGGAAGAGCGTAGGACGGGATCGCGCGATCACCAACCGCGGCCGTGCACCGGGCCGACCCGCGGTCCGGTCAGGGGGTGACGACCACCTTCCCCAGCGCCCGTCCCTCACCCACGTGGGCAAGCGCCTCCGGCACCTCGTCGAGGGTGAACGTCCGGTCGACGTGCGTGCGCACCTCCCCCGCGGCACACAGGGCAGCCAGCGGCGCGAAGTGCTCCGGCCCCTCCTGCACGGCGAGCACCCCGATCGAGCGTCCACGCAGCCGCCCGACCAGCGTCCCCACCGTCAGTACCCGCAGGAGGGTGCTCACCGACCCGCCCACGCACCGACAGGTGCCGCCCGGGGCCAGGGCACGTCGGTAGTCGCGCACCGAGCGGTAAGCCACCAGGTCCAGGACCAGGTCGTACGGGTGGGCGGTTCGAGTGAAGTCGTGCCGCTCGTGGTCGATGACCTCGTGCGCGCCCGCGGACCGCATGAACTCCTGCTTGGCGGCGTTGTCGACGCCCGTGACGTGGGCGCCGAGCCGCGCGGCGAGCTGGACGGCGAAGAAGCCCGACCCTCCGCCGGCTCCGTTGACCAGGACCCGGCTCCCGGCCACGACCCCGCGCAGGCCCTGCCAGGCGATCGCCCCGGACTGCGGGATCGTGGAGGCCTCGACGAACGTGAGCCCGCTCGGCTTGGTGGCCAGGGCGGACTCCGCCACCAGCGCCTGCTCGGCGAAGCCGCCCTTCAGGGCGAGGTTGTCGCCGTAGACCTCGTCGCCTCGCCGGAAGCGGGTCACCCCGTCCCCGACCTCGTCGACGACTCCGGACAGGTCCGAGCCGAGGGTCCGGCAGGCCGGGGAGCGCAGTCCGCCCAGCCGCGCGTAGGCGGGTGATCCGCGCAGGCTCTCCCAGTCGCTGAGGTTGACCGAGGTCGCCACCACCTTCACCCGCACCTGGCCGGGGCCGGGCAACGGCAGCGGGACCTCCTCGACGCGCAGCACGTCGGGCGGCCCGTACCTGTCCTGGACGACTGCCTTCATCGACTTCCCTCCGATCCGACCGGGCGCCGCAGGCGCTTGTCCACCCCCACGACCAGGCTCGAGACGAGCGCGATCGCCAGGATCCGCAGCCACACGTCGAGGCCGATGGGGGCGGTGTCGAAGGTGGCGTTCATCGCGGGCAGGTAGGTAATGGCCAGCTGGCCTATCGCCTGCACGCTCACTCCCACCACGATCCAGCGGTTCGAGAACAGGCCGATCTGCCAGGCCGAGCGGGTCAACGAGCGACAGCTGAAGAGGTAGAACGCCTCGACCACCACGAAGAGGTTGAGGGCCGCGGTGCGAGCCTCGGGCAGGGCGGCACCGTGGGCCAGCTCCCACTGGAACAGCCACCAGGAGCCGGCCACCAGGAGCGTGGAGACCAGCAGGATCCGCACCATCAGGCCGCCGGTGAGCAGCGCCTGACCGGGGTCACGGGGCGGCCTGGTCATGATCCCCTCCTCCTTCGGCTCGAAGGCGAGCATCAGGCCGAGGGCGACCGCGCTGGTCATGTTGATCCACAGGATTTGGGTCGGGAGGATCGGCAGCGAGGCGCCCAGCATGATCGCCACCAGGATCACCATGCCCTCGCCGATGTTGGTGGGCAGGGTCCAGGTGATGAACTTCGTCAGGTTGTCGAAGACGCCACGGCCCTCCTCGACCGCGGCCTCGATGGTGGCGAAGTCGTCGTCGGTGAGCACCATGTCGGCCGCGTCCTTGGCCACCTCCGTGCCCACGCGACCCATCGCGATGCCGATGCCCGCCTGGCGCAGCGCAGGCGCGTCGTTGACACCGTCGCCGGTCATCGCGACCACGTGCCCTCGCGCCTGCAGCGCCTGCACCAGTCGCAACTTCTGCTCCGGGGACACCCGCGCGAAGACCCGGGCGTGCTCCACCGCCTCCCCGAACTCCTCGCTCGACAGGGCCGCCAGCTCGGTGCCGGTCAGCACCACTCCGGACGCGGGGCCGGCCTCGCCGTCGGCGTCGCCGTCCAGGAGGCCGACATGCCGAGCGATGGCCGTCGCGGTGGAGGCGTGATCGCCGGTGATCATCTTCACCGCGATCCCGGCGCTGCGGCAGGCCGTGACCGCGGCCGTGGCTGCTGCCCGCGGCGGGTCGAGCATGGCCTGCAGGCCGGTCAGGGTCAGCGTGCCGACCAGGCCCGTCTCGTCGAAGTCGTCCGGGCGCCCCACCCGTCGTACGGCGGTGGCCAGCACCCGCAGGCCGCCGGCGGCGAGCTCCTCGGCGGCCCGGAGGACGGCGTCCCGATCCAGGGCCCGCAGCTCGCCCCGGGTGTCCATCTGGGTGCCGCAGAGGTCCAGCACCCGCTCGAGGGCGCCCTTGGCCAGCACCACCCAGCCGGTGCCGGTGCCGCCGGTGTCCTCGGGGCCGTCGCTGTGCAGGGTGGCCATGAACTGGCGCTCGGAGCTGAACGGGATCGTCGCTCGCCGGGGCAGCAGATCGGCGACCTCCGCGGAACCCCACCCGGCCTTGTGGGCCACCACGACCATCGCGCCCTCGGTGGGGTCGCCGGCGACCGTCCACCGCCCGTCCTCCTCGGTCACGACGGCGTCGGTGCAGGCCGCGCCCGCCAGCAGGGACCAGCGCAGTGCCTGGTCGCTGCCGGTGGCCGGCGCACCCGTGGCGTCGAGCAGGGCACCCTGCGGGCTGTAGCCGGACCCGGTCGCCTCGAACCGGGCCTCGGGCGTCCAGATGGTGCGCACGGTCATCTGGTTCTCGGTCAGGGTGCCGGTCTTGTCGGAGCAGATGATCGAGGTGCTGCCCAGGGTCTCGACGGCGGGCAACCGTCGGATCACCGCGCGCCGCCGGGCCATCCGGGAGACCCCGATCGCCAACGTGATCGTGACCGCCGCGGGCAGCCCCTCGGGGATCGCTCCGACGGCGAGCGCGATCGCGGCGGTGAAGGTCTCGGCCGCCCCCTGTCCACGCAGCAGTCCCACCGCGAACGTCGCGGCGGCCAGCCCCAGGATGGCCACGGTCAGGATCCGGCTGAACTCGCCCAGCTTCTCGGTCAGGGGCGTCGCCAGCGGCTCGGAGGCGCCCACGAGCCGGTGGATCTCGCCGAGCTGGGTCTCCGCGCCGGTCGCCACGACGATGCCGGCTCCCCCTCCGGCGGTGACGAGCGTGCCGGAGTAGGCCATGTTCCGCCGGTCGGCCACCGCGAGCCGCTCGGGCAGCACCACCTCGTCCTTGGTCACCGGGGCGGACTCGCCGGTCAACGCCGACTCGTCCACCCGGAGCTCCCCGACCCGCACGAGCCGCATGTCAGCGGGCACCTTGTCGCCGGTCGCCAGCAGCACGAGATCCCCGGGCACCAGCTCCGCGGACGGCACCGTGCGCTCCCGACCGTCGCGCACCACGCGACCGAGCGTCTGGATCATCGACCGCAGCCCCTCCAGCGCGGCTTCGGCCTTGGACTCCTGGATGAAGCCCACGACCGCGTTGACCGCGACCACGCCGAAGATCACGGCGGAGTCGACGTACTCCCCGAGCCCTGCGGTGATCACCCCTGACGCCAGCAGCACGTAGATCAGCGGGTGGTGGAACTGCCGCTGCACGCGACGCAGCAGGCCGGCTCCCCCACCGGCCGGCAGGGCATTGGGCCCGAAGCGCGCCAGCCGATCCCCGGCCTCCCGATCACTCAGCCCGCGGTGCAGGTCGGTCTGCATCAGCAGCACCACCTCGTGGGCTGCCAGGCCGTGGTGCGCCGACGGCGGCACGGTCGCGATCATCGGCTCCCCATGCCCCCAGTGTCGTCCGCGGAAGCGGCAGGGGGAATCGGCAGAGGTCGGGGTACGACGGGACCATCGACCCCCCGCGAGGGGTGCGAGCAGGCGTCAGCCGGCGGCGACGTCCGCCATCGCCACGTCCTGGCCGTCGGGCGTGTGCGGGTTCTCGTCGATCGCCTCGACGGCGGCCGTGCGCTCGGGGTAAGCCGCGCGGCGACGGTCGAGGTGCACGCCGGCGATCATGCAGCGCACCGATCCACCGGCGAGCTCGATCGTGGGGATGTCGATCGCGACGATCTCGCAGGACTCCTCGATCACGGCGACCTGGTCGGGCCGCAGGCTGCGACGCGCCCGTGCGGACATCGCCATGATGTAGCGGCGGCGACCGTCCGGCGTACGCCCGCACAGCTCGACGGCGTTGCCGGCGAACTCACGGATCTGCTCCTCGGTCAGCTCGACGACCTGGCGGCCGTTGACCGAGAGCCGCTCGCGCACCTCGGCACGGCGCTGCAGGTCCGGGATCATCTCCAGGGCGATCATCGCGACGTCCGTGCCGATGCAGGCGATCACGTTGGTGTGGTAGACGGGCACGCCCGCCGAGTCGACCGCGTCGAAGGCCATCGGCTCGTAGCCGAAGTCGGTGCAGAACCGCTCCAGGACATGGGTGTCGGCCCGGTGGCTGCGCGCGGTGTAGGCCACCCGCGAGACGTGGTCGAGGACCATCGCGCCGGTGCCCTCGAGGAAGATGCCGTCGGGCTCGAGGCCCGAGTAGTCCACGATCGTCTGGACCCGGTACTGCGACTTGAGCATCTCGAGTACGTCGGCGCGACGTTCGTGGCGACGGTTGGAGGCGTACATCGGGTAGACCGCGATGTTGCCCCCGGCGTGGGTGGAGAGCCAGTTGTTCGGGAAGACGCTGTCGGGTCGGGTGTGGTCCTCGTCGTCGAAGACGTGCACGGTCACGCCGGCGTCGCGCAGCGCCTGGGCGACGGCGTCCATCTCGGCCAGCGCCTTGAGCGAGGTGGCCTCCTCGGACTGCCCCTCGGGCACGTCGCGCTGGAAGGCGTTGTCGGCGGCGGTGGCGTGGTTGGGGATGAACCGCTGCGCGCGGATCAGGATCACGGTCGACGGGGCTTGGGCACTCACGGGGGGAAATCTAGAGCATCGGGGCCTCGGACCCGCAGTCCGCGCACCCCCTCCGGCCATGCGTAGGGTCAGCACGTGCCCCCGCCTCCGACCACCCCATGAGCGTCCCCGAGCGAGCGGCCGGCCGGACCCCTGCCCGACTGCCGATCCCGGGAGAGCTCTGGGTGCTGATCGGGTCGGCCTTCGTGATCGCGATCGGCTTCGGCCTGGTCGCGCCGGTCCTGCCCGCCTACGCCCGGAGCTTCGACGTCGGCGTCGCGGCGGCCTCGGTGATCGTGTCCGCGTTCGCCTTCTTCCGCCTGGTCTTCGCCCCGGCCGGCGGCGCCCTGATCGCGCGGCTGGGCGAGCGCCCGGTCTACATCGCCGGACTGCTCGTCGTCGCGGCCTCGTCGCTGGCCACCGCGTTCGCGCAGTCCTACACGCAACTGCTGGTCTTCCGCGGCCTCGGCGGCATCGGGTCGACGATGTTCACCGTCTCGGCGATGGCCCTGCTGGTCCGCCTCGCTCCGCCGAGCATCCGCGGCCGGGTCTCTTCGGCGTACGCCAGCGCCTTCCTGGTCGGCGGCATGCTCGGCCCGGTGCTGGGCGGCCTGCTGGCGTCGTTCGGTCTTCGGCTGCCGTTCATCGTGTACGCCGTCGCCCTGGTGGTGGCCGCCGCGACCGTCGGCATCCGGTTGAGCGGCGCGAGCCTGCGTCCTTCGGTCGACCGACCCCAGGGGCCGCCGATGCTGCTGCGCGAGGCGCTGGGCCACCCGACGTACCGGGCAGCGCTGGCGTCGGGGTTCGCGAACGGCTGGTGCAACTTCGGGGTCCGGGTCGCGGTGCTGCCCCAGTTCGCCGTCTCGGTGTACGACCGCACCTGGGTGGCCGGGGTGGCGCTCGCGGTCGCGGCGGTCGGTACGGCGGCCACCTTGCAGGTCGCTGGTCGCCTCGCCGACTCGGTGGGCCGGCGGCCGCTGGTCCTCACCGGCCTGGTGGTGACCGCGGCCGGGCTGGGCCTGATCGGGCTCAGCGGCGACCTGCTGGTGCTGCTCGTGCTCTCCGCGGTCTCCGGCCTGGGTGCCGGGCTGGTCAACCCCGGCCAGCAGGCCAGCGTCGCGGACGTGGTCGGCTCGGACCGCAGCGGCGGCAGCGTGCTGGCCGCCTTCCAGATGGCTCAGGACTCCGGCGCCATCGTTGGCCCGATCCTGATCGGCATCGTCGCCGACCAGGCCGGCTACTCGTGGGCCTTCGGCGCGACCGCCCTGGTCAGCCTGGCCGCCCTGGTCCCTTGGCTGGTGGCCGGCGAGACCCTCCCCGACCAGGAGCCCGAGACGTCCGGTCAGCCGGACGGTTGAGCCGAGGCGAGTGGACCGGTGCGGGCTCGGTCAGGTCACGAGCAGCGCCAGCGCACCCAGTGCCACCAGCCAGCTGACGAAGCTGCCGACCAGGAAGTACTCGGTGAGCTGGTGGATCTGCTCCTGCTCGCGTCGTGAGGAGAGCTCGGGGAAGCGGAGCAGCCCCTTGGCGGCGACGACGAGGCTGGCCGCGGTGACGTGGCCGGCCAGGCCGAGCCCCAGGATCAGCACCCGCTCCATCGGGCCGAGCAACCGACCGCCCTTGAGCCGGGTCTCGGGGCCACCCTCGCCGCCGGAGCGGGTCGGGTTCACGGTCCCGGTGACGGCGAGCACCAGCCGGACCAGCACGTTGCCGGTGCTGAGCTGCACCAGGACCGCGCCCAGCAGCAGCAGGAACCGGTCCGGCGCCATCCCCGCCAGCAGCGGCAGCGCCAGCCCGTCGAGCCAGCTGCGCAGCGGTCCGTTCGGTGCGCCGGCGAGCCCGGAGAACGCCACCGCCGCGGTCATCGCGGAGCCCAGCACGACCAGGGGCACCCAGGGCGATCCACCGCCGAACCCCCGGCTGACGGTCTGCCCCCAGGCCACCACGGCGACGGCGACGAGCAGCAGGGCGACGATGTCGGCTCCCGCGGTCAGCCCGGCGAACAGCCCGAGCAACACCGCCGCGAACGCACCCACGACCTCGGGCACGACCTTCGTCGGCCGCACCGAGTAGGCGAGGTCGGCGATCCCCACCCCGACGAGCAACAGCCCGAGCCAGCTCATCGCACTCCCTCCAACAGTTCCTGGGCAGCCTCGATCACGACCAGGCCGTCGCCGCGCACCCGTTGCGAGACGGCGGAGGCGGAGATGCCCAGGTCGGCGGCGATCTCTGCCTGACTACGACCGGCGATGAGCTGGCCGAGGATCGTCGAGGATCGCTGCGAGAGCGATCCAACCATCTGGTCCCGACAGATCAGTGCAGCGTTGATCGGCTCGGCGAGTGGCCCCGGCGCACCCTCGCCCAGCCGGTACGCCGTACGGAGCTGTCGCAGGCCCGGCCGGGCCGCGTCCGCCTTGACCGCCTCGATCGCGTCCCGGGCCGCCCACCAGCCCGGCCCGTCCTCGACCCGCGGCTCCTGCTCGAGGACCGTCACCGCACCCCAGCCCAGGCCGTAGCGCAGTTCCACCTTGCCGGCCAGCGCCCACCGCAGGCGCCAGGTGGCCCGCATCGCGGTGCCGACGTCGGCGAAGGCGCCCTGGAACTCGTCCCCGGCCTGGAGGAGCAACGGGCTGGGCGGGTCGAACTCGGCGTTCAACCTCGCGACGGCAGCGGACAGGGCGCGGTGCAGTCCGGCCCGGTCCCGGGCGCCGCGCGAGCTCACGACGTCCCCGACCACGGTGGCGAGTGAAGTTTCTGCCTTCAGAGATGCCATATGAAGAGCATACCTTCTTCTGGCGCTTCTGAAGTATTGTCCTTCAGAGGGACTTCCTCCACCTCCGTGCCGGACCTGATGGGAGCTTTCCTAGGCTCGGGGTCATGACCACGGATGCGACGAAGCTCTCCCTGGCCGGATCCGTCTCGCTCGGGACGGGGGTGATGATCGGCGCCGGGATCTTCGCCCTGGTGGGTCAGGTCAGCGAACTGGCCGGCTCGCTGATGCCGGTCGCGTTCCTGGTGGGCGCGGTGGTGGTGGGCTTCAGCGCCTACTCCTACGCCACCTACTCGAACGCGAACCCTTCCTCGGGCGGGATCGCGATGCTCCTCAAGGCGGCCTACGGCCCCGGCGTGATCGCGGGCTCCTTCTCGTTCTTCATGTACGTCTCGATGGTGGTGGCCCAGAGCCTGTTGGCCCGCACCTTCGGCACCTACTCGTTGCGGCCCTTCGACCTGGCGGGGTCGGCCGTCCTGGTCCCCCTGCTGGGGGTCGCCGTGATCGCGGTGGCCGCCGTGGTCAACGTGGTCGGCACCGGTCTCGTCGAACGCTCGGCCACCGTCACCGCCGCCATCAAGATCGCCGGCATCAGCGCGCTGGCGATCGCGGCGATCGTGGCCACCGGCGCCTCCGGGTTCGGCAACCTCGTCGACCGCGCGGAGTCGGGCGGTCAGGGGCAGGGCGTGCTGGGCTTCCTGGCCGGTACGACGCTGTGCATCCTGGCCTACAAGGGCTTCACCACGATCACCAACCAGGGTGGCGACCTGAGAGACCCGAGGACCAACCTCGGCCGCTCGATCACCATCGCCATCGCGCTGTGCGCGGCGCTGTACCTGCTGCTCACCGTCTCCATCGCCGCCAGCCTGCCGGTCGACAGGATCGTCGAGGCCCGCGACTACGCCCTCGCGGCGGCGGCCGAGCCCCTCTTCGGCCCCTGGGGCGTCTGGCTCACGATCGCACTGGCGGTGGTGGCCACCTTCTCCGGGCTGCTGGCCAGCATCTACTCAGTCTCGCGGCTCTACGACATGTTGCGGGACATGAACCAGGCACCCGAACTGCCGTTCTCCGTCCGGCACCAGTCCTTGCTGATCACCGTCGGGCTGGCCATGGTCGTCACGGTCTTCCTCGACCTCAGCCGAATCGCGGCGATGGGCGCGCTGCTCTACATCGCGATGGACATCGCCGTCCACTGGGGCGTGATCCGTCACCTGAGCGTCGACATCGGCGCCAGGCGCTGGGTGCCGGCGGTGGCGATCGTCCTGGACGGGGTCGTGCTGGGCTCCTTCGTGGTCGTCAAGCTGCGCACCGACCCGCTGACCGTGGGAGTCGGCGTGGCAGTCGCTGCCGCGATCGTGCTCAGCCAGTGGGTCGTCGTACGCCGTCGTGACGCCCGCAGCACCTGACCCGCGCGGATCTGCTCAGAGGGGGCCGGTCTCGGTCTTCCGCCCGACGCAGGTGACCTGTCGGCTCCACAGCGGGCTCGTCCACGACGACAGGGTCGATCCGATCGTGATCGTCCAGGTGGTGGAGTTCTTGCCCCCGGTGTCGGGGGCGAGCAGGACCTGGGACCGCAGTCTGCCCTTCGCCGTCACCGAGGTGCCGTGGTCGCTGCTCAGGGTGAAGACGTACCCATCGGCGGCCGGCCCGCCGTCGGTGAAGTCGACGACCGTCACCTGCATCGCGTCCCCCAGGGGCGGGTTGCAGAGGTAGGTGCCGACGACGTTGGTCGGCGCCGCCATCGTCGCCACGGAGACCTGCAGTGTCGGTCGCGGTGGCGAGGCCACGGAGAACGCCGCCAGGGCCACACCGGGGACCAGGAGCACGGCCACGACGAGCAGCGCGACCGAGGCCGCGCGGCGGCTGCGATCGAGCAGGTTCATGAGCTGGCTCCGGGGTCGAGGGGGGTGGTGGCGCCCGCCCAGTCTCGCGGTCGAGCATCAAGCAGGGATGGGCACTGCCTCAAGAAAGCAGCAAGGTCTGGCATCATCAAGCCATGCCGACGACTGCCCCGGGTGAAGACCGCACTGCCCTCGTCGTCGAGGACGACGAGGACATCCGCGAGCTCATCAAGTTCACGCTGTCGACCCAGGGGTTCGCCGTGACGGCCGTCGACAGCGGCACCGCCGGCGTCGACGCGGTGCGCAGTCTCGACCCGGATCTGGTGACCCTCGACCTGGGCCTTCCCGGGATCGACGGCATGGAGGTCTGTCGTCGGATGCGCGAGATCACCGATGCCTACATCGTGATGATCACCGCCCGCGACGACGAGGTCGAGCGCCTGATCGGGCTCGAGACCGGTGCCGACGACTTCATCGCCAAGCCGTTCAGCCCGCGAGAGCTCAAGGCCCGGGTCAACGCGATGTTCCGTCGTCCGCGACGGGGTCCGGCGATCGCCGAGCCGGCGGCGGTCGGCCCGAACGACCACGAGATCCTGCGTCATGGCTCCCTCTCGGTCGATGTGGACGGGCGTCGTGCATTTCAGGAGGAGTCGGAGCTGTCGTTGACCCGCACCGAGTTCGACCTGCTCACCGAGCTCATGCGCACCCCCGCCCGTGTCTGGTCGCGGGAGGCGCTGCTCCGCGCGGTGTGGGACACCGAGTGGGCCACCGACACCCACCTGGTCGAGGTGCACATCGGGAACCTGCGCCGAAAGCTCGGCGAAGGCTCGGGCGCGAAACTGATCCGCACCGTGCGCGGGGTCGGTTATCGCATGGAGTCACCGGTCTGACTCCTCGTCCTGCGACGAGCTCCCCCAGATCAGGTTCAGCCCCAGCAGCACCAGGGCGACGATGGAGACCCACTGGATGCCGTGCTGGAACGCCGGCACCCGCAGGGCCTGGATCCCCTTGCCGATCTTCGGGACGACCGCCACGACCTCCCACACGGTGTCGCCCTCGATCGTCGCCGTCCACGGGTCCACGCCGGCGTTGTTGTCGCCCTTGGTGCGGATCGTGATCGCACCGGCGGGCGTGGTGTCCACCTCGGTGACCCGGTGGGTCTCGACCCGGTGGTCCTCGATCGGGATCTGGTAGCTGATCACGTCCCCCACCTGCAGCTCCGCCGCCGGGCGTTCCACCGTGACGACCACGTCGCCGGGCGAGATGCCCGGCTCCATGCTGCCGGTGAGCATCGTTGCGGTGCGGTAGCCGACCAGGTGCGGTCCGACGGCCAGGCCGAGGAAGAGCAGGAGGCCGATCAGCACCACGACGTTGAGCAGGTGGCCGGGCAGCCGGCGGCGTAGCGACGTACGGACGCCGGGGGTGACGTCGACGCCGGCGTCGAGATCAGGGTCGCCCGCCTGGAACGCGAGGATCGACAGGCGGCGGGCCGACGGACTCGGCGCACGGTGGCGGCCGATCGGGACTGCGTAGCTCATGTCGACTCCTGGTCAGGTCGGGCGAGTGGGGAGGGCTTCGGAAACTCCGACACCCGGGCTGCCACGGGGTGAAACCGGCGGCAGCCCGGGGTTGGGTCAGCGGGCCTCGGCGGCGCGCTGCGTGGCGTCGAAGGTGAAGGTGATCGCGTTCGACTTGCCCTGGAAGGAGTTGTCCGCGGCGACCGGCAGCGACATCGTGACCCGCAGGTTGGCGGCGGCCGCACCGGAGTTCAGGCTCGTGGTCGCGCTGCCCAGGTCGAGGCCCGACTGGAGCACCGGACGGGAGCTGATGATCGGCGTGGTGGTGCCGGCGCAGGTGAGCACCTTCGTGCTGGGGGTCATGACCCAGGCGGTCGAGCACTCGTCGACGCTGACCTGCAGGCCCTTGGTGGTGTCGCTGGTCAGGACGTTGCTGGTGCTGCCGGTGCTGGTGAGCAGGACCGAGCCGAACTTCTCGGCGGCGGCCGGGCGGGTCAGGGTCACCGAGCGCTGGACGGTGTCACCGGGGACCATGTTGGTCGCGTCGACCGTGGTGCCCAGGGTGCTGTGCTGGGTCAGGCCGAGGGTCAGGGTGCCGGTGGCGACGTTCTGGGTGGCGGCCGTGGTCGAGGTGAAGGCACCGAAGGTGCCGAGACCGGCGACGCTCGCGGCGCCGCCGACGAGGACGACCGTGGCGAGCAGCTTGGCGGAGTTCGTGCGCAGGGAGGTGGTGGTCATGATCGAGCCCTTCGATGTGGACCAGATCCGTGGGCGGTTCCGGTCGTTCCTGTTGATGAAGGGAACTCTGGTGGGCCTTCCACAAGGAACAGCCGCGGATTAGACAGGTGTGCACCGCAAGGGAACCTCAAGGAATCCTCACGTCGAGCGCGAGCCAGCCCTGCGGGTCAGTTCAGCAGGCGCATCGTGGGGGGTACGCCGCCTCCGCGGTGCACCTCCTCGACCAGCTCCTGGAGCGCGGTCAGGGCGACGTTCTGCGACATGGGCCCGAAGGAGACCCGGGCGACGCCCAGCTCCTGCAGTCGGGCGAGCGGCGGGTTGCCGGGGATCGCGATCGTCGTCAGCCGCTGCGGGCCGAATGCCTCGACCAGGGTGGTCACCTGGGCTTCGTCGAGGCGGGCCGGGACGAAGACCACGGGAGCGCCGGCGTCCAGGTAGGCCCTGCCGCGCTCGACGGCGGTGGCCAGGTTCTCGGCCGGGTCGTTGCCGCGGCCGAGATGGAAGGCGTCGGTGCGGGCGTTCAGGACGAAGTCGACGCCCTCCTGCTCGGCCGCCTTCATGATCTTCTCGACGTTCGCCGCGGCTTCGGCCAGCGGACGCATCTGGTCCTCGATGTTCGCGCCGACGATGCCGACCCCGATCGCCCGACGGACGGTCTCGGCCGGGTCGCCGTACCCGCCCTCGAGGTCGGCGGTGACCGGCAGCGACGTGGCGGCGGCGATCCGGCCGACCGCCTCGATCATCAGCTCGACCGGGATGTGCTCGCCGTCGGGGTAGCCGTACGACGCGGCGATCGAATGGCTGGCCGTGGCGAGGGCCGTGGTGCCCGGCACGTCGGCCACGACGGTGGCGCTGATGACGTCCCAGACGTTGACCAGGGTGAGCAGCTCGGGGGCCCGGTGCAG
>NZ_JBFIKK010000038.1:0-24720 GCF_041600255.1 Nocardioides sp. | reverse complement strand
GAAGTCCCCGACCGGATCCGCGAGCAGTCGGTGCTGCTCAACCCGACCTGCGTGTTTCCGTGGTGCACCCGGTCGGCCCGGGGCTGCGACAGCGACCACATCCAGCCCTACGACGCCGGTGGAAGCACCGCCTCCGACAACATCGCCCCGTTGTGCAGGCGTCACCACCGGCTCAAGACCCACGGCGGCTGGCGCTACACCCGACTCGATCCCGGCTCGTTCCTGTGGAACAGCCCGCACGGCTACACCTACCTCCGCGACCCCACCGGCACCACCGACGTCACGGGCGACGTCAGCCGAGATCGGCGACCACCCCCGGACCGTCGACCCGACCTCTCGCCGGACCGACGACCCTGACCGCCCCACACCCCGCCCGAGCTGCATCGGCCGGGGGGGCAGTGGCATGTCCACCGACGGGACAAGCCCAGTCCCACCCCGACGTGAAGCCTGGCGGCGCGCCTGCGAGCATCACGCCATGACCCGACGCCTGCTGCACGCGGCACCTGCCCTGGTCGCCGCGTCAGCGGTGGGCCTCCTGCTGGTCGCCCTCACCGGGTTCGGGACCGGCTGGCCGGAGCTCGCCGTGCTCATCTCGCTCACCGCCGCCACGGCCCTGGTGTTCGCCCGCCGCCGAGACCACTGACTCCTCGCCCTGTCCGGCGCGGCCCGCGAGACGCGGCGGACGAGGTCCGGAAGAGCCGAGGCCGGTCCTCGTCACTCCGAGGACCGGCCGTTCGACTCCCTGATCAGCTCAACGACTGAGTCAGCGACTGAGCCCGAACCCGTAGCGGTAGAGCGGGCGGTAACCGGCATCACCGACGTTGATCGGCTCCTGGGCCATCCGGCGCGGCCACGAGACCGGCAGCTTCCCGGTGAACCGCTCGCGACCGAACAGCACGTCCGCGACCCCGCGGCCTTCACTCCCCGGCAGCCACGAGGCGACCAGCGCATCCATCTGCTTCAGCAGCTTCGGCGGCAGGATCATCGGACGCCCCGAGACCACCAGCACCGTGCAGGTCGCGGCCTGCGCGCAGACCGTGCGTACGGCGCGCCGGTCCGCGGTCGAGAGCTTCATCGCCTGCTCGGGACGCGGACCGGTCTCGCCCGGGTCCCAGGCCCACAGCGGCCCACCCACGTCGCCGAACCCCTCGGTGTAGGGCGTCTCCCCCACGACCACGACCCCGTGCGCGCGAGCCGGGATCGGCGCGGAGGCGTCCTCGCTGAAGGTGACGTTCCGCTTCGCGGCCTTCTCGATCCCCTCGAGGATGGAGTCGCCGGGGATCTCGTGGGTGGAGTTGCCCTGCCAGGTGATCGTCCAGCCGCCGGCCTGGCTCCCGATGCTGTCGGCGTTGCTGCCGGCGACGTACACCTCCCGGGTGTTGCGCTTCAGCGGCAGGGTGCGGTCCTCGTTCTTCAGCAGCACCTGCGACTTGGCCACCGCCTGACGCGCCACCGCGCGGTGGGCGCGACCACCGATCGCATCGATGTGTCGGCGGTCGGTGAAGGGGTGCTCGAACAGGCCGAGCTCGAACTTCGCCATCAGGATCCGCGACACCGCGTCGTCGATCCGGGCCATCCGCACGTCCCCGGACTCGACCAGCCCGGTGAGTGTGGTGATGAACTCGCGCCAACCGACCGTGTCACCGGAGTACGGCTCCATGAACATGTCCACCCCGGCGTTCACCGACGCCTCCACTTGCGCGGCGTAGTCGCCGGGGATCTGGTGGATGGCTCGCCAGTCGGAGACCACGAACCCCTCGAAACCCATCCGCTTCTTCAGCACGCCGGTGACCAGCTCCCGGCTGGCGTGCAGCTTCACCGGGTTGCCCAGGCCGTCCTCGGTCCAGTCGACGCTGGAGAACGACGGCATCACCGAGCCGACCCGGTGCTGGTCGATCGCGGTCGGAAAGGGCGAGAGTGCCAGCTTCCGGAACTCCCGCCGCGACACCTCGGCGATCCCCTGGTCGATCGGGTACTCGCCGGTGCCCACCTTGCTCTCGTCGTACGACGTGAGGCCGTCGCCCGCGAAGTGCTTCGCGGTGGCCAGCACCCGGTCGGCGTTGTCGAGCTGCCCGGGACGACCCTGCAGCCCGTCGATCACGGTCGCCATGCTCTTCACCAGCTCCGGGTCCTCGCCGAAGCTCTCGTAGGTCCGCCCCCAACGGTCGTCGCGCGCCACGCAGACGCATGGCGCGAAGGTCCACTGTGGACCCGAGGCACGGGTCTCGATCGCGGTGATGTGACCGATCCTCTTGAGCAGCCGGGGGTCGCGGGTCGCGCCCAGGCCGATGTTGTGCGGGAAGACGGTGGCGCCCATCAGGTTGCCGTGGCCGTGCACGGAGTCGACCCCGTAGATCAGCGGGATGCCGAGCCGGGTGTCGAGCGCGGCCCGCTGGTACTCGTCGACCATGTCCGCCCACGCCTGGGGCGTGTTCTGCTCCGGGGTCGAGCCACCGCCCGACAGGACACTGCCCAGCCCCCACTCAGTGAGCAGGGACGGGTCGGCGTCGATGTCGAGCCGCTCGGCCTGAGTCATCTGGCCGACCTTCTCCTCCAGCGTCATTCGCTCGAGCAGGTCCGCCACGCGGCGAGCGGTCGGCAACGAGGCGTCACGGTAGGCCGGCGTGCCGGTGACCGCCGACGCAGGCGACGAGGGCGCCGCCGAGGTCTGGGCAGCCGAGGTCTGGGCCACCGAGGTCTGGGCCGGCAGCAGCGAGCCGGCCAGCACGGTGGCGACGGCCGCTCCTGAGACGGCCCACCGGCGCCGGCCGGAGCGCGGGCCGGACTGCAGGGCGGGAGGACGGGGAGGGACGAGCGGGGACATGGGACTCCTTGCCGAATCAAGAAGCCCGGGCCGCCGGGGACACCGGTCGGCGCGGGAGCACGGTCGGTGCTGCCCGCCAACCTAGGAGCACCATTTTCGTGGGGTCAATGCACAAAGAGCGCCCTGCACGCCCTCTTTTGTTCGTTTTCCGATCGAATCTCGCTAAGGTCGCGCGATGACTGTCCCCGGCGCCCTGGAGCGCCTGCGCGCCGGCAACAGCCGCGCCCTCCTCACCCTGCTGGCCACCGCGGGGCCGATGAGCCGCGCCGACCTGGCGCGCGGGACCGGGCTCTCCCGGGCCACCGTGTCCAACCTGGTCTCCACCCTCATCGGCACCGGCCAGATCGCCGAGACCGAGGGGCGCGGCACACCGCACAAGGGTGGCAGCGGCCGACCACCGGTGCTGCTCACCCTCAGCGTCCCCCGGGGCGGGGTCGCCGGCGTGGACATCGGGCACGAGCACATCCGGGTGGCCGTCGCCGATCGGGCCGGAACGATCCTCGTCGAGAACGTGACCCTCGTGGACGTCGACGCCCACGGCGCCCAGGCACTGGACCAGGCCGCCAGCATGGTGCTCGCCGCCCTGCGCACCGCCGAGGTCGCCCGCGCCGACCTCCAGGCCGTCGGCATGTGCGTGCCCGCGCCCCTGGACCGTCGCTCTGCCCGGGTCAACACCGGCATCCTGCGCGGCTGGCGGAACCTGTCCCCCGGTGAGGAGCTCGAGCGCCGGCTCGGCGTACCGGTCTTCGTCGACAACGACGCCAACCTGGGCGCCCTCGCCGAGCTGAGCCACGGGGCCGCCCGCGGCATCGACGACTTCGTCCACGTCAAGCTCGCCAGCGGCCTGGGCGCCGGCATCGTCCTCGGCGGCCGACTGCACCGCGGCAGCACCGGCATCGCCGGCGAGATCGGCCACGTCCAGGTCGGCGAGGACGGCGAGGTCTGCCGGTGCGGCAACCGGGGATGCCTCGAGACCCTCGTCGCCGCACCCCGCCTGATCGCACTGCTGCAGCCGGCGTACGACGACGAGCTGTCGACCGAGCGGATCCGCGCCCTCGACGAGACCGGGGACGCCGGAGTACGACGGGTGCTCACCGACGCCGGCCGCACCACCGGGAGAGCACTGGCCGACCTCTGCAACAGCCTCAACCCGCAGGCCGTCGTGGTCGGTGGACCGCTGGGCACCTCGGCCTCCCTGGTGGCCGGCCTCCGCGACTCGATCGATCGCTACGCCCAACCCGACACCGCCGCAGCGGTCTCGGTGGAGTCCGGAGAGCTCGGCGACCGCGCCGAGATCATCGGCAGCGTCGCGCTGGCCATCGCGCGCGTCTCGGCCCGGCGGGGGTGACGACGTGATCGACCACGCACAGCGCCTGGCCGCCTGCCTGCCCGACCGGTAGGCGACCGTCGTTCCCCCCGCGAGAGGGCCGACCACTGGTAGAACGGAAGCCCAGCCCCACCGACGAGGAGAAAAGCCATGCCGGGTCGAGTCAGAGTCGGAAGCGTGGCGGACCTCGCCGACGGAGAGCTGCACACCGTGGACGCGGACGGCACCGCGATCGTCGTCGGGCAGGCCGGCGCGTCCCTGTGCGCAGCCCGCAACCGCTGCCCGCACCTCGGCCTCTCGCTGACCAGGGGACCGGGCGGGCTGAGGTACGACGACGGCACCCTCGTCTGCCCCTGGCACAACTCCCGCTTCGACCTGGCCACCGGCGAGAACCTCGACTGGGCGCCCGGGTTCGCCGGGCGCGACATGCCCCGCTGGTCACGCAAGCTGATCGCGCTCGGCCGCAAGCCCAGTGGGCTGACGACGTACGACGTCGAGGTCGAGGGCGACGACGTCTACGTCAGGATCTGAGCGGCCCGTTCCGACCGGGCGGGACGGGCCCCCCGGGAGTCACTTCCGCTTGGCCGCCTTGTCGGAGAAGGTCTCCTCGGACCCCTTGTCGCGCTTCTCGGCGCGCTTCTCCTTGATGGACTTAGCGGGCTTCTTGGACATGCTCTGCCGCGGCGACTTGTCGCTCATGGGGGATCCCTCGGATGGGGAGCCTGGACGGCTCCGTCCTCGGACAGTACGCCCTTCTCAGGCTTGCTGCTCGCGCCGCTCGTGCAGCCGCTGCTCCGCCTCGGCCCGAAACGCCAGGCACGGGGCGTCGGAGTCGGGGTGCTTCTCGACCAGGTGGAAGATCCACCGGTCCATCGCGGCCATGAATCCGTTGTCCTCGCCGGGGCGGTAGGCCGACCACTTCAGGTGGCCCTTGGCCCGGCACTCGGTGCAGCTGATCTTGTAGACGAACTGCTCGTCGTCGTCCAGGTCGATCCGGAGCTTCGCCAGCGGGCCGGCCTGGGCAGCCGCCCTCTTCTCACGAGCAGTACGACTCGCTGTCATGGGGCCACCTCGGGGTCTCGGCAAGGAGTGGAGCCTACCGCTGCGCGCGCGGACGGCCCGGCCGTCGGGTCAGCTGGTGCCGCGCACGGCCAGCGACGGCGTCAGCAGCACGCCGGGCCCGACGGTCGGCGGGTGACCGAGCAGCCCCTCGAGGGCCTTGACCACCTGGATCGCCACTTCCTCCAGCGGCAACCGCACCGAGGTCAGCCCGGGGGGGACCACCTGGGCGACCTGGGAGTCGTCGAAGCCGACCACGGAGATGTCCTGGCCCGGCCGCAGCCCACGGTCGGCGAGCGTGTGCAGCACCCCCATCGCCAGGGTGTCGGAGGCGCAGACGAACGCCGAGGGCTGCGCCTCGTCGAGGAGTACGGCGCTCGCCTCGCGCCCGCTGGCCACGGTGTCCTCGACCCGCGACGCCAGCCCGGTCGTGGACAACCCGCGCGCCTTCAACGCACGGCTCCAGCCGGAGCGTCGGTCCTCACCGATCCGGGAGTCCTTGCGCCAGCCGATCCACGCCACCCGCTGGTGGCCCTTGTCGAGCAGGTGGTCGGTGGCGAGCTCCGAGCCCGTCGCTCCGTCGACGTCGACCCACGGGTGCGGGGAGTCCGGGCTCTCCCACGGCCGGCCGAAGGCCACGAACGGCGCCCGGCGCTGCTCCAGCCAGGCCGCCTGCGGGTTGCCGAGGTAGGTGTCGGTGATGACGAACGCGTCGACGGCGGTCGAGCGGAGCAGGTCGTCGTACCCCGCGAGCGGGTCCTCGTGGTCACCGGTGAAGAGCAGCACGTGGTAGCCGGCCTCGCGGGAGCTCTCCACCAGCGAGTGCACGAACCGGTCCATCAGGGCGTTCGCCGTGCCCTCCTGGGCCGGGTTGATCCGCAGCCCGATCAGGTGCGAGGCCCGGGTGCGCAGGTTGCGGGCGGCCCGGTTGGGCGAGTAGCCCAGCGCGTCGATCGCCTCCTGCACCCGGCTCAGGGTGTCGGCCCGGAGCAGGTCGGGGTTGTTGACCGCGTTCGAGACCGTCTGCCGGGAGACGCCGGCCAGCTCGGCCACGTCGGCCAACGTGGGAGGTGCGGTCGGCACACGCGCCGGAATCCTCGACATGCTGCGTCCCCCGGGTCGGTCGAAGTCGTGCTGGTCTGGATCGTTCCAAACCCAGCATAACGACGGCTCGGCCCGGCGCGCGAGCACCTGTCGGTGGCGTCGCCTAACGTCTGGTCCATGTCGAAGAGCCCCCGCCCCGCGTTCCGCTGCACCGAGTGTGGTTGGGAGACCGGCAAGTGGGTCGGCCGCTGCGGCGAGTGCCAGGCCTGGGGGTCGGTCGCCGAGGCGGCCGCGCCGTCGGGCCGCTCCAGCGCCGGGCCGGTGACCCGGGCCGCCGTCCCGATCGGTCAGGTCTCGGTGGAGGACTCCTCCTTCCGCACCAGCGGCGTCCCCGAGCTCGACCGGGTGCTCGGCGGGGGCCTGGTGCCCGGCGCCGCGATCCTGCTGGCGGGCGAGCCCGGGGTCGGCAAGAGCACGCTGCTGCTCGAGGTCGCCGCCCAGACCGCGCGCACCCGCCATCGCACCCTCTACGTCACCGGCGAGGAGTCGGCATCCCAGGTGCGGCTGCGGGCGGACCGCACCGGCGGCGTGCACGACGAGCTCTACCTGGCCGCCGAGACCGACCTCGGCGCCGTGCTCACCCACATCGAGCAGGTCCGTCCGACGCTGCTGGTCGTCGACTCCATCCAGACCATCGGCGCCTCCGGGGTCGACGGCGTCCCCGGCGGGGTCACCCAGGTCAAGGAGGTGGCCGCGGCGCTGATCCGGGTGGCGAAGACCCGCAACATCACCACGATCCTGGTCGGCCACGTCACCAAGGACGGCAGCATCGCCGGCCCGCGCGTCCTCGAGCACGTCGTCGACGTGGTGCTGCACTTCGAGGGCGACCGGAACTCCCGCTTCCGGATGGTCCGGGCGATGAAGAACCGCTTCGGCCCGATCGACGAGGTCGGCTGCTTCGACCTCTCCGGCGAGGGCATCACCGCCGTCACCGACCCCACCGGCCTCTTCGTGGAGAACCACCACGTCCAGGTGCCGGGCACCTGCGTGGCCGTGACCATGGAGGGCCGCCGACCGTTGCTGGCCGAGGTCCAGGCGCTGGTCACCCCCTCCGCGGCCGAGCGGCCCCGTCGTACGACGTCGGGGCTGGACGGCTCTCGCGTCGCGATGGTGCTCGCGGTCCTCCAGCAGCACTGCGGGATCCGGCTGCACTCCCACGACGTCTTCACCTCCACCGTCGGCGGCGCCCGCCTGTCCGAGCCCGCCTCCGACCTGGCCGTCGCAGTGGCGATCGCCTCGGCCACCAGTGATCGACCGGCTCCGCGCGGCGCGGTCGCCATGGGCGAGATCGGCCTGGCCGGCGAGCTGCGTCGCGTCCGCGACCTGCCCCAGCGGATCGCCGAGGCCGCGCGGCTGGGCTTCAGCGTCGCCGTCGTTCCCCAGGAGGCGAGCGGTCCGGGGCCGCTCACCCCGGTCACCCCCCGCACCATCGACGGCATGGAGGTGATCGCCGTCCCGGACATCGCCTCGGCGCTGCGGATCCTGCAGCTCACGAACCAGGATCGTCGGGGTGTGCGTCCCCTAGACTGACCGCGCAGCCGACGGCTGGCGCAGGCAACCTTGGAGGAGCACGGCAGTGGTGGGCATGGAACGCTCGGAAGACACGCTGCGCCTGCGCGCGACCCTCGCCTCGATCGCCCCGGGCACCCCGCTGCGCGACGGCCTCGAGCGCATCCTCCGCGGCCGGACCGGCGCGCTGATCGTGCTCGGCTACGACAAGACCGTGGAGTCGATCTCCACCGGCGGATTCACCCTCGACGTGCCGTTCACCGCCACCGGGCTGCGCGAGCTCGCCAAGATGGACGGCGGCATCATCATCGACAAGGACGTCACCCGGATCCACCGGGCCGCGGTCCACCTGATGCCCGACCACACCATCCCCTCCGACGAGACCGGCACCCGGCACCGGACGGCCGACCGGGTCGCCAAGCAGACCGGCTTCCCGGTCATCTCGGTCTCCCAGTCGATGCAGATCATCGCCGCGTACGTCGGCGAGACCCGGCACGTCCTCGAGGACGTCGGCCAGATCCTCTCCCGCGCCAACCAGGCCCTGGCCACCCTGGAGCGGTACAAGATGCGCCTCGACGAGGTCGCCAGCACCCTCTCCGCTCTCGAGATCGAGGACCTCGTCACCGTCCGTGACGTCGCCGTCGTGGCCCAGCGCCTGGAGATGGTGACCCGGATCGCCCGCGAGATCGAGGACTACGTCCTCGAGCTGGGCACCGACGGCCGCCTGCTCTCGCTCCAGCTCGAGGAGCTGATCACGGGTGTGGATGCCGAGCGCGAGCTGGTCATCCGCGACTACCTGCCCGCCGGGAAGCGAGCCAAGACCCCCGAGGCCCTGCTCGACCGGTTGGAGTCGCTCTCCGCCATCGAGCTGGTCGACCCCGCCGCCGCGGCTCGCGCCCTGGGCCTGGGCACCGGCGAGCACCTGGACGGCGCCGTCGCGCCGCGCGGCTACCGACTTCTCGCCAAGGTGCCGCGGCTGCCCACCGCCGTCGTCGACCGGCTCGTCGAGCACTTCGGCACCCTGCAGAAGCTGCTCTCGGCCGGGATCGACGACCTGCAGGCCGTCGAGGGAGTCGGCGAGCTCCGCGCCCGCAGCGTGCGCGAGGGGCTCTCCCGCCTGGCGGAGTCGACGATCCTCGAGCGCTACGTCTGAGGTGCGCCTGCTGGCGAGTGGTCAGCGTTGCTGCGTGACCGGGCGACCGCCGTTGCGGTTCTTCTTCCTGTTCCTGTCCTTGGCCTTGTCGTTCTTCTTCGGCTCCGGCGAGCGGGTGATCACCGGGCCCGAGGGCTGCTCCAGCTCGAACTGGACGTCGCCGGGCTCGCCGGCCAGGGCCGCGGCGTTCACGTGGTAGTACCCGGGCATCGCCCAGTCGGTCAGCTTGGAGCACTCCTGGTCGGACCGCTTGGCGTTCCAGATCAGCTCCACGGACGTGGCCTGCGCGCTGCGGACGACGACCCGCGCGCGCGGCACGGCCCGCTTGCAGTGCCGTGAGGACCAGATCTCGTCCTTGCCCGAAGTGATGTTCACCTGCAGCGAGTAGGGCGAGACCTGCCAGTAGCAGGCGGGCGAGGTCAGCGTGCGCAACTGCAGCACCACCCGGACGTCACGACCGGCGACGGACTCGGGCACCTCCGGGGTGACCGCGATGTCCTCGCCGCGGCACGTGCCGGACGGGGTGGCCAGCACCGGCTCCGGTTTGCGCTTCTTCTTGCCGGCCTTCTTCTTGGCCTTCTTGTTCTTCTGGGCCTTCGTGCCCCTCTGGGGGTTCGCCGGCGCCGACGACTGCTCGGCCGAGACCTGAGCTGCCTGGTCGGGCTTGGACGAGGCGTCACTGCCCGCGCCGAGGAGTTTGGCGACACCCACCACGAGCAGCAGCGCCACCCCGAGCACGAGGATGCGCCGGACCCAGTACACGCGGGCAGGAAGGCGTCCGCGAGTCAGGGAAGTCATGGCGGCCACGCTAACCAGCCGACCGTCCCCGATCACGTTGCCACACCGCCGGGGTGCCGATCGGCCTGCCCGTCGTGGCCCGGAGAATGGTCCCGATGAGCGACCTGCACACCCCGATCCTCGAGTGGTACGACGCCCACGCGCGCGAGCTGCCGTGGCGTGAGCCGGGCGCGTCCGCCTGGTCGGTGATGGTCTCGGAGTTCATGCTGCAGCAGACCCCGGTGTCCCGGGTGCTGCCGGTGCACGCACAGTGGCTGGAGCGCTGGCCCCGTCCCGCGGACCTGGCGGCCGAGCCCTCCGGCGAGGCGGTCCGAGCGTGGGGCCGGCTCGGCTACCCGCGACGGGCGCTGCGGCTGCACGCCGCCGCCACCGCGATCGTGGCCGAGCACGACGGCCAGGTGCCCGCGTCGTACGACGACCTGGTGGCACTGCCCGGCATCGGCGACTACACCGCGGCCGCCATCGCCACCTTCGCCCACGGCCAGCGCCACGTCGTGCTGGACACCAACGTCCGCCGGGTGCTCGCCCGAGCCGTCTCGGGGGTGGAGTTCCCCAGCACGGCGGTCACCAAGGCCGAGCGCGAGCTCGCCACCGAGCTGCTGCCCCTCGACGTGCCGACCGCGGCCACCTGGTCGGTCGCGGTGATGGAGCTCGGCGCACTGGTCTGCGTGGCTGCCCGACCCCGCTGCGAGGCCTGCCCGGTCGCCGACCTGTGTGCCTGGCGCGCCGCCGGCCACCCGGCGTACGACGGACCACCGCGGAAGGTGCAGGCCTGGGCCGGCACCGACCGGCAGTGCCGCGGCCGACTGCTCGCGATGCTCCGGGACGCCGAGGGGTCGGTCACCGAGCAGGCGTTGGTGTCCGCCTGGCACGACGAGGTCCAGCGCGCCCGCTGCCTGGCCAGCCTGGTGGCGGACGGGCTGCTGGTCAGGACCGACGCAGGAACCCTCGCGCTGCCCTGACCGGCTCGCCGGTGGCGGCTGCCAGCGCCTTGCGGGCCTCGGCCGCCGGGTGACCATGGTGGAACACCCGCTTGGGCTGGCCGCGCAGTCCTTCGACCACGCGGTCGATCCGGTCCCGGTCGGCGTCGGAGAGCTGCTGCGGCACGTGGGTGCCCGCCGACGGGTCGATCTCCTCGACCAGGCCGAGGTCGCTGAGCGTCTGCAGGTCGTCCTCGGTGGTCCGCTCGAAGATCTTCATCAGGTACGGCGCGGCCTCCTCCTCGGTGAGCCCCTTGGCGATCAGGGCCCGGACCGCGATCGCGGTCGGCTCGCGCACCGGGCGCAGGTTGACGGTCGGGCCGGCGGCCAGGATCGAGGTCCACTTGCGCACGAAGTCCTCACCCGAGAAGGACTCGTAGTGCAGCAGGCGCAGCTTCTTCTTGTTCCGCAGCGGCTCGATCGCCTGCTCGGCGGAGTCGACCGCCTCGTGCAGGGTGAGCCAGACGTCGAGGTCGGGGCGGACACCCGACTTGCCGTCGACGTGCCCGTGGAAGTGCGCCCCGTTGCTGGGCTTGTCGATCACGCCGAGGGTGTGCAGCAAGACGAGGTCCTCCGAGGGCAGCAGCCGCTTGAAGAACGTCGGCTCGGAGTCCCAATGCTTCTGGCTGACCGCCTCCAGCGGGGCGAGCCGTACGGCGCGCGTCTCGGCCGGGGCGGCGTCGAGCAGAGCACGGTCGAGCTGGACGATCTCGTCGGCGTCGATGTGGAAGACCCAGTGGTCGCCCTCGAGCGTGCTCAGCACCGCCTTGGCGAGGTTGGCGTTGATCCGCTGGCGGGCGTTCAGGTTCTCCGGACGGTCCTCGCCCCACCACGCCTTGTCGGTGCGGATGCAGGTGACGTGGGGGTGTTCGTCCAGGAAGCCCCGGACCTCGCGGTCCGGGGCGTCCAGGAAGACGAACAGGTGGTCGACACCGCCCGCGAGGTTGCCCGCGACGAACCGGCGGATGTTGGGCAGCGTGTCCTTGACCGTGCTCGCGGTGAAGATCATCCCGGTGTGGGTCAGTCGGTCTCGGTCGACTTCTCGACGTCAACCGGGCCCGGCTCGTCACCCTCGCCGCTCGCTGCCTCGACGCTGGCCGTCTCCAGCGGCGGCAGGTCCGGCAGCTCGGCCATCTTCTGACCCTTGAACGTGAACGTCGCGTTCGGACCCTCGCCCTCGACGTCGATCAGCACGATCTGACCGGCACCCAGCTCACCGAAGAGCATCTTCTCGGCGAGCGTGTCCTCGATCTCGCGCTGGATCGTGCGCCGCAGCGGCCGCGCGCCCAGCACCGGGTCGAAGCCGCGGGTCGAGAGCAGCGACTTGGCGGCGTGGGTGAGCTCCAGGGACATGTCGCGGTCCTTGAGGCGCAGCTCCACCCCGGCGATCATGTTGTCCACCATCGACATGATCTGCTCCTGCGACAGCGGCGGGAACACGATGATCTCGTCGACACGGTTGAGGAACTCGGGGCGGAAGTGCTGCTTGAGCTCCTCCGACACCTTGCCCTTCATCCGCTCGTAGGAGCCCTCGTCGCCGCCCTGCTGGAAGCCGAGGTTGACGCCCTTGGAGATGTCGCGGGTGCCGAGGTTGGTGGTCATGATGATGACGGTGTTCTTGAAGTCGACCACTCGGCCCTGCGAGTCGGTCAGGCGACCTTCCTCGAGGATCTGCAGCAGGCTGTTGAAGATGTCCGGGTGGGCCTTCTCGACCTCGTCGAAGAGGACCACGGAGAACGGCTTACGGCGCACCTTCTCGGTGAGCTGGCCGCCCTCCTCGTACCCGACGTAGCCGGGAGGCGACCCGAAGAGCCGCGAGACGGTGTGCTTCTCGCCGAACTCGCTCATGTCGAGCTGGATGAGCGCGTCCTCGTCACCGAAGAGGAACTCGGCCAGCGTCTTGGAGAGCCAGGTCTTACCGACACCGGACGGGCCGGCGAAGATGAACGAGCCACCGGGGCGCTTGGGGTCCTTCATCCCGGCCCGGGTACGACGGATGGCGCGGGAGAGGGCCTTGACGGCCTCTTCCTGACCGATGACGCGCTTGTGCAGCTCGTCCTCCATCGTGAGCAGCCGGGTCGACTCCTCCTCGGAGAGCTTCACGATCGGGATGCCGGTGGCGACCGCCAGCACCTCGGCGATCAGCTCCTCGTCGACCTCGGCGACCTCGTCCATGTCGCCGGCGCGCCACTGCTTCTCGCGCTCGGCCTTCTTGGCGATGAGCTGCTTCTCCTCGTCGCGCAGGCGGGCCGCCGCCTCGAAGTCCTGACCGTCGATCGCGGCCTCCTTGCGCTGGCGCACGTCGCCGATCTTGTCGTCGTACTCGCGCAGGTCCGCGGGGGCCGTCATCCGGCGGATCCGCAGCCGCGAGCCGGCCTCGTCGATCAGGTCGATCGCCTTGTCCGGCAGGAAGCGGTCGGAGATGTAGCGGTCCGCGAGCGTCGCGGCCGAGACCAGGGCCTCGTCGGTGATCGTGACGCGGTGGTGGGCCTCGTAGCGGTCGCGCAGCCCCTTGAGCATCTCGATGGTGTGCGCGATGGACGGCTCGTTGACCTGGATCGGCTGGAAGCGGCGCTCGAGGGCGGCGTCCTTCTCCAGGTACTTGCGGTACTCGTCGAGGGTGGTCGCTCCGATGGTCTGGAGGTCGCCGCGGGCCAGCATCGGCTTGAGGATGCTGGCGGCGTCGATCGCGCCCTCGGCGGCGCCGGCCCCGACGAGCGTGTGGATCTCGTCGATGAACAGCACGATGTCGCCGCGGGTGCGGATCTCCTTGAGCACCTTCTTCAGGCGCTCCTCGAAGTCACCGCGGTAGCGCGAGCCGGCCACGAGCGCACCGAGGTCGAGGGTGTAGATCTGCTTGTCCTTGAGCGTCTCGGGCACGTTGCCCTTGACGATGTCCTGGGCCAGGCCCTCGACGATCGTCGTCTTGCCAACGCCGGGCTCCCCGATCAGGACCGGGTTGTTCTTCGTACGACGCGAGAGGATCTGCATGACCCGCTCGATCTCCTGCTCACGGCCGATCACCGGGTCGAGCTTGCCCTCACGGGCGTCCTGGGTGAGGTTGCGACCGAACTGGTCGAGCACCAGCGAGGACGACGGCGCGTCGCCCGAGCCGGACTGGGCCGCGGCGGTGGTCGAGGACTCCTTGCCCTGGAAGCCGGAGAGCAGCTGGATGACCTGCTGGCGGACCCGGTTGAGGTCGGCGCCCAGCTTCTGCAGCACCTGGGCGGCGACGCCCTCGCCCTCGCGGATCAGGCCGAGCAGGATGTGCTCGGTGCCGATGTAGGAGTGACCGAGCTGCAGCGCCTCGCGCAGGGAGAGCTCGAGCACCTTCTTGGCGCGCGGGGTGAACGGGATGTGCCCGCTGGGCGCCTGCTGGCCCTGGCCGATGATCTCCTCGACCTGGGCGCGGACGGCTTCGAGGGAGATGTCGAGGCTCTCGAGCGCCTTCGCCGCGACACCCTCGCCCTCGTGGATCAGCCCGAGCAGGATGTGCTCGGTGCCGATGTAGTTGTGGGAGAGCATGCGGGCCTCTTCCTGGGCCAGCACGACAACTCGTCGGGCTCGGTCTGTGAACCGCTCGAACATGCGCATCGCTCCTGAGACTTCGGGGGTCCCTCCCCCACCTGGCCGGCGGGAGGGTACGTATGGACTAACCCCACCGACAGCCTACGCGTTCCCTCAGCAGACCCCACGAGTATCCGCTGACAGCGAACAGCACCGGCCCGGACGCGACTCGACCCCCCGTCCACGCCTGCGTGAGCAGGGACGGACGAGGGGTCGGGGGCACCACGCGGACGCGGTGCCGCAGGTCAGTTGGCGGCCTCGAAGGCGGCCCGCACCTCGGCGGAGACGCGACCCCGTTCCGGGACGTCGAAGCCGTTGGAGCGCGCCCAGTCCCGGATCTCCTTCGCGGAGGCACCGCCGGCGGAGGCGCTCGAGCTGCGTCGCGCCTTGGACCTGGCCGAGGCCACCTTGCGGGCGTGCCCGACATATCCGGACAATGCGTCGCGCAATTTCGCGGCATTCTTGTCGTTCAGGTCGATTTCGTACGACGTTCCGTCGAGACCGAAAGACACCGTCTCGGTGGCCTCGGACCCGTCGAGATCGTCGACCAGGACGATGTGTACCTTCTGTGCCATTAGCGCTACCTCATTCATGTGGAATATCGGGGCAATCAAGATCATGGCACACGGACAATTGCAGCCCCGCGGGCCTTGAGGAATTCTTGAGGATTGCGAGGCGCAATTACCCGCGCCTCGACGGCGCCAAACCTGGTCGCGTCACGAATGTGGAGCGGTCGCTCAGGAGTTGCGGCGGAAAACGAGCTCGAGTCCGCGCAGCGTGAGCCAGGGCGAATGGTCGGTGATGACCCGACACTCCCCCAGGACGAGGTCGGCCAGGTAGCCGGTGGCGATCACCCGGACCTCGCCCGCGTCGGCGCCGAGCTCGGCGATCATCCGCGTGACGACTCCCTCGACCTGGCTGGCCACGCCGAAAAGCATTCCGGACTGGAGCGCCTCGACGGTGTTCTTGGCAATCACCGAGCGTGGCCGCATCAATTCCACGGTGCGCAGCTGGGCGCCACGGCGGCCCAGCGCCTCCAGCGAGATCTCGATGCCCGGGGTGATCGCTCCCCCGACGTACTGGCCGGCGGCACTGACGACGTCGAAGGTCGTGGCGGTTCCCCCGAAATCGACCACGATGGCAGGTCCGCCGAATTCCGAGGCGGCGGCGAGCGCATTGACGATCCGGTCGGCGCCGACCTCGCGAGGATTGTCCATCAGCACCGGAATACCGGTCCTGACTCCGGGCTCGACCACCACGTGCGGTACCTCGGCGAAGTGCCGGTCCATCATCTGCCGCCATTCGTGCAGCACCGACGGGACCGTGGAGCAGACCGCCACCCCGCTCACGCAGTCGATGTCCGCGCCGAGCAGGCCCCGCAGCACGACCAGCCACTCGTCGGAGGTGCGCCGGGCGTCGGTGGCGATCCGCCAGTGCGCCCGCACCTCGGAGTCCTCGAGGATCCCCAGGACGGTGTGGCTGTTGCCGATGTCGACGGCGAGCAGGGCCATCAGGTCACACCCCGTCCCGCAGGTCGTCCTGGAGGTCGTCCTGGAGGTCCATGCCGATGTCGAAGACCTTCACCGAGTGGGTCAGCGCCCCCACCGAGAGGAAGTCGACGCCGGTCTCGGCGACCTCGCGGGCGCGCTCGAAGGTGAGCCCGCCGGAGGCCTCCAGGCTCGCCCGGCCGTCGGTGATCCGCACCGCCTCGGCCATGGTCGCGGTGTCCATGTTGTCGAGCAGGATCCGGTCGCAGCCGGCCTCGAGCAGCGCCCGGAGCTGGTCGAGGTCGGTGACCTCCACCTCCACCGGGAGGTCGGGGTGGGCCGCCCGGACCGCCCGGTAGGCCGGGACGACACCGCCGGCGGCCACCACGTGGTTGTCCTTCACCATGGCCATGTCGCAGAGGCTGAAGCGGTGGTTCACCCCGCCCCCGCAGCGCACCGCGTACTTCTGCAGCGCCCGGTACGTCGGCAACGTCTTGCGGGTGTCCAGCACCCGGGCGCGGGTGCCTGCCAGGGCCTCGACCCAGCCCGCGGTCGCGGTGGCGATCCCGGACAGGTGCGAGGCGAAGTTCAGCGCGGTCCGCTCGGCGGTGAGCAGTCCACGGGTGGGGCCCGCGACCCGGAGCACCACGTCGCCGGCCTCGACCCGACTGCCGTCGGGGAGCCGGTCGGAGATCTGCAGGTCCTCGCCCATCACGTGGTGGAACACCATCGCGGCCACCCCGAGCCCGGCCACGACACCGGTCTCCCGGGACGCGAAGTCGGCGGTGCCCCGCGCCTGCGCGGAGATGGTGGCGGCACTGGTGACGTCGTCGCCCCCGTCGGGCAGGTCCTCCTCCAGCGCAGCCACGATCGCGTCGTACACCGCGCGAGGGTCGAGGCCGGCGTCGGACAGCTCGGCGAGCAGGTCGTCGGGCAGGGCGTCGTACGGCGTCCGGGTGATCATCGTGCTCCTGCGTCGGTGGGGGCCGTGGGCGCGAACTCGAGCGTCGTCGCGCCGTCGTGCATGACCACGTCGAAGTGACCGGACCAGCGCTCGTCGTCGCGCTCGGCGAAGTCGTCGCGCCAGTGGGAGCCGCGGGTCTCCTGGCGCAGGGCGGCGGCGTCGGTCAGAGCGGCCGAGATCGTCAGCAGGTTGGTGGTCTCCCAGGACTCCTGGTTGACGTCGTCGGTGCGCACCCCGGCGAGCTTGTCGAGCAGCGCCCCGGCATCGGCCAGACCGTCGGCGTTGCGCAGCACGCCCACGTGGGAGGTCATCACCTCCTGCAGCTCACGGCGTACGGAGTCGCAGACGAGCCCCTCGGTGCGACCGTCGACGGCCGGTGTCGACCAGGCCCGCAGCTCGCCGGGCAGGACCTGCGCGATCCGGCGCGAGAAGACCAGTCCCTCGAGCAGCGAGTTGGAGGCCAACCGGTTGGCCCCGTGCACGCCCGAGCAGGCGACCTCGCCGGTGGCGTAGAGGCCCGGTACGTCGCAGCGCCCCCACAGGTCGGTGCGGACCCCGCCGGAGGCGTAGTGGCAGGCGGGCGAGACCGGGATCAGGTCCGTGACCGGGTCGACGCCGTGCGAGCGGGCCGTCGCCAGGATGGTCGGGAAGCGACGCTCCCAGAACTCGGCGCCCAGGTGCCGGGCATCCAGCCACATGTGCGGCCGGTCGGTCTCGTGCATCCGGCGGGTGATCGCCTTGGCGACGACGTCGCGCGGCGCCAGGTCCGCCAGCTCGTGGACGCCCTGCATGATCCGGTTGCCGTCGAAGTCGACGAGGAAGGCGCCCTCGCCCCGGACGGCCTCGGAGATCAGCGGCTGCTGGCCGCGGGAGTCCGGGCCGAGGTACATCACGGTCGGGTGGAACTGCACGAACTCCAGGTCGCGCAGGGTGGCGCCGGCCCGCAGCGCCAGCGCCATGCCGTCGCCGGTGGCGACGGCGGGGTTCGTGGTCTGCGAGAAGACCTGGCCCAGCCCGCCGCTGGCGAGGACCACCGCCCGGCAGTGCACGGCACCGACGCCGTCGCGTTGGCCCTCGCCCATCACGTGCAGGGTGACGCCGGCGATCCCGCCGCCCTCGGCCAGCGGGCCGTCGAGCAGCAGGTCGACGGCCAGCGCGTGCTGGACGACCTCGATCTCGGGCGCCTGCTCGATCGCGGCGATCAGGGCCCGCTGGATCTCCGCACCGGTGGCGTCGCCGCCGGCGTGCGCGATCCGGTCGCGGTGGTGGCCGCCCTCGCGGGTCAGCGAGAGCACACCCTCGGGGCTGTGGTCGAACCTGGTGCCGAGGGCGATCAGCTCGCGGACCGCCTCCGGCCCTTCGGTGACCAGGGCCCGGACCGCGTCGAGGTCACAGGCACCGGCGCCGGCGACCAACGTGTCGAGCTCGTGCTCCTCGGGGGTGTCCCCGGGGCCGAGGGCGGCGGCGATCCCGCCCTGCGCCCACTGGGTCGAGCCGGCCGCGAGCACGTCCTTGGTGACGACCAGGATCGTGTCGACCTGGCCGCGAAGCCGCAGGGCCGCGGTCAGACCCGCGATCCCGGAGCCGATCACGACCACGTCGGCCGTGGTGGTCCACCCGGGTGCGGGCGCGGTCAGGCGGCCGGGCACCCGTCGTACCGGGGCATCAACCGCGCTGTCCGCCATGCTCCGCAGGCTAGCGTCCGCCGCCGAGGGCGGACCTCGTGGCGTCCCCGCGGACGAGGTTCTCGTCGCCGAACGTCTCGGCCGGGTCGAAGCCGGTCGCCATGATCTTGTTGTCGGCGTCCACGAAGACCACGTGCGGCTTGAGCTCCTTCGCCTCGGCGGTCTCCATCTGGCCGTAGCCGATCAGGATGACCACGTCGCCCGGGTGCACCAGGCGCGCCGCGGCGCCGTTGATCCCGAGCACCCCGGAGCCGCGCTCGCCGGCGATCGTGTAGGTCTCGATCCGGGCGCCGTTGGTCACGTCGACGATGTGGACCAGCTCGCCGGCCAGCAGGTCGGCGGCGTCGAGGAGGTCCTCGTCGACGGTCACCGACCCGACGTAGTGGAGATCCGCCTGGGTCACGGTGGCCCGGTGGATCTTGCTCTTCATCATGGTGCGCAGCATCAGCTGTCTCCGTCCCGGTCGGGGGTGGTCGGGTTCTGGGGGTCGGCTTCTCGGTCGGGTGGGGCGGGCGTCCGGGCCTCGGGAGGCGTGCCGAACACGATGGGCAGGTTGTCGATCAGACGGGTCTGGCCGAGCCAGGCCGCGATCAGGATCCGGCCTTCGGTGCCCTCCGGCACCGGGTCGGGCAGCGGCTTCAGGTCGGGGTCGGTGATCTCCAGGTAGTCCAGGTCGACACCGTTGGTCCCGCGCTGGATCGCTCGCGCGGCGTCGAGCGCCACGTCCACGCCGTACGTCGCGCCCTCCTGGGCGGCACGCAGGGTCAGGTTGAGCGAGGCGGCCTCCCGGCGCTGCTCCTCGTCGAGGTACCGGTTGCGGCTCGACATCGCCAGGCCGTCGTCCTCACGACAGGTCTCGGCGCCGACGATCTCGACGGCCATGTTCAGGTCGAGCGCCATCCGCCGGATCAGGGCGAGCTGCTGGTAGTCCTTCTGGCCGAAGACGGCGACGTCGGGGCGGACCAGGCCGAAGAGCTTGGCCACCACCGTGAGCACACCGGCGAAGTGACCGGGCCGGGTCCGGCCCTCGAGCACGGTGGCGAGCTCGCCGGGGGCCACGGTCACCTCGGGCTCGCCACCGGGGTAGACGTCCTCGACACCCGGGGCGAAGACCACGTCGACGCCCTCGCGGGCGCAGAGCTCGAGGTCCTCGGGCAGGGTGCGCGGGTAGCGGTCGAGGTCTTCGCCCTCGCCGAACTGCAGGGGGTTGACGAAGACCGAGACCACGACGACGCCATCGGTGGCACGCTCCCGGGCGATCCGGACCAGGCTGGCGTGGCCCTCGTGCAGCGCGCCCATGGTCGGCACGAACGCGACGGTCCTGCCCTGCGACCGGGCCTCGGACAGGGCTGAGGAGAGCTCCTCGCGCGTCCGGGCGAGGAGGGGCACGGTGGTCACGACAGCGGCGCCCCGTCGGCCCGGGCGTCGTCGAGCTGGGCGCCGTCGAGTCGGGCGTCGTCGAGTCGGGCGGAGTCGAGCAGGGCACTGATGTGTCCGGCCCGGATCGGCAGGATGCGGCCGTCGGTCAGCGCACGGTCCAGCGTCGCCCGCGCCATGGCGACGTACGACGCCAGCGTCTGCGGGGCGTTGGCCGTGATGTCGGCGAGGTGGGCGCGGACCGTGTTCACGTCGCCGCGCACGATCGGGCCGGTCAGCGCGGCGTCGCCCTGGTCGAGGGCGTTGTCGAGGGCCGCGGTCAGCAGCGGGCGCAGCGTGGCGGCGGGGTCCACCGCTCCGGCGGCGGTCAGGATCTCCATCGCCTCCGTCACCAGGGTGACCAGGTGGTTGGCGCCGTGCGCCAGACCGGCGTGGTAGAGCGTGCGCATCTCCTCGGGCACCCACATCGGGCGTCCGCCGAGGTCGGCGACGAGCTGCTCGGCGACGGCCCGCTCGGCCGGGCCGGCGGTCAGCCCGAAGACGCAGCCGGAGAGCCGGGACAGGTCGACCTCGGTGCCGGTGAAGGTCATCGCCGGGTGCAGGGCGATCGGGCGGGCGCCCACGGCGGCGGCGTCGTCGAGCACGCCGAGGCCGTGGCGCCCCGAGGTGTGCACGACGTACTGGCCGGGGTGCAGGGCGCCGCTGGCGCTGAGCATCGCGACGACGTTGGGCAGCATGTCGTCGGGGACGGTGAGCAGGAGCAGGTCGCAGGAGCGCGCCACGGCGGACGGCTTCTCGTGGGCGACTCCGGGGAGCAGAGCAGCGAGCCGGCGCTTGGAGGCGTCGGACTCGCCCGCGGCGGCGACGACCTCGTGGCCGGCCGCGCGAAGGGCTGCAGCGAGGACGGCGCCGACGCGGCCCGCCCCCACGACGCCGATGCGCACAGGGCTGATCTTCATGGTCGAACCTTTCGTTCCAGTCCCTCCGACCACCCTCAGGTGAGGGCCGGTGTGGGTACCGGACTAATCGATTGCGCCATCGAGGCTACGCGACCCGACCACAGCGGGGGAACCGGATGTGACGTGACGTACGCGACGCTGCGAGCAGCGGGTTCAGTCGCCGTCCTCGTCGCCCGCGCTGTCGCCGCTCTCGTCGCCCTGTGCCAACGCGACCCGGATCACCGCTGCCACCGCGGCGGCAGCCACGTCACCGCTGACGCCGGGCGCATCGGCCGGGCCGGCCGCGACCGGTACGTCGTCGGGCAGGCGCATCGACTCGGGGTCGCCGACGATCCGGACCCCGGAGGTCTGGATCTGCTCGACCCGGCGCTCGCTCAGCTCCCGCAACTGGTCCAGGGCCCACGCCGGGAACGGTGGGCTCTTCGGTCCGGCCGGGGCCGGACGGGAGGCCATGTCCTTGAGCACGCCCTGCTTGACGAAGCGGCGCCGCTCGGGACGGCTCCAGCCGTGCTCGGCGACGGACTCATTGACGCAGCGGACCAGCTCGGTCTCGGCCCAGCTGAGACCGCGGTTGGAGCGGGTCGGGTGCGACTTGAGGGTGTCCTGCGGCAGGCCCAGCAGGTCCTCGAAGGTGTGCGGCAGCAGGACGCGGTCGGACTCGTCGCTGACGATCAGGGTGAACCGCTCGGGGCCGACCACCTTGACCCAGCGGTTCACCAGCCTGGCGACGTCGTGCGAGAACCAGACGTTGTGCCGGTCCCAGTTCTTCTCCGGGTTGTCGCGGTCCATCACCACCCGCAGCCAGTCCTCGAAGCTACGGCGGTCCCCGGCCTTGACCCGCTCCTGCCACTGCGAGGGCAGGTACCGGTCCAGTCGCCGCGCCACGGCCACCACGTGCACCCGCTCGGGCTCGAAGGCGGTGACGATCTCCTCGGCCTGGGCCTTGGTGGCCCTGCCGAAGTCCTCGTTGCTGATGCATACCCGCTGCTCGCCGGCCTCGGCGACCTGCTGGACCAGCTCGTCCCAGCGCTCCCGCGGCGGCCGGGTCGATCCGGCCGGGGACCCCTTGAGACCCAGCGCCCAGCCGGCCTTGTCCGGCCGGTGCCGGCGACCGGTCGCGTAGTGGACCCCGTGCGCCGCCAGGTCGGTGCGCGCCTCCTGGAGGGCGACCTGGATCGCCGTACTGCCGGTCTTGTGCGGGCCGATGTGGACCAGACGGGCCCCGGGCGGCAGCAGCAAGGGCTGGACGGTCATCTCAGTGGGCTCACTTGCACTCGGGGGTCAGGTCGGGGCGTCAGCCTACCCAATTCCCCCGGGTCGACCCCTGCGTGCGCCGCGGAGCCCGGTCGCCGCATCTGAGACAATGCGCGCCATGTCTTCCAACCCCCTGCGTACGAGGAATGTCGCCGTCCTGCTGGCCGGCGGCGTGGGTGCCCGGATCGGCCTCGCCATCCCCAAGCAGCTGATCAAGGTGGCCGGCAAGACCCTGCTCGAGCACTCCCTGATCGCGCTGCACCACCACCCGATGGTGGACGAGGTGATGATCATGATGGCGCCGGGGCACCTGGACGCGGTCTCGGCCATCGTCAAGGGCGGCGACTACGGCAAGGTGACCGCGATCCTCGAGGGTGGGGAGACCCGCAACGAGACCACGCTGAAGGCGCTCGACGCCCTCGGGCCGGACGAGTGCCACGTGCTCTTCCACGACGCCGTGCGTCCCCTGGTGTCGGCCCGGATCATCGAGGAGTGCTTCGCCGCCCTCGAGCACTACCCGGCCGTCGACGTCGCGATCCCGTCCGCGGACACGATCATCGAGGTCCGCGAGGACAACACGATCGCCGAGATCCCGCCGCGCGCCGCCCTGCGTCGCGGGCAGACCCCGCAGGCGTTCCGCTCCTCGGTGATCAAGGCGGCCTACGTCAAGGCCGGCCAGGACCCCGACTTCGTGGCCACCGACGACTGCACCGTCGTGCTGCGCTACTCGCCCGAGGAGCCGATCGTCGTGGTGCACGGCGACGAGCGGAACATGAAGGTCACCGAGCCGATCGACGTCTACCTCGCCGACAAGCTCTTCCAGCTGACCAGCAACGACCTGCCCACCCCCGGCACCCCGGAGGAGTACCGCGAGGCGCTGGCCGGGAAGACCGTGGTGGTCTTCGGCGGCAGCTACGGCATCGGGGCCGACATCGCCGAGCTCGCCCGCGAGCACGGCGCCGAGGTGTTCACGTTCAGCCGGTCCGGCACGAACACCCACGTCGAGCGGCGCAGCGACATCTCCGACGCCGCCCGCACGGTGATGGAGAAGACCGGCCGCGTCGACTTCGTGGTGAACACCGCCGGGGTGCTGCCGCGCGGCGAGCTGATCGACACCAGCGAGGAGACGATCTACAACGCCACCGAGGTCAACTACCTGGCGCCGGTCTTCATCGCCCAGGTGTTCTTCCCGCTGCTGAAGGAGACCGGTGGCTCGCTGCTGCTGTTCACCTCGAGCTCCTACACCCGGGGCCGCAGCGGCTACAGCCTGTACTCGTCGGCCAAGGCGGCGACGGTCAACCTGACCCAGGCACTGGCCGACGAGTGGGCCGGCGACCGGGTCCGGGTCAACTGCATCAACCCCGAACGGACCGGCACCCCGATGCGGACCAAGGCGTTCGGGCAGGAGCCTCCGGGCAGCCTGCTCGAGTCCGAGGTGGTCGCGCGAACCTCCATCGACGTCCTGCTCTCGCCGCAGACCGGGCACATCTACGACGTCCGCAAGGACGACCCGCTGGCCGGGCTCGACGAGGGTGCGAGCGCCGGTAACGCCGGGAACGGCGCATGAGCGAGAGCACCGGGTCGGTCGACGACGCCGCCGGCGAGGACGTGCCGCTGGTGAAGAAGCGGCGTGCCCGTCGGCAGGCCGAGCTGCGCAGCAAGGCCCGTCGGCTGCGGATCAACTTCTCCATCGTCGGCGTGCAGAAGGCCGCCACCAGCACCCTCTACGGGATGCTCGTGGAGCACCCCGAGGTGGCCGGCGGGCAGGAGAAGGAGCTCCGCTTCTTCATGCGCGAGAAGCTGAACTGGACCACGCCGAAGTACGCGCACTACGCCCGGGCCACCGACGACCCGCAGGTCAGCCTGGCCGGCGACGCCACCCCGGCGTACTTCTTCTGGCCGCGGGCCCTGGAGCGGATGCGGGCCTACAACCCGGACATGCGGCTGATCGTCAGCCTGCGCGACCCGATCGAGAGGGCCTTCTCGCAGTGGTCGATGGAGCGCGCCTGGAACGAGGAGTTCCCGGACCTGTACGACGCGATCGACCGCTTCGCCGCGCCCACCATCCCCGAGGCGGTGCCGGAGGACCGACCGGCCAGCGCCCTGCGCAAGGAGTCGCTGTTCACCCGGGGTCTCTACGGCCAGCAGCTGCGCCGCGGCCTGCTGCACTTCCCGCGCGAGCAGTGGCTGGTCCTGGACTTCCGCGACGTCTTCGCCCGCCACGAGGAGACCCTCGACCGGGTGACCGACTTCCTCGGCGTCGAACGCTTCGCCGAGCACCCGCCGGTTCTGCACCGCAACCAGACCCCGAACGACCACGTCGGGCGCGGGGCGACGGTCGAGCAGCTCGCGCACCTGGTGGAGATCTACGCCCCTGACCTGCGCGAGCTGACCGAGCTCTCCGGGCTGGACGTCAGCAGTTGGGCGACCAGCCGGGTCGCGAACGGCGAGACCAGCGTCGAGGAGCTCACGGACAAGCTCAACGGCAAGCTCGGCCTGCAGACGCCCTGAGGGTCCGGAGGTCTGGCGACGCCTAGCGCGAGGGACGGACGCGGGAGGCGAGCCGCTTCCCGACCACCGTGAGCAGGTCGCGCGCGCCCACCTCGCCGACCGGACGGTCGGCGATCGCGGCCGGAGTGCTCGCGGCCCGGGCCTCGCGCTCGGCCATCTTCT
>NZ_JBFIKK010000037.1:0-25318 GCF_041600255.1 Nocardioides sp. | reverse complement strand
CGTACACCGTCGAGGTCTGCGAGACCAAGACGGTGAAGGGGAAGAAGAAGAAGGTCTGCCGCGACGAAGAGCGCTTCACGGCATCGGAGAGTTACACCCTGCACGTGAGCTACCCCGGCTCCGACGAGGCGAGGGGCTCGACCACGAGCGTCGCCCTCAAGGTGCTGGCGCCCAAGAAGAAGGGCCGGACGGTCGTGCCGCACCGCCCGAACGCCTGGTTCTGACCCCAGTCGCACCACGGAGGCGCCCCTCGTCGGAGGGGCGCCTCCTGTATTTCTCCGCCGTGGGGGGTGATCGATCACACCGGGCATGACCCTTCTGGGGGGACTCGCTCCCCGGTCGGTCGCGGTGCCGGCGAAACCCCAGGGTTCGGGAGCGGTCCTCCCTAGGGTCTAGTCCAGTCCCTGTCCCCCTTGCCGGAAGAAGAGCCATCGTGATCAGGAAGACCTTCATGGGTGCCGTGACCATCGGCCTGCTGTCCCTGGCACCCGTGCTGCCGTCCCAGGCGGCGAACCAGGCGACCGACCCTCCGACCGCGGTGGCGGACCGGGGCCAGCGCACCGCGTACGTCTCCGGCTTCGTGCTCAACCAGCTCGGGCAGCCGCAGGACAACGTGAACGTCGAGGTCTTCCGGGTGGGCGAGACCGAGACGCCCGTGGCCTCACAGTTGACCTACGCGAGCGTGTACGGCGACGACGAGCCGGCCGACCACGGTTTCTACAACATCGAGCTGCGCTTCGACCCGTCGCTGGGCAACGAGTTCGTCGTCAGCTTCTCGAGCCTCCCCGACGCCGAGACCCAGTTCCGGCCCTACACCCACCCCAAGACCTTCGTGGCGCGCGGCGACTACGCGTTCCTCGACCTCAACGACGTCCGGATGAAGCTGGTCGACAAGGTGGACTCGACCACCGACGGTGCAGTCCACCTGGTCAAGCGGGGCAAGCGGACCAAGAACCCCACCTCGGAGATCCCGGCCGGCGCCAAGGCCGTCCTACCGGTCACCGTCGTGGCCGGTGAGCCCGGCATCAAGCGGGTGGCCGGCAAGGTCGTCTTCACCGTGACGCAGGGCAGGAACGACCAGGCCGTCGAGTTCGAGGTGAAGAAGGGCAAGCGGTCGAAGAAGGTCGGCCGGTTGGTCCAGGACCTGTCCCCGGTGAAGCGGCAGCTGGGTGTCTCCGCGACCACCATCGCCCTGCCCGAGCTGGCCGGCTCGACGGCGAGCACGAAGAAGGTGTGCGAGAAGAAGCGCGGCAAGCGCTCCTGCACGAAGAAGAAGACGTGGTCGCGCTCGGAGACGTACACGCTGCACGTCTCGTACTCGGGTTCCGACGAGGCCGAGAAGTCCCGCGACTCGATGGAGCTCACCGTCCTGGCGCCGCGGAAGCGGTCCCGCTCGGTGGCGCCGAACCACCGCCCCAACGCCTGGCTCTGATCCGGCGCTCGCCCGGGAGGCGCTCCTCGCCAGGAGGGGCGCCTCCGGTGCGTCTCGGAGTCTGCGCCTAGGCTTCGCCCCATGGATGCGTCGCACGTCGAGAACGATCTCCTCAACGTCCTGTTCACCGAGAAGCAGATCCAGGACCGGCTGGGTGAGCTGGCTCGGGAGATCGAGGCCGACTACGAGGGCCAGGACCTGCTCATCGTGGGGATTCTCCGTGGTGCCGTGATGGTGATGGCCGACCTGGCCCGCAGCTTCGGCCGGCACGTCGAGATGGACTGGATGGCCGTCTCGTCGTACGGCTCGGGGACGAAGTCCAGTGGCGTCGTGCGGATCCTCAAGGACCTCGACACCGACATCTCGGGGCGCCACGTGGTGATCGTCGACGAGATCATCGACACCGGGCTCACCCTGTCCTGGCTGACGTCGAACCTCTCGTCCCGCGATCCGGCCAGCGTCGAGATCTGCACCCTGCTGCGCAAGCCCGAGGCCCTGACGATGCCCGTCGACGTGAAGTACGTCGGCTGGGACATCCCGAACGAGTTCGTGGTCGGGTACGGCCTTGACTACCGCGAGAAGTACCGCAACCTGCGCGACATCGGGACGCTCGCCCCGCACGTCTATTCCTGACCCCTGCTTCCAGCAGACCGTCGGGATCCCCGGATATCCGGGGATTCCTGCGCTTCCAGGCCATTGCAATGCCATGGAAGCGCCAACTTCCCCGGATATCCGGGGATCCCGACACCCACCCCGACACCCACCTCGACACCCGCCCCGGCAGGCTGAGCGGTCGAACTGCCCGTCAGCGCGTTGCGCTCGCCGTGTAACGTCGGCAGTTCAGATGAGCGTGCGTCGGGCTGTCGCCTGACGCACGGCACCGACGTGTCGAGAGAAGCCTGTGAAGCGCATATTCAAGGGTCCGTGGGTCTGGATCGTCGTCGCCGTGGTCGGCGTGCTGCTGGCTCTGCAGTACCTCGCCCCCAACGGCGCGTACGACGAGGTCGAGACCTCGGAGCTCAACAGCTACATCGCGCGGGGTGAGGTCAAGGACATCACCTTCATCGACGGCGACCAGCAGATCAAGGCCACCCTCGACGACAGCGTCGAGCGCACCGGCGGCAACAAGATCACCACGCACTGGGTCGACGGCCAGCAGATCGGCATCCTGGAGCGGGTCGACGAGCAGATCCGCGAAGGCAAGATCCGCAAGTCGAACTCCGAGAACCCCCCGCCGAGCCTGCTCGGCACGATCCTGGGTGCGGTCCTGCCCTTCGCCCTGATCATCCTGGTCTTTCTCTTTTTGATGAACCAGGTGCAGGGCGGCGGTGGCCGCGGCGTGATGCAGTTCGGCAAGTCGAAGGCCAAGCTGATCTCCAAGGACATGCCGAAGAGCACGTTCGCCGACGTGGCCGGCTGCAACGAGGCCATCGAGGAGCTCGGTGAGATCAAGGAGTTCCTCCAGGAGCCCGCGAAGTTCCAGGCCGTCGGCGCCAAGATCCCCAAGGGCGTCCTGCTCTATGGGCCTCCGGGCACCGGCAAGACCCTGCTCGCGCGCGCCGTGGCCGGCGAGGCAGGCGTCCCCTTCTACTCCATCTCCGGCTCCGACTTCGTCGAGATGTTCGTCGGTGTCGGCGCCTCCCGGGTGCGCGACCTGTTCGAGCAGGCCAAGGAGAACGCCCCCGCGATCGTCTTCATCGACGAGATCGACGCCGTCGGTCGTCACCGCGGCGCCGGCATGGGCGGCGGGCACGACGAGCGCGAGCAGACCCTCAACCAGCTGCTGGTCGAGATGGACGGCTTCGACGTACGCGGCGGGGTCATCCTGATCGCGGCGACCAACCGCCCCGACGTACTCGACCCGGCGCTGCTCCGCCCGGGCCGGTTCGACCGTCAGATCGGTGTCGACGCCCCCGACCTGGCCGGCCGCGCCAAGATCCTCGAGGTCCACTCGCGGGGCAAGCCGATGGCCCCGGACATCGAGCTGATGTCGTACGCCCGGCGTACCCCCGGCTTCACCGGCGCCGACCTCGCCAACGTGCTCAACGAAGCGGCCCTGCTGACCGCGCGCAACAACGAGAAGCTGATCACCAACGAGTCCCTCGACGAGGCGATCGACCGCGTCATCGCGGGCCCGCAGCGCAGCTCGCGCCTGATGAGCGAGAAGGAGAAGCTGATCACGGCGTACCACGAGGGCGGGCACGCTCTGGTCGCCGCGGCGCTCCCGGGCACCGACCCGGTGCACAAGATCACGATCCTTCCGCGTGGTCGGGCGCTCGGGTACACGATGGTCCTGCCGGACGAGGACAAGTACTCCCAGACCCGCTCCGAGATGCTGGACAAGCTGGCCTACATGCTCGGTGGTCGGGCGGCGGAGGAGATGGTCTTCCACGACCCCACCACCGGCGCCGGCAACGACATCGAGAAGGCGACCAGCCTGGCTCGCGCGATGGTCACCCAGTACGGCATGACCGAGCGTCTGGGCGCCATCAAACTCGGTGAGACCCAGGGCGAGCCGTTCCTGGGTCGTGACATGGGACACCAGCGCAACTACTCCGAGGACGTCGCCGCGATCATCGACGACGAGACGAAGAAGTTCCTGGCGGCTGCGCACCAGGAGGCCTTCGACATCCTGGAGGAGAACCGCGACGTCCTCGACGCCCTGGTGCTCGCGCTGCTCGACAAGGAGACGCTGGACAAGGCCGAGGTCGCGGAGATCTTCGAGCCGTTGCGGCGCCGTTCGGCCCGCCCGGCGTGGACCGGCTCCCCGGAGCGCAACCCGTCCGCGATCCCGCCGATCGAGATCCCCCAGGAGATCCGTGACCGGGTCGCGGCCAACGGTGCCGCTGCTGCGGCCGCCGAGCAGGAGGGCGCCGTGATCATCACTCCCCCCGGCTCCGGTGGCGACGTGCACGGCGACCCCGGCGTCGGCTCCACCCCGCCCTCGCCGCCGGACTCAGGGAATCGATGACCGACCCGATCTCGCTCCTTCCCCAGCAACCCGACGAGGTCCCGGAGTTCGACCACGCACGCGCCGAGGCCGCCGTACGTGAGCTCCTGGCCGCGATCGGCGAGGACCCGGAGCGTGAGGGCCTGCGCGACACCCCCGCGCGGGTGGCGCGGGCCTACGCCGAACTGACCGCCGGGCTGCGCCAGGCACCGGAGGACGTGCTCACCACGACGTTCGACCTGGGTCACGACGAGATGGTCCTGGTGCGCGACATCGAGCTGTGGTCGATGTGCGAGCACCACCTGGTCCCGTTCACCGGCGTGGCCCACGTTGGCTACATCCCGGCCGAGACCGGCAAGATCACCGGACTGAGCAAGCTGGCCCGGCTGGTCGACGTCTACGCCAAGCGCCCCCAGGTCCAGGAACGTCTCACCACCCAGGTCGCGGACGCGTTGATGGAGATCCTCGAGGCGCGCGGGGTCATCGTCGTGATCGAGGCCGAGCACCTGTGCATGACCATGCGGGGGGTCCGCAAGGCCGGCGCCCGCACGATCACCTCGGCGGTGCGCGGCATCATGCACAACGCCGCCACGCGCTCCGAGGCGATGGCGCTGATCAACAGTCGCCGGTGATGGTCAGCCCGACGTCCACGGTGGACCTGTCCGCGCCGCTGGGGCGCCCGCGCGTGATGGGCGTCGTGAACGTCACCCCCGACTCCTTCTCTGACGGAGGCCGCTGGGTGGAGCCGGACGCCGCGGTGGCGCACGGACTGCGCCTGCTGGCCGACGGTGCGGACATCCTCGACATCGGGGGCGAGTCCACCCGCCCCGGCGCCACTCGGCCGCTGTTGGCCGAGGAGCTGGCCCGGGTGGTCCCGGTGATCGGTGCCCTGGCCGAGAACGGCGCCGTGGTCTCGGTCGACACCATGCGTGCCGAGGTCGCCTCGGCAGCGCTCGAGGCCGGTGCCGTGGTCGTCAACGACGTCTCCGGTGGCCTGGCCGACCCCGACATCCTGCGCGTCGTCGCTGATGCCGGTGCGACGTACGTCGCGATGCACTGGCGCGCCCACAGCGAGCACATGCGCGACTTCGCCGTGTACGACGGGCCGGGTGGCGTGGTCGGGGCCGTGTGCCGAGAGCTCGGTGAGCGCCTGCGGGCGGCCACGAGCGCCGGGATCGCCCCGGAACGGATCGTCCTCGACCCCGGGCTCGGTTTCGCCAAGGAGGCGGAGCACAACTGGCAGCTCCTGGCCGGGCTCGCCGATCTCGCGGCGCTCGGGCACCGGCTGCTCGTGGGCGCGAGTCGCAAGTCCTTCCTGGGTGCCCTGCTGGCCGACACCGACGGCGTTCCCCGGGGCGTGGAGGAGCGGGAGCACGCCAACACCGCCCTCACCGCCCACCTCGCCCGGTGCGGTGTGTGGGGGATCCGGGTGCACGACGTACGAGCGGCGCACGACGCGCTGCGGGTGGTGCGCCGCCTGGAGGAGGAAGCATGAGCGGCACGCACGGTGACGAGCTCGCCATCCACGGGATCGAGTGCTTCGGCCATCACGGGGTGTTCGACTTCGAGCGCCGCGAGGGCCAGCAGTTTGTGATTGATCTCGCGTTGGGCCTCGACACGAGGGCGGCAGCGGCCTCGGACGACTTGCGCGACACGGTCGACTACGGAAGTCTCGTGGCTTCGGTGCAAGCTGCCGTGGAGACAGATCCGGTGGACCTGATCGAAACCCTGGCCCAACGCATCGCGGACGTCTGTCTCTTGGACGATCGTGTTGACTGGGCCCGGGTGACCGTTCACAAGCCGGATGCACCCATTGACGCGACGTTCGCCGACGTCGCACTGACGATCACCCGGAGACGTGAGGGCCGACCGTGACTGAGACCCCCAACCCCAACATCATCGACGCCGACACCTTGACCGGCGAGATGCGCCCGATCCGTCGGGCGGTCCTGTCCCTGGGGTCGAACCTCGGCGAGCGGATGGCGAGCCTGCAGGGCGCGATCAATGCGCTCGCGGACACCCCGGACGTCTGGGTCACCGGCGTCTCCCCGGTCTACGAGACCGAGCCGGTGGACTCGCCGGCCGGCGCCAAGAGCTACCTGAACGCCGTCGTGCTGATCGACACCACGCTGGCGGCGAGCCGGCTGATGGATCGTGCGCTGGCGATCGAGGACGCGTTCGGTCGCGAGCGTGACGGCGAACCCAACGCCCCGCGCACCTTGGACGTCGACCTGATCGTGGTGGGCGACCGTCGCGCCAACGACGACTCGCTGCGTCTGCCCCACCCGCGGGCCCAGGAGCGTGCCTTCGTCCTGCAGCCGTGGTTCGACCTGGAGCCCGATGCTTCCCTGCCCGGCAACGGGTTGATCGCCGACCTGCTCGAGAAGACCGACCGGAGCGGCGTCACGCGCCGCGACGACCTGAGCCTCGAAATCCAGTGAGGGACGCCCCGACGGGCAACGGATCGTCGGGCAACGAGCCCGCCTCGGGTGGACCGCGTGAGCACGACCGTCGGCTCCGGCCGACCACGCCGGGCGCCATCACGCTGTGGGCCGTCGTCGGCCTGGTCGGCGGCTGGCTGCTCCACCCGCTCTCCGATCGGGTGATGGATCGGGCGCCGTTCGTCACCTGGACGCATGCGCTGGCGCTGTTCCTGATCGCAGCCCTGCTCGGCTGGGCGGCGAGGACGACCCACCGGGTCCTGCACGTGCGACGGGAGCGGCTCCCGGCCCACCACGCGGTCAACCGTCTCGTCCTGGCGCGCGCCGCCGCCCTGGTCGGCGCCCTCGCCGCCGGCGGCTACGTCGGGTACGCCGTCAGTTGGTTGGGGGTCGCGGCGGAGAACGCCTCGGGGTACGTCCTGCGCGCCGGTGTCGCCGGTGTGGCGGGGATCTCGGTCGTCGTCACGGCGTTGCTGTTGGAGCGCGCGTGTCGCGTCCATTCGGACTCCGAGCCGTCCTAACCTGAGGGCATGTCTTCCCCAAGCGTCATCCGGGCCCCCAAGGCCCGTCGTCGGCAGCGCAGCACGCGGCTCACCGTGGCCGCCACCCTCATCGTCGTCTCGGCCCTCGTCGTGATCGGCGCCGTGCTCAGCGGCTCGTGGCTCCTGGTCACGCTCGCGGCCGGCCTCAGCGTGCTCTTCGGTGCGGCCGCCACCCGGATCACCCACGCCGAGCTCGCCCTCACCCGGGTCGAGGCGGCCCGCGACCGCGCCGAGCAGGCGCAGGCCTACCGGGACCTGGCGGCCGAGCGGGCGGCCGAGAACGCGGCGTTCGTGGCCGACATGTCGGCCCGGATCGCCTCCCACGAGTCGACGATCGGTGACCTGGAGGTCGCTCTGGAGGTGGCGCACCAGCGTGCCGCCGACGCCACCCGCAAGATGGGTGCCGAGGCGCGGCGCGCCGAGCAGGCCGAGCAGGAGGGCCGTTCGCTGACCGCCAGTCTGGACGCGGCCGAGGAGCGGGCCGCGGAGGCCATCGTCCGGGTCGCCGAGCTCGAGCAGGAGCTCGACGTGCTTCGCGCCGAGCTGATGATCTGGCAGGCCTCCCCGGCTCGTCGTCACGCCTGAGCGCTTCCCGGTCCACGGCTGGACCCGTCCCCGATCGACGGTCGTCGCATCGGGTCCCTCCCGCCCCGGGCAGCGCGGATGCGCGGCGTACGGCAGAATCGATGATCGTGATCCCCGAGGAATCCAGGTTCGAGAGTGACCCCACCGAGCTTCTCGGTGACGACGACACCCTGCCGAACGGCTGGGAGGTCGGCCTGGTCGATCCGTCCGACCGCTTCGACGTGGCCCGGCTGACCCACCTGTTGCGGGCTCACGAGCGGCACGGCCGTGGGTGGGCCGCCTCGGGGGTGGACGACGTGCTCGTGGAGGTGTCCGAGCACGGTCTGCGGATGCGCGAGAACATCGTCGTACGGGATCCCGGCGGCGAGATCCGGGCCTGGGGGAGTGTGCACGACCGCGCTCCAGGGCGGATGCTCTACTCGCACATCGTCGAGCGCGAGCTCCCCGACAAGATCGCCAAGCGTTGCTCCGACGTGCTCTTCGAGTGGGCCGTGGGGCAGGCCAAGACGGTCGGTGCCGCGCGTGGCCTCGAGGTCCAGCAGATCGACACCGGCGCCTTCCAGGACGACGATCGCCAGCACAACTGGCTGATGGCCAACGGCTTCGAGCGGGTCCGCACCTGGTGGCAGATGACGCGCCCGGTGACCCCGGAGGAGGCCGGCCTGATCGACGGCGACCCGGCGGCCTGGGAGCTGGAGGGGGTCGTGTTCCGACGGGTACGTCGCGCCGGGAGCGGGATGCCCGACGAGGACGACCTGCGCGGCGTGCACGACGTGCTCGAGGGCGCGTTCGTGGACCACTTCAACTCCAGCGAGGAGACCTTCGAGGAGTTCCTGCACCGGCTGCGGGAGGACCCGGGCCACCGCTGGGACCATTGGTGGCTGGCCGAGCTGACCGACTCCGGGACCCCCCAGGCGGTCGGCGCCCTGGTCGGGACGGTGTCGGAGGGGGCGAACGGTCCGGACGGCTCGTACGTCTCCTACCTCGGTGTGCTCGAGGCCGCGCGCGGTCGAGGGGTGGCGAAGGGGCTGTTGCGGACGATCATCGCGGACGCGGCTGCTCGGGAGCGGGACCGTGTCGGCCTGGAGGTCGACGCGGATTCACCGACCGGGGCGGCAGGCCTCTACACCTCGATGGGCTGGGTGACGAAGTACGTGACCGAGTCCTGGCACCGTGACGTGCCGGTCGCTGACTGATCGGCGGCTCGGGTGGGCTGCTGAAGGTGCGGGTTCACCATGGGATGCAGCCGAACCTGCACTTCCCCTGCTCTGCACGCCATGGGAAGCGCGGCTTCGGCTGCATACCGTGATGAACCATCACCTCAGCGACGCCCGCAACGCCCGGTGAATCCCGTTCGGCGTCAGCACCCCCACGAACACCACCCCGCGCCGCACGCCGATCATCGGCTTGTCGTCGCGCAGCAGCACGGCGAGTGCCTCCTCCAGGGTCGAGTCGACGTCGATCGTCGAGCCCAGGTCCCCGGTGCTCACCCCGTCCAGCGGCTCGAGGTGCGCCTCGTCGATCGGGGTCACGGTCAGCCGCCGCAGCCCCGCGGTCGAGCCCACGAAGTCGGCCACGAAGTCGTCCGCCGGGCGCCCCAGCAGCGCCACCGGGGTGTCGTACTGCGCCAGCCGCCCGCCCTCGGCGAAGACGGCCACCCGGTCGCCCATCCGCACCGCCTCGTCGATGTCGTGGGTCACCAGCACCACCGTCTTGCCCAGCTCGCTCTGCAGCCGCAGGAACTCGTCCTGCAACCGCACCCGCACGATCGGGTCGACCGCGCCGAACGGCTCGTCCATCAGCAGCACCGGTGGATCGGCCGCCAGCGCCCGCGCCACCCCGACCCGCTGACGCTGCCCCCCGGAGAGCTGGTGCGGGAACCGGTCGGCGTACGTCGCCGGGTCCAGCCCGACCATCTCCATCAGCTCGTGCGCCCGTCGGCGGGCCACCGACCTGGACTCGCCGTACAGCAACGGCACGGTCATCACGTTGGCCTCGATCCGCTGGTGCGGGAAGAGCCCGACCTGCTGGATCACGTACCCGATCCCACGGCGTAGCGCGACGGCGTCCTCGCCGGTCACGTCGCGCCCGTCGATCTCGATCGTGCCTGTGGTCGGCTCGATCAGTCGGTTGATCATCTTCAGCGTCGTCGACTTGCCGCACCCCGACGGCCCGACCAGGCAGACCAGCTCGCCACGGCCCACGTCGAGGTCCAGGTCCCGCACCGCGTGGGTGCCGTTCGCGAAGGTCTTCCCCACGCCGCGGAGCCGGATCATGGGCTCGGCGGGACCGGAGCCGGTAACGTCCATGCGCGTGACCCTACTCGCGCCGGTGGCGACCGCTGCGGAGCCGAGTTGCTACACGCGGACGACCAACGAATGGGTCTGCCTGCAATACCTCCAGGACCGTCAGTCCGAGATCGTCGACGCCACCGCCCAGCACCTGGGGATCACGGTCGTCGCGGTACTGCTCAGTGTCGTGATCGCCTTCCCGCTGGCGCTCCTGGCCCGCCGGGTCCCACGCCTGGAGTCCAGCATCCTCGGCGTCAGCACCGCGCTCTACACGATCCCCTCGCTGGCGCTCTTCCCCCTGCTGGTGCCGTTCACCGGCATCTCCGCGACCACCGTCGTGGTCGGGTTGGCGCTGTACGCCCTGACGATCCTGGTCCGCAGCATGCTCGAGGGCCTGCGCGCCGTCCCCGACGACGTCCGTGAGGCCGCCCGCGGCATGGGGTACGGCGCGAGCCGGCTGCTCTTCACCGTCGAGCTGCCGCTGGCCCTGCCGGTGATCATGGCCGGACTGCGGGTCGCCACCGTCTCGACGGTCGCGCTGACCACCGTCGGCGCCCTGGTCGCGTACGGCGGCCTGGGCAACCTGATCGCCGACGGCGTGCAGACCAACTTCCGGGCCGAGCTGTTCACCGCGGCCGTGCTGTGCGTGGTGCTCGCGGTCCTGCTCGATGCGCTGCTGGTGCTGACCCAACGGCTGCTGACGCCGTGGACCCGAGGGGCGGCCCGATGACCGTCTTCGGCGACACCTGGGAGTACCTGACCGACCCGGCGCACTGGACCGGACAGGGCGGGATGCTCCAGCTGCTCGTCGAGCAGCTCCTGCTGACCTTCACCGCCCTGGGCCTCGCGGTCCTGGTGGGGCTGCCGATCGCGCTGTGGCTCGGCCACCTGGGCCGCGGTGGCTTCCTGGCCATCAACATCTCGAACGTCGGCCGTGCGGTGCCGACCTTCGCGCTGCTGGCGCTGCTGGTGACCGCCGACTTCCCCGGCGTCAGCACCTTCGGCCCCTACGGGCGCGCCGGGATCGCGACCCTGATCGCGCTGACCCTCTTCGCGCTGCCGCCGATCATCACCAACGCCTACGTGGCGATCACCGAGGTCCCCGACGACGTCAAGCAGGCGGCCGAAGGGATGGGGATGACCGGCCGTCAGCAGTTCGCCCGGGTCGAGCTGCCGATCGCCCTGCCCCTGGTCCTCTCCGGCGTACGCCTCGCCTTGGTGCAGGTCTGGGCGACCGCGACCATCGCCGCCCTGGTGGCCGGGCCGGGCCTGGGCCGGGTGATCACGGACGGGTTCTACCGCTCCAACTACGCCAAGGGGATCGCCGGCGCCGTGGTCGTCGCCGCCGTCGCCCTGCTCCTCGAGCTGTCCGCGGCCACCCTCCAACGCCTCGCCGATCCGACCCGACGCGCCCGCACCGAGGCCCCGCCCGCTCGCGCCACCGAGCCGGCAGGGACATGATGGAGCCCGACCCGGGTACCTCGCCCGGAGTCGATGCCAGGCCGGACACGCGCGGCGAGAGCCGCGGGACACAGAAGGACTCCCCATGAACGTACGCCGCTCCCTCGCCGCCGCCCTCGCGGCCGGCGCCCTGCTGTTCGTCACCGCGTGCAGTGGCGACCTCGAGTCCTCGGACGACGGCGACGCCCAGGCGAAGGGTCAGGGCCCGGTGACGATCTCGGGCCAGAACTTCCCCGAGGCCACCCTGGTCGCCTCGATGTACGAGCAGCTGCTCGCCGACGCGGGCTACGAGCCCACGGTCAAGCTGGTCGGGGGCCGTGACGTCTACGGCCCCGACTTCCCGGGGAAGATCGACATCGTCCCCGAGTACGTCGGCGGCATCGCCAACTACCTCAACATCCAGGCGAACGGACCGGACGCCGAGCCCTTCACCTCCGGTGACGGCGAGGAGATCGCCAGCCAGGCCGAGCCCCTGTTCGACGAGTTGGGGATCACCCTGCTCGAGCTCTCCGAGGCCACCGACACCAACGCCTTCTTCGTGACGAAGGAGTTCGCCGAGGAGAACGACGTCAGCACCCTCTCCGACCTCGAGGGCATGTCGATGGTCCTGGCGGCCGCACCGGACTGCAAGGGCCGCCTCGACTGCGAGGGCGGGCTGTCCGAGGCCTACGGCATCGACATCACCAAGGTGCTGCCGCTCGGCTACGCCAGCGACCAGACGTACCAGTCCGTGATCGACGGTGAGGCACAGCTCGGCGAGACCAGCACCACCGACGGCACGCTGGAGGCCCAGGGCCTGGTCGTCCTCGAGGACGACCAGCAGATCCAGCCCGCCCAGAACCTCGTCCCCGCCGTCGGCGAGGCCTTCCTGACCGAGCACCCCGACGTGGCCGACCTGCTCAACGCCCTGATGGCTGCCCTGACGACCGAGAAGCTCACCGAGCTCAACGGCCGGGTCTCCAACGACCGGGAGAAGCCCGAGGACGTCGCCCGCGACTTCCTGGTCGAGGAGGGCCTGCTCTGAGCCTCGCCCCGCGCGGCCGGGCGCTGCCGAAGTCCTGGCGTCGGGCGGCGCGGCGCCGTCTCGGGCGTCTGCTGGGCACGCCCGGTGCCGAGGCCGGCCTGGTCACGGTCGCCCTGGTCTGCGAGCAGGTCGACCTGCCGCGGCTCGACGCTGCGGTGGCCTCGGTGCTGGGGCAGTCGCACGCCCACCTCGAGCTCCTGGTCGCACCGGTGGGCGAGGCAGCCGCGGCCGTCGCCGAGCGCGCTGCGTCGTACGACGACGCCCGGGTCCGGCTGCTGCCGGAGCGGCCCACGTGGGGCGCGGCGCTGGACCACGCCGTGTCCTGGGGGCGCGGCCGGCACCTCACCTTCCTGCGGGGCTGCGACACGCTGCCCGATGACGCCCTGCGCATCCTGGCGAGCAGCCGCATGGTGTCGGGCTCCTCGCTGGCGACCGGCCGGATCGAGCAGCGCGGCGTGCCGGACCCCTGGCGACAGCGGGCCCAGCGCCGCAGTCACGCCCGACCCGGCCGTGGCGTGACACCCGCCGACCGACCCGAGCTGGCCGCCGGCCTCGGCCTGGGCGGTGTGCTGCTGGACCGTGCGGCTTGGCAGGGGGCCGGCCTCCGGCTCGACGGCGAGCAGGACTGGCTGCTCTCGCCGGGCCTGGCCCGGTTCCTGGCCGGCGTCGAGCGGGTGGACGTGCTGGACCGGCCGACCTACCTCTGGTCGCCGGACCACGGCACCCGCGCCTTCGGCGCGACCCCCAACCCGTTGCCGGCCCTGGCCGACTGGACGGCCCGCACGCGCAGGATCACCGAGGTGCTGACCGGCACCCCGCTGGGGGACGGCTGGCAGCACCACCTGGCCGGTGAGGAGCTGCCGCGCTTCCTGGTCGAGGTCGAGCGCGCCACCGACGAGCAGTGGAGCGAGCTGACCTCCCTGGCCCGTGCGTACGACGACCGCCCGGAGCTGGTCGCCGGCCTGGACGTCACGGCCCGCTCGCTGCTGCGGCTGGCAGCACTGGGAAGACGTGTCGACCTCGTCGACCTCGTCGCGGAGCTGGTCGGGCTCGGGGACGACCTGCCGACCCGCGTCGAGTCGGGTGAGGTGTTCGTCCAGTGGCGTTCGGTCGGGCTGGTCGCTGCCGACCGGCTGCTGACCGGAGCCGAGACACCCTTGCGGGCCCACGTCGCCCGGGTCCGTCGCGACGCGGACCCGTGGCAGGTCGACCTCTTCGTCGCGGTGGAGCACGTCGACCTCGCGCCGGAGACCGACGTCGCCGTGCACGACCAGGACGGCTCACGCCTGGAGGTCGCGCCGCTGCCGCCCGCCGAGGCCACCCGGTGGGCAGCGCGCCGCTTCCAGTGCGCGGTGGCCGTGCGCGTCGACGTGCCCGCCGCGGTCACCGCGCTGCGGGTGGACGTCTCCCTGGGCGCGCTGCACCGCACCGGCTCGGTGATGATCCCCGCCGTCCCGGTCACTGTCCCCGACGGCAGCGTGCGGGTCACCGACGTCGCGATCGCCGCAAGCGCCCTCGAGGTCACGGCCAGCGGCGACCTCGACGCACTGCGTCTCCTCGACCCGGCGGAGGTCGAAATCGCGGCTCCGCCCCGGACCGCGGGCGGATTAGCTCAGCTCGACCTGGTGACCGACCGGTTCGGACGCGTGCTGCCCTTGGCCTCCGGTGGCCACCGGCTGGTGACGACGTCCGGCAACGTCACGGTGGCCGACGAACTGCGCGACCGGCTCCCCCTCGACCTCCTCGGCGAGCAGCACCGGATCCGGCTGCACCTCGGTCCGCGGGGCGGGCTCGTCCTCGGGATCGGCGCCCCGCTGGCCGATGACGAGCTCGGACCCCGCTCCCAGGAGCGGCTCCGCGCGGCGTACACGCTCGACGAGCGGCCGGTGGATCCGCGCCACATCCACCTCGAGACCTACGCCGGTCGCAGCGCCACGGACTCCCCGCTGGCGATCTTCCACGAGCTGCGTCGACGCCGACCGGACCTTCGGACGACCTGGGGGATCGCGGACCACGGCCAGTGGGTGCCCGAGGGCGCCGAGCCGGTGCTGCTGCGCAGCCGTGCCTGGTACGACGTCCTGGCCCGCGCCGGCTGCCTGGTGCTCAACACCGACGTCGAGCCCTGGTTCCGGCGCAGGCCGGACCAGTTCCTGCTGCAGACCTTCCACGGCTACCCCTCGAAGGCGATGGGGGCCGCCCAGTGGAGCGCGCTCGAGCTGACGCCGTCCCGGGTCGCCCAGTTCCGGGCCCGCGGGGTCGACACCTGGAGCGCCATCCTCACCCCGGATCCGTCGATGACCCGCCACTACCGCGAGCAGTACGGCTACACCGGCCCGGCGTTCGAACGCGGCTACCCGCGCAACGACGACCTGGTCGGCGACGGCGCGGAGCAGCGCCGCGCCCGGACCCGGCGCCTGCTCGGGATCGAGGAGCACCAGCAGGCGATCCTCTACGCACCCACCTGGCGCGAGCACCTGGCGGTCCGGGCGCGGGGCGCCGAGATGACCGACTTCCTCGACGTCGCACGGGCCGCCCGGGAATGGGGCGACGACCACGTCCTGCTGCTGCGCGGCCACCGCTTCCACGCGCCGGTGGGGGAGGACCCGCACCTGGTGGACGTCACGGCGTACCCCGAGATCAACGACCTGGTGCTGGCCTCGGACGCGGCTGTGCTCGACTACTCCTCGTTGCGCTTCGACTACGCGATCACCGGCAAGCCGATGGTCTTCCTGGTGCCCGACCTCGCCGAGTACAACGCCGGCAGCCGCAGCTTCCTGTTCCCCTTCGAGGAGTCGGCCCCCGGGCCCTTCGTCGAGGACACCGCGGGCGTGGTCCGCGAACTGCGTGACCTGGCCGGGCTGCGGAGTCGCTTCGCCGACGAGGTGGCGGCGTTCAACGCGACGTACAACCGCTGGCACGACGGCCGCGCCGCCGAGCGAGTGGTCGACCAGCTGCTGGCCGTGCTCTGAGCGGCCCTGCCGGTGGGTACCTTGTGGCGTGTGAGCGACGAGAAGACACGCACCGGACCCGACACGGCGACGTCCGGACCCGGTGACCTCCGCACCCGGCTGCAACGGACCCGCCGCCGCCTCGCCCGGGTCGAGCGCAAGCTGGAGAACCGGACCGGCCAGCTGGAGAGGTTCCAGGGCGAGCTGGAGGCGTTGCGCACCTTCACCCTGAACGTCTTCCCCGACCTGGAGTTCCCCGAGGCGCTCTCCGAGAGGCTGACCGCGATCCGTGAGGACCACCTGACCTTCCTCACCGGCCAACAGCTCGAGTCGCTGGTCAGCTGCGTGCTGGAGACCGAGGTGTCGGGGCGCGAGGGCATCCTGGTGGAGGCCGGCACCGCGCAGGGCGGCTCGGCGATCGCGATGGCGCTGGCCAAGTCGCCGTCGCGTCCGCTGCAGGTCTACGACGTATTCGGTCTGATCCCGCCGCCCACCGACGCCGACGGCCCCGATGTCGCCAAGCGGTACGAGAAGATCACGGCCGGTCAGGCCCGCGGGCTGGCCGAGGACGAGACCTACTACGGCTACCGGGACGACCTGCTCGGCGAGGTCACCCGCTCCTTCGCCCGGCACGGCGTGCCCGTCGAGGACCACCGGGTCAGCCTCGTCCAGGGGTTGTTCCAGGACACCCTCACCGGCGACGAGCCCGTCGCGCTCGCCCACGTGGACGGCGACTGGTACGAGTCGACGATGACCTGCCTGTCCAACCTGGCCCCCCGGCTGGTCCCCGGGGGCCGGATCGTCGTCGACGACTACTTCACCTGGTCCGGCTGCACGCGGGCGGTCGACGAGTACTTCGCCGACCGCCCCGAGTTCCGGGTCGAGATGCGCGCCAAGGTGCACGTCGTCCGACTGCCCGGGTGACCCGACGCCTCCGTCGTCGACCGGGTGGGCAACCGGCCTGCACCACTCCCCCTCCTCCCTCGATAGATTGAGCCCCATGCCCGACTCCCCCGACCAGACCCTCGCCGCCACCGCTGCCCAGGCCGCCCGACGCCTCGTGCGCGGAGCCGGCCGCGCGCTCGGCGACGACGCGTCGGCGGACGAGGAGGCCGACCGGGGCGCGACGTCCGCCACCGAGCCGGCCGCCGAGCAGCCCCACGAGTCGGACCCCGAATCGGATCCCGGTCGGCAGGACGCGCAGCTCTCCCGCCAGGCCAACCGGCACGCGCGGGTGCAGTGGCGGCTCACCCAGGCGGTCCTGGGTCGCGACGCGGTTCCCGAGTCACACCTGGACTTCGAGGTCGACCCGGCCACGCTGACCCGGATCGCCGCCACCGCCAAGCGGGCCCGGGCGATGGCCGTCTTCGGCGACCTGGTCGCCACGGGCGTCGACGTACGCCGGGCCCACGCGGAGACCGTGCGCAGCCTGTGCGCCTCGGGCCTGCGCCCGGTGGCCCGCGCCTTCCTCCTGGGCGTCGAGCCCGGTCTGGTCGACGGCGCCCTGCTGACCGAACTGGGCCAGGGGCTGGTGCTCTTCTCGATGGCCGAGTACGACCTGGCCTGGCGCGAGTTCGCCGACGTCGAGCCGGCGACGCTGGCCGACCTGGTCCCCGTCGAGGCCGTGACCTGCGCGCTGGCCGACGGCTCGCCGGCGGCGTTGGCGATCGCCCGCACCCTGGCCGGCTCCGCCGAGGCGTACGACGTCACCACCCTGGTCGAGCTGGCCGGCCGCTTCCTCTCCACCGGGCACGAGGAGCTGGCCCGCGAGCTGGTCGACGAGGCCGCGGGTCGCGACGCCGACGAGGTCTCCGAGCGTGACGCCCTGGCCCTGCGCAGCCTGCGTCGCTGGACCCACCCCGAGGCGGTGGCCGGCCCCGCGCCCGGGCAGATCTCGCTCGGGGTGATGGACTACCACCAGCCCGACTTCGACCGTGCCTCGCGCAACGTCGGCGACTACGTGCAGACCCTCGCGATGCTGGGGAACCTGGCGCGGTTCCGGGAGACCACGTTCACCGGCGCCGACGAGCTCGGCGACCTGCTCGGCGAGCTGCAGCAGCGGGTGCTGCCCGAGCTGCACCTGCCCGGTGGTCGCGCCGACGTCCACCTGACCCCGATCAGCCGCGACTTCTCCTCGGGCGACCCGGTGCCCGAGCACACCTGGATGATCGCCTTCGGGTGGCACATGCACTCGACGTTCCGGCTCGGCTTCGGCCTGCCCTACCACCCGAACCTGCACCCGGTCTTCGTCTCGTTCCACATCAACCGGGTCAACGTGCTGACGCCGGAGACGATCGACTACCTGCGTGCCCACGGCCCCATCGGCTGCCGGGACTGGACGACCGTCGACCTCCTGCTCAGCGCCGGCGTCGACGCCTTCTTCACCGGCTGCCTGACCACCACCGTGAATGCGGTCTTCCCGCCCACCGAGACCGTGGACCGCGAGGGCGACGGCGTGGTCGGGGCCGTCGACCTGCCGCCGGCCGCGCTGCGCGCCATCAAGGCCCCCACCGAGGTGGCCACCCACGCCGGCGCCGAGTTCCGCGAGGCCTCGCTGGTCTCCGGCACGCGCGCCGCCATCGAGCTGCTGGAGAGCTACCAGCGCCGATACACCCGCGTGGTCACCAGCCGGCTGCACTCCTACCTGCCGGCCACCTCGCTCGGCCTGCGGGCCAAGTTCCGCCCGCCGTTCCTGGGTGACGTCCGCTTCGACGGCCTGCTGGAGATGACGCCGCAGAAGCCGGAGTTCGCGGCGATCCGCGACGGCATCCGCGAGCTGCTGGCCCGGGTCCACGAGTTGATCCTCGCCGGCACCGCCCCGGCGGACTTCTACGCCGAGTGGCGCCGCCTGACCGCCGACCGGGTCGCCGAGGCGCGGGCTCGCTTCGAGCAGCCGGTCGTGCTGGAGGCGACGGGCTTCGACCAGGCAGCCACGACCAGGCGCCTGCGCGAGGGCGCTGTCCGCCTCGGCCCGCACGACACGGTCGACGCCGACCGGATCACGGACGTCGCGATGAGCCTGGACCGGAACTTCCTGGACCGGCTGCCGGTCACCGTGGAGTCGATGCTGAGCAACGCGTCGGGTCCGGTGCGCCTGTGGGTCACCGCCCGGGGGCTCACCGACGAGGACCTGCGGAACTTCTCGGCGCTCTTCCCGGAGCTGCCGGTCACCTTCCTGCGCTTCGACGACGTGGACTACGGCGAGATCACCCGGATGCTCGGCCACATCAGCGTCGCCACCATGGACCGGCTGCTGCTGCCCGAGGTGCTCGTCGACCTCGACCGGATCACCTACCTCGACATCGACACGGTCACCGAGGGTGACGTCTGCGAGCTGGCGGCCACCGACCTCGCCGGCCACCCGCTGGCCGGCCGGCCGGGCCGGCAGTCGGGCGCGACTCTCTGGCGGCTGGCCGGCGACAAGCTGGCTCCCGAGCTGGCCTCCGAGCTGCGTCGCAGCATGTCGGCGCGTCATGCCTTCGACTTCGCCGCCCTGAACGCCGGGGTCCTCGTCCTCGACCTGGCCCGGATGCGGGCCGACGAGTTCGTGGCCCGCTTCCTGCCGATGGCCGGGCGCTACGGCCTGAACGACCAGGACATCCTGAACGCGTACGCCGGCGCCGACCGGGTCGAGCTCGAGCCGCGCTGGAATGCACTGCCCCTGATCGAGCACCTCGCCGACCCGGGGGTGATCCACTACGCCGGGGTCGGCAAGCCGTGGGACGTCGAACTGGTGCCCCAGGGCGAGCACTGGCAGCGCTACGAGCGTCAGGTGGCTCAGCGGGCGGAAGGGCTCGCCCGATGACGGCCCGCACCCAGGCCCGCCGCGCGGCGCACCTGGCCCGACGCGTCGCCCGGCGTGCCGCTCGCACTCGCGCCGTACGACGGCTGCGCCGACCGGACGTGAGCGTGATCGTCCCGTTCTACAACGTCGAGGCCTACCTGGCCGACTGCCTGGACAGCATCCTCGGCCAGGACCTGTTGAACATCGAGGTCCTGCTCGTCGACGACGGCTCCCCGGACGGCTCGCGGGCGATCGCCCAGCGCTACGTCCAGCAGGACGCCCGGGTCCGACTCGTCACCCGCCCCAACGGCGGCCTCGGCGCCGCCCGCAACACCGGCGTCAGGCACGCCCGAGGCCGCTACCTGACCTTCGTGGACAGCGACGACCTGCTGCCGCCCGGCGCGTTGCGTGCACTGCACGCCTCGCTGGAGGCCACCGGCTCCGACCTCGCGGTCGGCTCGGTGGAGCGGTTCAACGACGTCTCCACCTGGTTCCCCGCCTGGGTGCAGGAGGTCCACGACGATCGTCGAGCCGGCATCCGGATCGAGGAGTTCACCCCGCTGCTGCGCAACCTCTACACGTGGAACAAGCTCTTCCGCCGGGACTTCTGGGACGAGCAGGACCTGTGGTTCCGCGAGGGCGTGGCCTACGAGGACCAGCCGATCATCACCCAGCTCTTCGCCCGGGCGACGGCGATCGACGTCCTGCCCGACGTGGTCTACCGCTACCGCGCCCGCGAGGACCAGAGCTCGATCTCGCAGCAGACCGCGAGCGTGAAGGACCTGCGCGACCGGATCGCCGCGTGGCGGGTCAGCGCCGAGGTGCTGCGGGCCGAGGTCTCCGACGAGCTGTACGACGCCTGGCTGCTCACGCTCTTCGGCGTCCACTTCCACTGGTACCTGACCAGCACCGGCACCGTCGACGACGACTACTGGAACGAGCTGGTCGCCGCCGTCCGCGAGCTGACCGACGGAGCCGACGACGCGGTCTGGCAGGCCACCCTGCCCGGGCGACGCGTGCTCGTGGAGCTGGCCCGTCGCGACCGGCGTGCCGATGCGCAGGAGTTCGTCCGCCGCAAGGGCATGAACCTGGAGCAGTGGCCCTGCACGGTCCGTCCCGACGGCGTGCTGGTGGAGCTGCCCTTCCACGACGACCCCTCCCTCGACGAGCAGCTCTTCCTGCTCCGGCCCGAACAGCTCAACCTCGCCCACTCCATCGAGAACCTCCACTGGGTCACGCATGAGGACGGGCGCACCACCGCTCTCATCTCCGGCTGGGCCTACCTGTCCAAGGTCGACCTCGCCGAGCGCGAGCCTCGGGTGGCGGTCGTGCTGCGCGAGGACGGCACCGGTGCCGAACGCGTCTTCTGGGCCCAGGGCCACCCGACCCCGTCGTACCCGCCGCCGCAGGAGGACCAGTGGTCCGACTACGGCCCGGGCGCCTTCGCGGCCGAGATCCCGATCGAGGAAGTCGTCGCCGAGGCGCCCCCGGGCACCAGCTGGACCGTCCTGCTCCGGGTGGAGGTGGCGGGTTTCTCCCAAACCGACCGGATCCGCAAGATGCTGCGCAGCGGTGCGGCCGGCGTGGTCCCTGCCCTGGCCCTGCCCGCCGGCGGCCGCGTCGTCACCGACTGGCAGGTCAACCGGGTGCTCCGGCTGCGCGTCGAGCACGCCGGCGTCCGGATCAGCGAGCCCCGGCTCGAGGGCCGCACCCTCTCCTGTGTCCTGGCCGACGACGAGCGGCGCGTGGTGCGCGTCGTGGCCCGTCGCGGGCACCACGTGGCCGAGGCAGCCGTCCAGAACTCCGCCGGGCGTCGCGCCCTGCGTCTGGAGCTGCCGAGCGCGCCGGTGCCGAAGCCCGGCGTGGCCGCGGACTGGCGCCTCGAGGGCCGTGCCGCGGACGGCACGACGATCGCGTTGATCCCCAAGCGCTCGGACCTGCCCGGCACGGCCGGTCGACCGCTGGCGCTGGACGTCCACCGCGACGGCGACCTGGTCGTCCGCGAGTGGGGCCTCGGCGCAGTCGCCGACGGTGCCCGAGTCGACCCCGAGGGGGTCCTCTGGGTCCAGGGCCGGGTGTTCGGAGCCCCGGCACAGGCGATCCGGCTGCGAGCCACGAGCCTGCGCAGCACGACCTCCGGCGAGCCGGTCAGGATCGAGGACGGCCGCTTCGAGGTCGGCGTCGAGCTGCGCCACGAGGTGCACCGCTTCGGCCGGTGGCCGTTGCCGACCGGGGACCACGACCTGTCGGTCGAGATCACCACCCAGAACGGCGCGCAGTGGCTGCCCCTGCGGGTGGCCCACGAGCTCAGCAACGCGCTCCCGGTCCCGGTCCTGACCGATCGGCTCGAGGGTCGGGTGGTCCGCGGTCCCGACACCGTCGTCCGGCTCAGCCTGCGGCGCCCGATCGGGGACGCCCGCGGGCCGTACCAGCAGCGCCGGCTCCGCGAGCAGGCGCCGACCATCTCCCGGCTCACCTCGGGGACCGGCGGGCTGACCCCCGGCATCCTGATGCGCAGCTACTTCGGCGAGACCGCGACCGACAACGGGCTCTCGATCCAGCGCGAACTGCAGCGCCGCGGCGCCGACCTGCCGGTCTACTGGGCCGTCCAGGACCACTCCGTGGTGGTGCCCGAGGGCGGCATCCCGGTCGTGGTGAACAGCCGCGAGTGGTACGCCCTGCTCGGTTCGGTGCAGTACTACGTCGACAACATGTACCAGCCGGAGTACCACCGCAAGCCGCCCGGCCAGGTCATGGTGCAGACCTTCCACGGCTACCCGTTCAAGCAGATGGGCCACCCGCACTGGCGCAACGTCCAGTTCAGCCAGGCCCGGATCGACGCGTACGACGCCCGTGCCCGCGAGTGGGACTACCTGGTCTCGCCGGCCCGCTACGCGACCCCGCTGCTGGTCCGCGACTTCGCCTACCCCGGCGAGGTGCTGGAGATCGGCTACCCCCGCAACGACGTCCTGCACTCGCCGGAGGCGGAGAAGATCCGCGAGGCGACCCGACGTGACCTGGGCATCGCCGACCACCAGACCGCGGTGCTCTACGCGCCGACCTTCCGCGACTACCTGGCCGTTGACGACAACCGCGCCCGGATGCCCGACTTCTTCGACTTCGAGCGCGCCCACGAACGGCTCGGCGACGACTTCGTGGTGCTGATCCGCGGTCACGCGTTCAACGCGCGGACCGCTCGGCGGGCCGGCCGCCGGCAGGGCTGCATCGACGTCACCGACTACCCGGAGATCTCCGACCTGTACCTCGCCGCGGACGCCGGCGTCGTCGACTACTCGTCGCTGCGCTTCGACTTCGGCGTGACCGGCAAGCCGATGGTCTTCCAGGTGCCGGACCTGCAGCGCTACCAGGACACCCGTGGCTGGCTCTTCGACTTCGAGCCCACCGCCCCGGGGCCGCTGGTCTCCACGACCGACGAGGTCGTCGACCACCTCCTCGACCTCGACGGCGTGCGGACGACGTACGCCGCGGCGTACGAGACGTTCCGACAGGACTACCTCGACCTCGAGGACGGTCGGGCCGGCGCACGCTTCGTCGACCGGGTGCTGGTGCCGCGAGGAGACGCGCCACCGGACCCGTCCGCCTGACCGAAACCGGCCACGGGTTGGCCGCCGGAACGCCGCGTTCCGGCTGATAACCTCCCCGTGGTCGGCACCCCGACCCGACCAGCACTCGAGCACCATCCGGAGGACGACCGATCGTGGCACCAGCCGAGCAGGACACCGGTACCTCAGCCGCCGACGAGCGATCGCTGGTCTTCGTGCTCGGGCCCGGTCGCAGTGGGACCAGCACGATGGCGGGAGCGCTCAACTACAGCGGCTACAAGGTCCCCCAGGCCATCAAGGGCAACGCCACCAACCCGTCGGGCTTCTTCGAGCCTCGCTGGGCGGTCAACTTCCACCGTCGGCTGCTCCGGGCCACCGGCGTGCGCACCCTGGACACGAACCCGGCGGTGCTCCGTCGCCTCCAGCGGGTGCTCACCGACCCGGAGATCCGTGACGAGCTGCGCGAGTGGCTCGAGCCCCGCCTCGAGCAGCACCAGCGGATGGTGATCAAGGACCCGCGGATGGTCTGGTTCCGCGACCTGTGGGTGGACGCGGCCGAGAAGCTCGGGGTGGACCCGAAGTTCGTGATCATGCTGCGCCACCCCTCCGAGGTCTCCTCGAGCCGCACGAGCTACTACAACGCCCGGGAGATCCCGGCCGTCGCGGGCTGGATCAACGTGGCGCTGATGACCGAGAAGCTGACCGCCGGTTCGCCGCGGGCGATCGTGCACTACCCCGACCTGACCGCCGACTGGCGCACCGAGTTCGTCCGGCTCCGTGACAGCCTCGGCCTGAAGCTGGACCCGGCGCCCGAGCAGACCGAGGGCCACCCGGTCGACGACTTCATCGACCCCAGGCTGCGGCGGATGAAGCCCGGTTGGGGCGAGTCCGGCGTGCCGCAGCACCTGCAGGTCCTGGGCGACCGCACGTTCGACGCCCTCAACGAGCTGGCCCACCAGGGTGAGTCCGCCGGCTCGGCCGAGAAGCTCGAGGAGCTCCGCGAGGAGTACGCGCGCGTGCACCAGGACGCGATGATGGTGGTGCGTCCCACGATCGCCCGCGCCCGGGAGGAGGCCGCCCGCAAGGCCCGGCGCCAGCTGCGCCGCAAGCTCGCCCACCAGGAGGTCGCCGCCCACGCCGGGGTGGTCGGCAAGGCCCGTCGTTTCGCCGGTCGGGTGCGCCGCAAGCTGCTCGCCGACCGCGGATCGAGGGCCGCGTCATGAGCGTGCTCGTCCTGATCACCGGCACCGGCCGGAGCGGTACGAGCACCATGTCCGGCACCTTCCACCACCTGGGCCTGCACGTGCCCGGGCCCTACCTCGGTGCCAACGACTCCAACCCCAAGGGGTTCTTCGAGTCCAAGTGGGCCGTCTCCTTCCACAAGGAGATCACCAAGGCCGCCGGGATCAACGACTTCGACGGACGCCCGGGCGCCTTCGACCGCGCCCAGGCCGCGATCACGCCGGACCTGCGTCGTCGGCTCGTCGAGTTCCTCACCGAGCAGGCCCGCGAGAGCGACCAGGTCGTGGTCAAGGACCCCCGCTCGGTGTGGGGGCAGAGCCTGTGGCGCGAGGCTGCGGCCGAGGCCGGCCTGGAGATCCGCTACGTCTCGATGCTGCGCCACCCGGCCGAGGTGCTGGGCAGCCGGGCGACGTACTACGCCAAGCAGGACGACGCCGAGCAGCGTCGTCGCTACGAGATCTTCAACCTGGCCCGGTGGATCAACAACTCCGTGATCAGCGAGCGGGAGACCCGCGGCCAGCAGCGGGCCTTCGTCCGCTACACCGACCTGCTGACCGACTGGCGCCCCGTCCTGATCGGGTTGGGCGAGCAGTTCGGCCTGACCTACGACGTCGACCTCGCCGCCGGCACGCCGACTCCGGTGGACGAGTTCATCGACCCCGACCTGCGTCGCCACCAGGTGACCTGGGAGGAGCTCGAGCTCCCCGTCGAGCTGCAGGACGTCGCCCAGCAGACCTGGGACGCGCTCGACATCCTCGCCGACAAGCGGGGTGAGGACGCCCACGCCTCCTCCGAGCTCGACGTCCAGGGTGCGCGGTACCGCCGGATCTTCCAGGAGGCCAGCGCGATCAGCCACGACGCGATGGAGGAGGCCAAGGCGGTCGCCCGGCGGGCCGGCGCCAAGGCCGCCCGGGAGAAGATGGCCGAGCGCGAGGCCCGGGCCGCGAGCACTCCGGCCGCGATCGCCGACCGTCCGGTCGGCGAGGTGGGCGCGCGCGACCTGCTCACGGTGGTCGGGAAGCGGCTCGCCTCCCGCGTCCGTCCCTCGCGCTAGG
>NZ_JBFIKK010000036.1:0-25492 GCF_041600255.1 Nocardioides sp. | reverse complement strand
TCCGGACCAGCGGGACCCTCCGGACCAGCGGGACCCTCCGGACCAGCCGGACCCTCCGGCCCGGCGTCAGGGAGCTGACCGCGCTTGAAGTCCTTGGCGAGCAGCGACCCGTTCTTGATGTCCGCCGAGGTCACGGTGTTGTTCTTGATCTGCTTGCCGGTGATCATCCGGCCGGCCTCGGCGACCACGGGGTGGGTGAGGAGGAGGAAGGCTGCCACGACGACAGCGAGGGTGCGAAGGACGTGAGAACGCATGTTTGACTCCTGAGCGAGAGCGCGGCACCCGAATGGTCATCCGCCCTCGTAGCCTCGCCGCCCGTGCGGGTAGTCGTCCATGGTCAATCCGAGCCACGGGGCACGGTGAGACCCACCGACCTTTCTCAGGTGGGGGGCAGGTCCCCGGCGACCGGAAACCGTCGCTGCGGCAGGCTCCCCATCAGGTCAGCGACGTCCTCCAACGCCACGGCGCGACTCCAGAGCCATCCCTGGCCCGCGGAGCAGTGCATCGCCTGGAGCATGCCCAGCTGCTCGGCGGTCTCGATCCCTTCCGCGATCACCGAGCCGATGCCGACCGCCGCCGCGAGCTCCACGATCGAGGAGGCCACCGCGACGTCCTCGGCGCGCAGGGGCATCCGGCGCACGAAGCTCCGGTCGATCTTCAGCACGGAGATGGGCAGGCGCTGCAGGTGCGTGAGCGAGGAGTAACCGGTGCCGAAGTCGTCCAGCGCGATCGAGACCCCCAGCGCACTGAGGTCCTCGAGGCTTCGTCGCGCCGTCTCGAGGTCGTCCATCACCGCCGTCTCGGTGACCTCGACGGTCAGCTGTGAGAACCCGAAGTCACCCGTCCCCGACTCGAACGCCGCGGCCACGCTCCCCACGACGCCGCCCGAGCTGATGTGCTGGGCACCCACGTTGACCGCGATCCGGCTCGAGGGCGACAGCAGCCCGCGGGCCATCATCTGCGCGCCGTCGGCGCAGACCTGCCGGAGGACCCAGCGATCGAGGGCCTCGATCTGTCCCATCTCCTCGGCCAGCGGGACGAACTGGTCGGGGCGGATGTCGCCCCGCTCGGGGTGTCGCCAGCGCACCAGCCCCTCGAGACCCAGCAGCTCACCGCTGGCGAGGTCGACCACCGGTTGGTAGTGCACCGCCAGTTCGTCGGTCTCGATCGCCCGGCGCAGCTCTTGGGAGAGCTCGTGCTGCGCGCGAGCGTGTGCCGCCATGCTCGGGCCGAAGGCGCTCGACCGGGCTCGGCCCGCAGCCTTGGCGTGGTACATCGCGATGTCGGCCGACCGGACCAACGCCTCCGCGTCGTACGGCGGTGTCGTGACGATGCCCACACTGGCGGTCACGATCACCTCCCGGTCTCCCAGGGTGAAAGGCTCGCGCAACGTCTCGTGGAGCCGCTCGGCCACCACCCGCGCCTGGTCGGCGTCGGTCTCCTCGCAGACCAGGACGAACTCGTCGCCACCGAACCTGCCCACGGTGTCCCCCGGGCGCAGGCGGGCGGCCAGGCGTTGCGCGAGGTCCACGATCAGTCGGTCGCCCTCGGCGTGCCCGGCCGCGTCGTTGACGTACTTGAAGTTGTCCAGGTCCAGCATCAGCACGCTCACCGGTCTGCCGTTGCGCTTCGAGACGGCCAGGGCGTGCTGGATCCGGTCGTTGATCAGCACTCGATTGGGCAGTGCGGTCAACGAGTCGTGCAGCACCTCGTGCCTCAGCGCCCGCTCCATCGACCGCCGTTCGGTGACGTCGCGCAGGACCTCGATGATCCCGACCACGTCGCCGCCCTCACGCAGCGGCGACGCCGTCCGCTCCACCTCCACGCGGACACCATCCTTGCGGCGCAGCTCGGCCGGCACGTTGTTCACCGTCTCCCCGCGCAGCACGATCTCCCGCAACCGCCCGCCCGGTCCTTCCTGGTCCGCCCGGGTCATCGCCTCGAGCCGTTGCCCGACAGCCTCCTCCTCGCTCCAGCCGAGGAGCTTCTCGGCTGCCGGGTTCCAGCTGGTGACGCTCCCGTCGGGCGTCGTGCCGATCACGGCATCGCCCAGGCAGTCCACGACGCCGGCCAGCTGACCGGCCAGCCGCTGGGCCCGCAGCTCGACCTCCCTCGCGGAGGTGACGTCCCAGGTGACCCCGGAGACGTGCACCGGGCGGTCGTGAGCGTCGCGGCCCACGTGCCCCCGCGAGTCGAGCCAGCGCACGGCCCCGTCGGGTCGAACGATCCGGAACTCCGCCGTGTGGTCGAGCTCGGCGCTCGAGGACATCCGGGCCAGCTCCACGTCGAACAGCCCCACGTCCTCGGGGTGGACGCATGCTCGCCACGTCTCGATCGTCCAGTCCTCGACCTGTTGCTCCCGCCCGAACAGCGCGTCGAAGGTGGCGCTGTTGGTCATCCGTCCGGTTGCCAGGTCCAGGTCCCAGAGGCCGAGCCCGACGGTGCCGAGCACCAGGTCCAGGCTCTCCTGCAGGCGCACGGACTGGGTCAGGTCGCGTACGACGACCGAGATCCCCGCCACCGCGCCCGCCTCGTCCCGACGCGGGCTGAGGATCATCACGACGACCAGCAACGAGCCGTCGGCAGCGATCTGTCGGCTCTCGACCCGACACTCACGCACCTCTGAGCGAACCAGGGCGAAGGCGGTCTCCAACGCTTTTCGGTCGTCCGCCCGGACCAGGGAGCCGAACGGAGCACCGCGGGCCAGGTTCTCGCTGATCCCGTACAGCGCCTGCGCAGCCGCCGACCACTCGCGGATCACCCCGGATTCGTCGAGGACGATCAAGGCGTCGTTCAGGACAGGAGCGGGTGGCTCGCGACCCCCGTCTGCGAGGGGACCGACCCGCTCGAACTTGACGAGGACCTGACGCTCCGACAGCGGATGGATGCCGACGCGGAAGAGGCTGCGCTCAATCCTGTCGTCGCCGAACTCCATCTCCCCCAGGTCCAAGCCCGCACCGGCATCGACCACCCCCCGGACGACGTCGACCAGGCCGGCCTCGAACAGGGACGGCAGCAGCTCCTGGACCCGACGACCGACCATCTCGGGCGAGAAGCCCGCCACCTCCAGCCCCGCGAGATTGCCGTACTCGAGCACGAGACTGGCGGGGTCGGCCAGGTCCTCGAAGGTCCAGATGCACATTCCCTCGGGGACGAGGTCCAGGGCGCGCGAAAGTGCTCCGGCGTCGTACACCGCAACACCCCCCCGGCTCGGTCGCGGGAGGAGGCCGGACGCGACGCCTCCCCACCGACCAGTGTGCGCCTCTGACGGCCTCGGGGGGGCAGGGTTGACCGGATTGCACGACTCGAGGCGGGTCCTCAGGCGCTGCGGGCGTCCCGGTGGACCGGGAATCGACGCTGCGGCAGGCTCGCCATCAGCCCGTCGAGCTGCTCGATGGGCACCGCTCGGCTCCACAACCAGCCCTGCCCCGCGGCGCAGTGCATCTCCTGGAGAATGCCCAACTGCTCGGTGGTCTCGATCCCTTCCGCGATCACCGAGTCGATCCCGACTGCGGACGCGAGGTCGACGATCGAGGTCGCCATGGCCACGTCCTCGGCGCGGTGCGACATCCGGTCGACGAAGCTCCGGTCGATCTTGAGCACCGAGATGGGCAGACGCTGCAGATAGGTCAACGACGAGTAGCCCGTGCCGAAGTCGTCCAGCGCCACACTCACCCCCAGGTCGCTGAGGTCGCTGAGGCTGCGCCGAGCGGAGTCCAGGTCGCGCATGACGGCGGTCTCGGTCACCTCGACGGTGAGCTGATGGAAGCCGAACCCGCTTCCGGCACAGGACTCGACGGCGGCAGCGACGTTCTCCACGACCCTGCCCGCGCTGATGTGCTGCGCGCCGATGTTGACCGCCATCCGGCTGGTCGGGGTGAGCAACCCGCTGGCCATCAGGGCAGCACCATCGGTGCAGGCGCGTCTCAGCACCCAGCGATCGAGCGCCTCGATCAGGCCCACCTCCTCGGCCACCCCGATGAGCTCGACGGGCTGGACGAGTCCGCGTGCCGAGTGGTGCCAGCGCACGAGACCCTCGAGGCCCAGCAGCTCACCGGTGGCGAGGTCGACCACCGGTTGGTAGTGCAGCGACAACCCGTCCGACTCGATCGCCTGCCGCAGCTCCTGGGAGAGCTCGAGGTGCGCCCGGGCGTGCTCGGCCATGCTGGAGCCGAAGACGCTCGAGCGCGCGCGACCCGAGCTCTTGGCGTGGTACATCGCGATGTCGGCCGAACGGAGCAGGGAGCCCGCCTCCCGTGGTGGGCTCACCGCGATGCCGATGCTGGCCGTCACCACCACCCGACGCGCGCCCAACATGATGGGGGCGGCCAGGGCCTGCTGCAGCCGGTCCGCCACAAGGAGTGCGTCGTCGGTTCTGGTCTCCTCGCAGACCACCACGAACTCGTCCCCGCCGAACCGACCGATCGTGTCGCCGGGGCGCAGCGAGGCCTCCAGTCGCCGCGCCACCTCCACGAGCAGCTTGTCCCCTTCGGCGTGCCCCGCGGCGTCGTTGACGTACTTGAAGTTGTCCAGGTCCAGCATCAGGACGCTCACCGGTCGGTCGCTGCGAACGCCGGCTGCAAGTGCGTGCTGCAGCCGGTCGCGGATCAGGACCCGGTTGGGCAGGCCCGTCAACGCGTCGTGCAACGCCTCGTGACGCAGTGCCTGCTCCATCCGCCGTCGCTCGGTGACGTCGCGCAGGATCTCGATGATCCCCACCACCTCGTCGTCCTCCCACAGCGGCGAGATCGTCTTCTCGATCGCGACGCGCGTGCCGTCCTTGCGCTGTCGGGCGGTGGTGGCGTTCTTCACCACCTCGCCGCCGGCCACGGCCTTGCGCAGGCGTTCACTCTGCCCGCGCAGGTCCTGGGGGATCAGCATGGTCATGCTCTGCCCGAGGACCTCCTGCTCCGTCCAGCCCAGCAGCTGTTCGGCGGCGTGGTTCCAGCTGGTGATGATCCCCTCGGGCGTCGTCCCGATCACGGCATCGCCCAACGAGTCGACGATGGTCGTGAGCTGGTGGGTCACCCGCCCTGCCCGCAGCTGGGCCTCCTTGCGGTCCGTGACGTCTCCCGCGACGCCGACCAGTCGCTCGGCCGTGCCGGCGGCGTCGCGCAGGATCCGGGCTCGCAGGCTGATCCAGTGGACGCTGCCGTCCGGCCAGATGACCCGGAACTCGTGGGACCCGAGCTCGAAGCCATCCCCCTCCAACGCCTGGGAGATCCCCATCCGGAGGTGGTCTCGATCGCCCGGATGGACCCGGTCCAGGAGGCCCTGCACGTCCCACGCCGTCTGGGCGTGCGGCAACCCCAGCAGCGTGTCGAGCGTGGAGCTGTGGGTCGTCGCACCCGCAGTCAGCCCCAGGTCCCAGTAACCGACCCTCGCCGCCTGGAGTAGGTGCTCGAGGCTCTCCTGCATGCGTGCGTTCGCGGTGCGGTCCCGGACCAGAACCGTCGACCCGATGACGGCTCCTGTCTCGTCCCGCCGCGCGGTGAACGTCATCGTCACCAGGACTGCGGAACCGTCCGCCCTCCGCTGCTTCGAGTCGATCCTCTGCAGGTTGACCCCGGCGCGGACCAACCGGGCGACGTTCGCGATCTCCTCGGGTCGTTCGGGCAGCACCACATCGTTGAGGGCCCGTCCCAGCGCCTCCGCCTCGCTGAAGCCGTAGAGCTGTGCGGCTGAACCGTCCCAGGTCTCGATGACCCCGTCCGGCGTGCACCTGATGACCGCGTCGTCGACGGCTGCCAGGGCGGCGGTATCGCTCGGGTCGGCATCCGCCAGCCGATCGACGACGATCAAGACCTGGGCATCGGACACGGGGACGAGCTCCACCACGTACGTGCCGGGCGCCACCTTCTCGTCGCCGTAGTCCATCTTGCCGAGTTTCAGCGGCGCACCGGCACGCACCACATCGGCCACGATCTCCGGGAGCCCTCCCGCGTAGAGAGGGGGATAGAGGTCGGAGAACCGGCTCCCGACCCTGTCCTCCGTCAGCCCGGAGAACTGGAAGCCCACGGCGTTGGCCCACTCGAACACGAGGTCGATCGACCCGTCCTGGTCCTCGATCGCCCAGACCAGCAGGCCCCGCGGCACGGCATCGACCACAGAACTCAGGGCGGACTGCTCGATCGGACGTTCGCCGGTGATGGCTGCGCCCCCTCCCAGATCGACGGTCCAGGGCCTCGCTTCGAGTATCCCGCCGCCGTGCCGATGACGGAAGGCAAAGCGCGAATCTTCCCTCGATCCGACGAGCCGGGACCGGCCACGAACGATCGAAGGCCGCCGTCCCCGGAGGGACGACGGCCTTCGATCTCTGCTGCTTCGGTGGGCGATACTGGGTTCGAACCAGTGACCTCTTCGGTGTGAACGAAGCGCGCTACCACTGCGCCAATCGCCCGTTCTGGGTGCCCGTCGGGCTTCCCCGGCGTGCGGTCGCAGACTTTATCCCATGCTGCCGTCGGGATCACACTCCGGGCTCCTCGAGCAGCTCGACCTCCTTGCTCCGCCACATGGCGAGGGCCTCGTGGGTGACCGGTCCGGGCGCCGGGAGCTCGCGGTCGTCCCACTGCGAGACCGCCTGCACGTCGCGGGTGGTGGAGACCAGGAACACCTCGTTGGCCCGGTCGATCACGCCGATGGGCTCGTCCACCTCGCGGCCGCCGTACCAGTCGAGCAGCAGGCGTCGGGTGACGCCGGCCAGGCAGCCGCTGGCCAGGGTGGGGGTCCGGAGCTCGCCGTCGACGACGTAGAAGACGTTGGACCCGGTGCCCTCGCAGAGGTGGCCGGCCAGGTTGGCGAAGATCGCCTCCGAGGCGCCTCGACGGCGGGCCTCGGCCAGCGCCACCACGTTCTCGGCGTACGACGTGGTCTTCAGCCCGGCCAGGGCACCGCGCTCGTTGCGCGGCCAGGGCACGGTGGCCACGGCGGTGCTGGCCGGCATCGGCTCCATGGCGTCGGCGACCACGATCAGCGTGGGGGCGGCATCACCGCGCCCGGAGCCCAGGGGGGCGGGCCCGGCCGTGTAGGTGATCCGGATCCGCCCCAACGGCAGGTGGTGGCCCTGGAGCACGGCCGCCACGCCACGGCGTACGGCGGCGTCGTCGACCTGCGGCAGGCCGAGACCGTGGGCGGACCTGGCCAGGCGCTCGAGGTGCAACGTCAGGGCGAAGGGCAGGCCGTCGACCACCTTGATCGCCTCGAACACCCCGTCCCCCACCGTCAGACCGTGATCGGTCACCGGAACGGCCGGAGCCGTCGGGTCGGGCAGCAGGTCGCCGTTGATCCACACGCGCATGGCCTCACTCTAGGAGTGACAGGAGTGGCGGACGAGGGTGGCAACACGCGTGGGCAACCCGGATTTTGCGCCCCCATGGCCATCGGCTAATGTTCTCGACGCACGCCGGGTTCAACACCGGATGCGTGCGGACATAGCTCAGTTGGTAGAGCGCAACCTTGCCAAGGTTGAGGTCGCGAGTTCGAGTCTCGTTGTCCGCTCGGAGAGGTCTCAACCTGCACGGTGGAGTGGCCGAGAGGCGAGGCAACGGACTGCAAATCCGTCTACACGGGTTCAAATCCCGTCTCCACCTCGAACGCCCCACAGGCTATAGTCACCGGGCGGCACGGGCGATTGGCGCAGTGGTAGCGCGCTTCCCTGACACGGAAGAGGTCACTGGTTCAAACCCAGTATCGCCCACCAGTTCCACGAAAGCCCCTCAGCCGGATTCGGCCGAGGGGCTTTCTGCTGTTCTGGAGCGAGCGCGCCGACCGCGCTCACACCACCGGCCGCGCCACGTCACGGAACCTGGCCTGGTACTCCTCCCAGTCCCACTCCCCCAGGAAAGCTTCGGCCGCTGCTCGACCGTTCGCGAAAAGCTCCGCCGCCTGGACCTCGCTGATCCCGAAGTCCACCGGGTTGACGCCGGTGGTGTCGACCTGGATCGTCCGGGCCCGCACCCACGGCTTCGCCAGGTGTGCCTGGTCGCGCCCCACGATCACGGTCATCGCCAGGTCGGCCGCCAAGCCGACCGGCCCGTGCTTGAACAGGCCGGCGATCGGCAGCACCTTGTCCGCGTCCACCGGGAGCGCCGGCAGCAGCTTGACCCCGAACGTCGGCCACCGCGGCGCACGCCCGTCGGTCCGGTCGAAGAGGTCGATCGGGAAGTTCGACAGCACTCCCCCGTCGACGAGGGTCGACGCGGTGCCGTCGGCGGCCACCAGGGTGACCGGCTCGTAGAAGAACGGGATCGACATCGAGGCGCGCACGGCGTCCGCGACCAACTGGCTCCCAGGCTCCAGTCCATAAGTGCGCTGGTAGTCCCACGGGAAGTGCACCAGCTCGCCCCGGGTCACGTCGGCGGCGGTGACCACCAGCCGGTAGCGCCGCTCGGGCGGGAGCGAGGACTCCGGGTCGTCGATCGCCAGGTCGGCGAACGTCTCCACGCCGCACTCGTCGGCCAGCAGGTTGCCGAGCCACTCGCGCAGGTGATCGCCCTCGTAGACGCCGTTGTCCAGCAGCAGCGACAGCAACGGCCCCCCGACGGGGACCAGGTCCAGCAGCGAGCGGTCCGCGAAGCGCCGGTAGTCCAGCGTCGACATGATCTCGGTCAACCGGGACACGGGCATGCCGGCGGCGACGAGAGCACCGACGATCGCCCCGGCGGAGGTCCCGGCGACGCGTGGGAAGGAGTAGCCGGCCTCCTCGAGCACGGAGAGGGCTCCGACGTGCCCGATCCCCAGGACCCCACCGCCTTCCAGGACGAGATCCGCGGCAAGCGACGACGACTGAGACATGTGCTGGCTCCCGACTGAGATGGGGGCAGCTCCCGATGGCCACCCTCGCCACGACGGTAGTGCGGTGGCGTCGGGCGCTGCAATCGCAGCGCCCGACGGGAGTCCCTCCGCGCCCGGACCGCCGAAGCCGCACTACTTCACCCGGGCGAACTCCCCGGACTCGACCTTGCCCAGGTGCCGACGGATCTCGTTGCGCACCGTCTTGGCGAGGATGTAGAGGCCGATCACGTTGGCGATCGACATCGAGAAGATCATCGCGTCCGAGAACCCGATCACGGGCTTGAGGGACAACGCCGCCCCGATCACGATGAACACGCAGAAGATCACCTTGAACACGATCTCGGCAGTGGTGCTGTCGCCGAAGAGGTACCCGGTCGCCTTCATGCCGTAGTACGACCAGGAGATCATCGTCGAGAACGCGAACAGGACCACTGCCAGTGCCAGCACGTTGGGGAACCAGGGGATCACCGACTCGAACGCGCTGGACGTGAGCGCGACCCCGCCGAGCTCGGAGGCCTCCTCGTCCTGCCAGGCGCCCGTGATCACGATCGTGAGGGCGGTCATGGTGCAGATGATGATGGTGTCGATCAGCGGCTCAAGCATCGCGACGAAGCCCTCGGTCGCCGGCTCCTCGGTCTTCACGGCCGAGTGAGCGATCGAGGCAGACCCGATCCCCGCCTCGTTGGAGAAGGCAGCTCGCTGGAAGCCGACCATGAGCACGCCGAGGAACCCGCCACCCACGCTTGCGGGGCTGAAAGCGCTGGAGACGATCTCACCGAACGCGCTGGGCACCTGGCCGATGCTGCCGCCGATGACGATGAGGCAGGCGGCGACGTAGATGCCGGCCATGAACGGAACGATCTTCTCGGTGACCCGCGCGATGCTCTTGATGCCACCGATGATCACCGCGCCGACGGCCACGGCGAAGACGAGGCCGATCACCCAGTTGATGTCAGCGAAGGGGCTGTCCGCGCCACCGGTGACGGAGACGATCTGGGCGGTGGCCTGGTTCGCCTGGAACATGTTGCCGCCACCGAGCGAGCCGCCGATGCAGCAGACCGCGAAGAACGCGGCCAGGAACTTGCCCAACCGAGCATTGCCGCTGACCTTCGCGACCCCGTCGCGCAGGTAGTACATGGGGCCCCCGGAGACGCTGCCGTCGGCATGCCTGCGGCGGTACATGACTCCCAGCGTGCACTCGGCCATCTTGGAGGCCATGGCGAAGAAGCCGGCCACGATCATCCAGAAGGTGGCACCGGGCCCGCCCAGGGAGATGGCGACCGCGACGCCGGCGATGTTGCCGAGACCGACCGTTCCGGAGACCGCGGTGGCGAGCGCCTGGAAGTGGGAGACCTCGCCGGCGTCCTCGGGCTTGGAGAACCTCCCCCGGACCAGGTTGAGCGAGTGCGGCAGGTGCCGGATCTGCGGGACCCCGAACCAGATGGTGAAGAAGATGGCCGCGCCGATCAGCCACAGCACGATCAGTGAGACATCGGCACCGAGGATCGTCACCGAGTAGAAGACGACGCTGACGATGAAGTCCGAGATCGGGCCGAAGTACTCACTGACGGTGTCGTCGATGCTCAGCGGCAGGACGCCGGGGAAGCCGCTCACGGGACCACCGTCACCGGGACACTCGCGTGCTGGACGACCTGGGAGGGGATGCTGCCGAAGACGGCCCGTCTGACGCGGCCGTCGCCGGTCCGACCCAGGACGATCTGGGCACTGCCGCGGCTCCGGGCGATCTCGATCAGGGTGTCGACCGGGTCCCCGTGCTGGACGAGCGTGTCCACAGATACACCGACCTCGCGGGCAACCGCGGCCATGGGCTCGGTGACCTGCGTGGTCGCCGCCGCGATCTCGGCCGCGCGTCGCGCCGGGCGCTGCTCGTTGTCCTCAGGGGTGTTGAACGAGAACGGCGACCACGGAATCACGTGCACCACCACCAGGGAGTCCCCCAGCTCACGTGCTCGCTCGGTCGCGAACTCGACGGCCCGCCTGCTCTCATCACTTCGGTCGACGCCAACAAGTAACTCGGACACGCGATCACCCCTGGGCTGGAGAAAGAAGCGCCAGTCTAGACAGAGTGTGATTCAGATCACGGCATGGGCTCGACCACGGCCCCCACATCAAGGCGATCACCGAAGCGATCCCCCACGCACACCGAACCCGTTCCACTAGCATCCGCTCGGGGAGTGGATGCTAGCCGGACCGCGTGCGAAGAAAGGTGGGGCATGGCCTCCGGATCCTCCCTGCCTGCCGGTACCCGTCACCTGGCCGCTCGCTTCGCCTACGGCATGAACGACGCCCTGCGAGCCGACCTGCGCCGTGGCGGCGAGGCGTGGTTCGACGCCCAGCTGGGGCGCTCCGAGCCGGAGACCGACGAGGCGAGAGCGGTGCCGCTGTGGTTCCCCGCGCTGAAGAACTCGGCCACCCTCAACCTCGCGCTGCAGCGCTCCGGGACCCGTCCGGTCGGCACGGTCGCGGGTGAGCTGATCGCCCAGACGCTTGCCAGGCGAGTCCTCAGCCGGCACCAGATCCACGAGACGATGGTCGACTTCTGGTCGAACCTGCTCTACGTCCCGGCCGGTGAGGACCGTTCGTTCGCCTACCGCCCGGCGTACGACGAGGTGATCCGTACCCACACGCTCGGCAGCTACCGCGGTCTGCTGCGTGCCGCCGTGACCCACCCGGCGATGTCGGCGTACCTGCACAACGACCTCAACCGCGTGGACGGGATCAACGAGAACCTCGGGCGCGAGCTGCTGGAGCTGCACTCGGTCGGCCGGGACTACTCCGAGAGGGACGTGCTGAACAGTTCACGGATGCTCACCGGGTTCACCCTCAGCAACGGCATCTCCGGCTACGAGCCCGCACGCCACCACCGCGGCCGGATCAGGGTGCTCGGCTTCTCCCACGCCAACCAGGAGGCCGATGGGCGCCAGGCCCTCGACGAGATGCTGCGCTACCTCGCCGAGCATCCGGCGACCGCGCGTCGCCTCGCCGAACGGCTGTGCGTGAGGTTCGTCGACGACGAGCCGCCCCGCGAGATCGTCCGGGCCGTGGCCAGGGCGTACCGCCGCAGCGGCACCAGCATCCCGGCCACCCTGCGTGCGCTGGTTCGGCACCCGCAGTTCCAGAAGGCGCGCCGCCGCAAGGTCTGGACACCATCGGACGACGTCGTTCGGACCGCCCGCGTGATGGGCCTGACGCCGACCGGCTCGCCCAATCGGAGTTCCTTCCTGTGGCACCTCGGCCGCACCGCCCACGACATGGGCCAGCTCTCCTTCACCTGGCCGCGGCCCGACGGCTGGCCCGAGACGTCGAGCGACTACCTGTCGGCGTCGCGGGTGCTGCGCTCGTGGCGCCACCACTACGACCTCGCCGCCACCCGGAGCGATCTGTTCCGCAGCGTCTCGGTCTCCACCAAGGCCTCGCAGCTGCCGGCCCGCTGGCCACGCACGCTGGCGCAGTTGGTCGAGCACCAGTCGCGGCGCCTGGTGGGCAGGCCTGCCACCCCGCGCCTGAGGGCCGCCGTGTCCGGCGCGCTCGGCCTCCCGGCCTCGCACCGCTTCGAGAACGCGGACGCTCTCTCGGACCGCGACTACCAACTGCTGCGCGGCACCGTGCTCAACTCACCGGCGGGACTCCAGCGATGACCGACTCCTGCGGCTGCCCGTCGTACTCCTCGATCTCGCGGCGCTCACTGCTCCGCACCGGCGCGGCTGCCGGTGCCGCCGGTGTCGTCACCTCGATGGTCGGCGACGTGCTCACGGCGTCGGTCTTCGGTGCCGAACGTCGGGGCAACGTGCTCGTCGTGGTCAGCCAACGCGGCGGGGTCGACGGCCTCTCCATGGTCGTCCCGCACGCCGAGGCCGCCTACTACGCCGCGCGCCCGACCACCGCGGTCGCGAAGGAGCGGCTGTTGCACCGCGACCACACCTTCGGCCTGCACCCGTCGTTCGCGCCGCTGTCGGAGATGTGGAAGCAGGGGCGGTTCGCGGCCGTCCACGCCGTCGGGCTGCCGGCGCCCAACCGCAGCCACTTCGACGCCATGGAGGTCGTCGAGGGCGCCGACCCCGGCAGCCGGGAGCGGGTGGGCTGGCTCAACCGGATGATCGGCGCCCTGCGGGGCGAGTCGATCTTCGAGGGGACCGCACTCGGCACCAACGTCGTGCCGACCTCGCTCGTCGGGCCGGCCGAATCGGTCGCGGTCGCCTCGACCACGGCAATCGACACGCCGTACGCCGACACCGAGCTGGGCGACGCCGTACGGCGTGGCCTCCAGCGGCTCTATGCCGGCCACGACGACGTGCCCCGCGCCGGTCAGGCGGCCCTCGAGCTGGCGCGCGGCGGGAAGGCGTACGCCGCCGAGGCCGCGCAGCCGCCGCGGCACGGCGCCGCCTACCCGGGCAGCAGCTTCGGCCGAGCGATGGAGAACGCCGCGTCGCTGATCCGCAGCGGGCTCGGCGTGCGCGCCATCGCCGTCGACTCGGGCGGGTGGGACCACCACGTGGGCCTCTCGGTCAACGTCGCCAACGGCATCTCCGACCTGGCGGCCTCGCTCGCGGCGTTCTTCCGCGACCTCGGCCCCGACGCGTCGCGGGTGACGGTGGTGACCTTGAGCGAGTTCGGTCGCCGGCTGGCCGAGAACGGCGCCTCGGGCGTCGACCACGGCTACGGCAACGCCGTGCTGGTGCTGGGCGCCGGCGTCCGTGGTGGCCGCTACTACGGTCGCTGGCCCACGCTCGGCACGGCGAAGCAGGTCGAGGGCGACCTCGCCGTCACCACCGACTACCGACACGTGCTCACCGAGATCCTGCAGAGCCGCTTCGCCTCGGTCGACACGTCCGCGGTCTTCCCCGGCGCCGGCTATCGCCGGGTCGGCTTCATGCGCCGCTGACAGTCACCGCGATCCGGGCGCCCGCGCAGCCTGCGGGTCTGGACAGGCAACCCGCGCCACGGCAGGGTGCGGGGATGCGTCGTACTCTCGGAATCCTGCCCCTGGTCCTCTCCCTCCCCCTGCTGGGCGCCGTCCCGGTCTCGGCCGACTCCACGGAGTCCAAGCCGCGTCGCGACCGGACGTGGCACACCTCCGTCGTCGACGCCGACCAGAGCTTCCGTGGCCTGGACGCGGTGACCCGGCGTACCGCCTGGATCACCGGCGGCAGCATGACCGAGGGCGGCCCCGGCTCGGTGTGGCGTACGACGGACCGCGGCGCCACCTGGCAGGACGTCAGCCCGCCCGACAGCGACGGGCTGATGTTCCGTGACGTCGAGGCGCGTAGCGCGAACCGGGCCGTCGTACTCGCGATCGGGCCGGGTGAGGCCTCCCGGATCTACCGCACCACCGACGGCGGCGAGAGCTGGACGGAGACGTTCCGCAACACCGACGAGGCCGCGTTCTACAACTGCCTGGACTTCTACCCCGGCGGCCGTCGAGGGCTCGCCGTGAGCGACCCGGTCGACGGCACGTTCCGCATCCTGTCGACCGACGACGGCGGACGCTCCTGGAGCGTCCTGCCGGACGACGGCATGCCCGACTCCACCGGCGAGTACAACTTCGCCGCCAGCGGCGACTGCCTGGTGATCCGCGGCAAGCACGTGTGGTTCGGCTCGGGGGGCGCGGCCGCCCGGGTCTTCCACTCCCGCGACCGCGGCCTGACCTGGCGGGCGACCGACTCGGCGATCCCGGCCGGCGAGGCCGCCGGCGTCTTCGGGCTCGCCTTCCGCACCCCACGCCACGGCGTCGCGGCGGGTGGCGACTTCGCGGCCCCCGAGAACGGCACCGACGCCTCCACGATCACCCGCAACGGGCACACCTGGCGCAACGGCGGCGACCTTGAGGTCCTCGCCGAGGACGTCGCCTGGGTGCCCGGCAAGCGGCACGCCCTGATCGCCGTGGGCGAGTCGGGCGAGGTCGGCGGCACCCACGTCAGCCGCGACGGCGGCCGGCACTGGCACCCGATCAGCCGCCAGGGCTTCCACACCCTGGACTGCACCCGCGGCGGCACGTGCTGGGCCGCAGGCGGCGAGGGACGGGTCGGCCGACTCGTCTTCCCCCGACGACAGAGGTGAACGACATGACGGGCGAGCTCCAGACGGACGACAACGGGGTGCAGGACGAGGCGGACGACACGGTCGACGTGATCGTGGTCGGGATGGGCGTCGCCGGTGAGGCGGTCGCCGGTGAGCTGGCGAAGGCCGGCCTCGCGGTGGTGGGGATCGAGGCCAACCTGGTGGGCGGGGAGTGCCCCTACTGGGGCTGCATCCCGAGCAAGATGATGATCCGCGCCGCCGACCTGATCGCCGAGACCCGACGCGTCGACGGAATGGCCGGCACCGCGAGCGTCACGCCCGACTGGGCCCCCGTGGCGCAGCGGATCCGCGAGGAGGCGACCGACCACTGGAACGACCAGGTCGCGGTGGACCGCTTCGTCGACGCCGGCGGGCGCTTCGTGCGCGGTCACGCCACGATCGTCGGTCCGAGATCCGTGCAGGTGGAGGGTCGGACCCTGACCGCCCGTCGCGGCATCGTGATCGGCACCGGCACCGTGGCCGCCGTGCCGCCGATCCCCGGGCTCGCCGAGTCGCCGTACTGGACCAACCGCGAAGCGGTGGAGACCACGACGCTGCCCGCCAGCCTGGTGGTGATCGGCGGGGGCGCGATCGGACTCGAGCTCGCCCAGGTCTTCTCCCGCTTCGGCGTCGAGGTGTCCGTGGTGGAGGTGGCCGAGCGGCTGCTCGCCGCGGAGGAGCCGGAGTCCTCGGCGCTGATCGAGGGCGTCTTCCGCGACGAGGGCATCGAGGTCCGCACCGGCGTCCAGCTGGAACGGGTCGACCACGACGGCGATCACTTCTCGATCTCCCTGGCCGGTGGCGAGAGCCTGGCGGCCGAGAAGGTGCTGGTCGCCACCGGACGACGGGTCGACCTCTCGGGGCTCGGCGTGGGGGCCGTGGGCCTCGACCCGCAGGCCCGCGCGGTCGAGGTGGACGAGCGGATGCGCGCCGGTGACGGACTCTGGGCCGTGGGCGATGTGACCGGCAAGGGAGCCTTCACCCACATCGGCACCTACCAGGCCCCGATCGCCGTCCGCGACATCCTCGAGCAGGACGGCCCGACGGCCTCGTACGACGCGGTCCCCCGGGTCACCTTCACCGACCCGGAGATCGGGTCGGTCGGCCTGACCGAGGCGCAGGCCCGCGACCGCGGCCTCACCGTCCGCACCGGGCTGGCGAAGGTGCCCTCGACCGCTCGGGGCTGGCTGCACAAGGCCGGCAACGAAGGCCTGATCAAGGTGGTCGTCGACGCCGACACCGACCTGGTCGTCGGCGCCACCGCGGCCGGACCGAACGGGGGCGAGGTGCTCGGCGCCCTCGCAGTCGCCGTGCACGGCCAGGTGCCGGTGTCGCGACTGCAGCAGATGATCTACGCCTACCCGACGTTCCACCGGGGCATCGAGGACGCCCTGCGCGACCTCGACGAGTGACCGCGCGTCTCAGGTGCCCCACTGACCCCATCGGGCTATTGCCCGGCCGCGCAGGCCCCGAGGATCATCGAGAGTTGAGGACCGACGACTCGGGAGGTCTTGATGAGTGCGCGTCTGAAGGTCCGCGTGGTCTCGGCGAACGTCCAGTCCTTCCCCCGCTCTGCCTTGTCCGAGCTGCAGGCGCTCGACGATCTGGTGCGCAATGCCGGCTGCGGCGACCTGGTCTTCCTCCAGGAGATCGCGGAGCACTACCGGCCATTGGTGGCGCAGGCCTTCCCCTCCGCCGGGTGGGAGGTCTACTACGGCCCCGACGACAACCAGACGCCCATCGCCTGGCGGCGCGACGCCTTCACGCCCCTTGACCAGGACACGTCCCTGCTGCACCCGGCCAACTCCCGGCATGCACGCCGCTACATCACGCACGTGCGTCTGCGCGTCACCGACCTCGGCTGCGACCTGCACGCCACGAATCTCCATCTGGTCTCCGGAGCGTTCAACGACACCCCGCTGCCGGACAAGGCCGCCCGGGTCGCCGAGTGGCACGAGGGGATGGCCCGCCACACCGCGTGCGTCGAGGAGTACGTCCGGGAGGGACTCCCGGTGGTGGGCGGAGGCGACTACAACCGGCAGCTCAAACGTCACAAGTGCCTGGGATCTCGCATCGCCGGAAAGCCGGTCGCCTACGGCGTGGACCCCAGCTCCATCGACCTGATCTGGTTCGTCGACGGTGACCAGGTGGCCTGGGACCTGCGCTCCACCCGCCTCTACCCCGGACGCAACAGCACCCGCCCGGCCCGGCACAGCGACCATGCTGCCCGTCGCGCCAAGGTCACCCTGACCCCGGTGTCGGTGGCACCGGAACCGCCAGACCCACGACCGGGGCCTGATCCCGGCCGGCCGCCGAGACCCTCGCCCGATCTGCGGCCCGATCCGCCGCCCGCGCGGCCCCCGCGAGAGCGTGCCCGCCCGATGCCCGGTCCGTTCGAGCTGACCACGTTCGGCGATGTGGGCCCCAAGCGCGTCGACTGGAAGACCCGGGCCGCCCTGGCCGAGGCAGAACGGCGCCTGGGCTATCCGCTGACGATCGTCCAGGGCTCCTACAACCGAGGTGGGGTGGCCGCTTCGGGAGGCACCCATGACGGCGGCGGGGTGGTGGACCTCAAGTCCTGGGACTGGCAGCGCAAGGTGCGCGTACTGCGCTCGATCGGTTTCGCGGCCTGGTACCGCCCCACGGTCAGTGGTCTCTGGGGAGCCCACATCCACGCGGTGCTGATCGACCACGGGCGCCTGTCCTCCTCTGCAGCCAACCAGGTGGCGGCGTACCGGGCCGGCCGCGACGGCCTGCGCAGCAACGCGCCCGACACGTTCTGGCGGCCGAGCCCCGTGCCGGTCTTCGCCTATCCCCCGACGACACGGCCCACGGACGAGGCCGTGGACACCTCCGCGGGCACCCGCGGCGGTGGGCGACCCGGCGCGCACCCGGCGCCCTATCCCCCGCGGCGCACGCTCGACGGAGTCGACACGAGCCACTACCAGAGCGGCAGGCTCGACCTGAAGGCTGCGCAACGCGCCGGGCTGCGCTGGTGGTACCTCAAGGCGACCGAGGGCACCACCCTCACCGACAGCACCTATCGCGCACGGCTCCGGGCCGCGCGCAAGGCCGGCATCCCGGTCGGCGCCTACCACTTCGCCCGGCCCGACCGGGGCGACGCCGTGGACGAGGCGATGTTCTTCCTCCGGCACACCGACATCCGGGCCGGGGACATGCTGCCGATGCTGGACCTGGAGTCCCTGGAGGGGCTCTCCCTCCCCGAGGTGACCGACTGGGTCGGGGTCTGGGTCGCCACCATCCGCACCGAGCTCGGGCAGCGGGGTCTGAGCGCGAAGCCGATCATCTACACGCCCTTCAACCTGGAGAAGGGGTTCGGCTGCCTGCTCTGGGTGGCTCGCTACAGCGACGACTTCCGACCGCCGGTGATCCCCCGGCCCTGGCGGCGGGCGGCCATCTGGCAGCACTCCAACGGCCGTTTCGGGCCGATCAAGCAGGTGCCGGGATTCGGGCCGGTGGACGTGAATGCCGTGCACCCCGATCTCCCGCTCTCGGCCCTGCGGGTCAAGGCCGGACGGCCGCCCCGGCCGCCCGTTCCTCCTCCGCCACCACCACCCCCGACGGACGACGAGTCTCGCCCGGACGCGCCGGTCGACCTGGACCTCGCCGATCTGCGGGACGAGCTGGAGAGGGCGGCTCGCAACATCCGGTCGGCTCTCGAACGACTCCCGGAAGGGTGATCAGCATGACCTCGGTCCAGATGCTTCAAGGGGCGCTCCAAGCGCTGCCTCGCAACGTGCGCAAGACGCTCTACTCGGCCCTGGTCCTGCTCGGAGCCGGCCTCAGCGCCTGCGCCGCGGCGGGCATCACCGATCTCGGCCCGGTCAGCGTCACCCGGGCCCTGCAGATCTTCGCAGCCCTGTCGCCGGCGGCCGGCGTGGTGGCGGTGGCCAACGTGGGCAAGCCGGACCAGGGCTACGTGGTCACGGACGAGGAGGACGTGGACCTCTCGGCGTTCGAGCCCATCGGCCCGGCGGAGGACGTCTACGGAGTGCCCGGAAATTGAAGAACCGCCGGGGTCTCGGGTCCCCGGCGGTTCGTTGTAAACGTTAAGCGGACAACCCCAAGGAAACCTCGGTTTTTCCTCAAGTTTTCCTCAAGAGCCTTGTGACGCCGCTCACCCCGGTGTAAGTCGAGATCGGTCTAGTCCACTCGGGACTCAGTCGGGGATCAGGACTCAGTCGGGGGTCAGGAGTTCGGCCGGCAACCACTCCTCGACCAGCGCCCATTCGCCCGGCCGCAGCTGCGCGGCGTACAGCACCCGGCCCTGCCAGCCGGGGCCTGCGCGGCGCCACTCCATCAGTAGGCCAGGTCGCTTCACACCCTGACGGTCGACCGCGTCGGCCACCCAGCAGTGCCGGACCGGGCAGTCGTCCCGGGTCGAGTCGGGGACGGCAGGTGCGGCGTCGGGGACGCCCCCGACCCGTCGGCGCTCGCCCAACGGGACGCCGCCTCGCTTGCTCATCCCGCCCGCCATGCGGACCATTGTGACACCTCTTCGAACAGGTGTTCGACAGATGGTGCTCCCCGACGGTCAGTCGTCGCTGGCGAGCGCCTCACCATGCGTGCCGGGGCGCGGCGCCCAGGGCAGCTCGCGCGCCGGGCGTACGACGATCAGCCGGTCACCGCGGGCCAGCTGGGTGACCACCGGGTCGAAGTAGCGGTAGACCTTCTCGTCGCGCACCACCGCGATCACCTGGTCGGGCAGTGACTGCGGCTGACGGCCCACCTCGGTGACGAGCAGGTCCCGTTCGGCGACCTCGAGACCGTCACCGGTGGTCAGCAGGTCCTCCATCACCAGACCGAGCATCGGCGACATCGAGGAGAGCCCGAGCAGTCGGCCGACCGCGTCGGAGGAGGTGATGACCGCGTTGGCGCCCGACTGCTTCATCAGCGGCGCGTTCTCGTGCTCGCGCACCGCGGCGACGATGTAGGCGTCCGGGTTCAGCTGGCGCACGGTCAGGGTGGCGAGCACGTTCGAGTCGTCACGGTCGGTCGTGATGATCACCTGGCTGGCCTCGGCAACCCCCGCGCGGCGCAGCACCTCACGTCGGGTGGCGTCGCCGGTGACGACGGCCAGACCGTCCGCGTGCGCCTCCTGCATGGCGATCGGGCTCGGGTCCACCACCACGATCGCCTCACGGTTCTGCCCGTTGCTGACCAGCGTCTCGATGGCGCTGCGCCCCTTGGTGCCGTAACCGACGACGACGACGTGCTGTCCCATGTGCTTCCTCCAGCGGGCGACCCTGAACATCTCGCGGCCCTGCGAGGCGAGCACCTCGAGGGTGGTACCGATCAACAGCACCAGGAAGGCGATGCGGGCCGGCGTGATGACGAATGCGTTGATCATGCGTGCCTGCGGCGTGACCGGGGCGATGTCGCCGTAGCCGGTCGTGCTCAGCGTGACGGTCGTGTAGTAGATCGAGTCGATGAACCCCACGTCCCCGGTGGGGTCGTTGGCGTCGCGGTAGCCGTGACGGTCGAGGAAGACCAACAGCACGGTCCCGGCCAGGATCGCCAGGGCGAGCAACAGGCGGCGGCCCAGTTCCCACCACGGAGAGCGAATGTTCTCGGGGAGGGAGATCCACCCCCGGATGCTTCCTGCTGGCAGGTCGCTGGAGACGTCGGGCACGGGACGAATCTAGTCGACAGCCACCTCGTCATCGGGGAGGCGGTGGCTCTTCGGGCCGGTCACCATCCGTTGGCGCAACCTGGTCATCAGCTCCAGGCGGGCCCGGGTGGTCGCCTTCTGCGGGAAGACATGGTCGAAGGCGGCGTTCACCGCGGCGCCGATCAGGACCGCGATCGCCACCAGGTACAGCCAGATCAGCACGGCGATCGGGGCAGCCAGCGGGCCGTAGATGGAGGCCGAGTCGTTCGCCGTGGCGGTCAGCACCCAGCGCAGCGCGTAGGAGCCGGCCACCCAGGCCACCAGCGAGAACGTCGCGCCCGGGAGGTTGAAGCTCCAGTTCGTCCGGACCGGCACCGAGACGTGGTAGAGCGTGGCGAGGAAGCAGATGCAGACCACCACGACGGTCGGCCAGTAGAAGTGCATGACGAAGTCGAAACGGCTGGGCAGCCAGTCGTTGACCAGCCGGGGCCCGGCCACCACCAGCGGGATCGAGACGACGCCGGTGATCATGGCGAGGATGTACAGGCCGAAGGAGAGCGCCCGGGTGCGGATGATCCCGCGCTGCCCGCCCAGCCCGTGCATGATCGTGATGGTGTCGACGAAGACGTTCAGGGCACGCGAACCCGACCAGAGGGCCAGCACGAAACCGACCGAGACCACGTCGAAGCGGCCGCCCTCGAGCACCGAGTCGATGGTCTTCACGATGATGCTGTTGACCGCACTCTCGGTCAGCGCCTGCCGGGAGAGGTCGATCACCGCATCCCGGACCTCCGCCACCTGTGCGGCGCTGAACCGGTCCGAGACGTAGCCGATCGCACCGGCCATCGCGAAGATCAACGGCGGCACGGACAGGACGGCGAAGAAGGCGGCCTCCGCCGCGAGTCCGGTGACCCGGTGCCGGATGCAGGACGCCACGGTGGTCACGATCAGCCGCCAGAGCACGTCCGCGGCGCTGCGCGACCATGCCGAAGCCCGGGTCCGAACTGCGTCCATCACGGACTCCGGGGGCGGCATGGCCTTACGGTATCGACATGCCCACGCACTCTTCGCCAAGCGCTCCGCACGACATCCGCGTCGTCACCAACCAGGCCCCGCCGCTGGTGGGGCACAACGTGGTCACCGCCGACCATGCCCTGGTCGAGGCGGTCACCCGGCACGCCGACGCGAGCGTCGTCGAGGACATCGCGGTCATCGGTGCCGAGGCAGGCACGGCCGAGGCGCGTGAGCACGGCATCCTGGCCAACGAGAACCACCCGCACCTCACGCCGTACGACCGCTACGGCAACCGCATCGACGAGGTCGCCTTCCACCCCTCCTGGCACTGGCTGATGGAGCGCGCGGTGGGCCACGGGCTGGCCGCCGCCCCCTGGGAGTCGGACTCGCCGTACGCCCACGTGCGCCGGGCGGCCGGCTTCATGGCCTGGTCGCACACCGAGCCGGGCCACGGCTGCCCGATCTCGATGACCTACGCCAGCATCCCCGCGCTGCGCGCCGACGAGTCGATCGCCAAGGAGTGGACGCCCGCGCTGGCCTCCACGACGTACGACCCGCGGCTGGTGCCGCTGGCGCAGAAGAGCGGTGCGCTGGCCGGGATGGGGATGACCGAGAAGCAGGGCGGCTCCGACGTCCGGGCGAACGTCACCGAGGCCACGCCGACCTCCGTGGACGGCGAGTACACGCTGCGCGGGCACAAGTGGTTCACCTCCGCGCCGATGAACGACATGTTCCTGGTGCTGGCCCAGGCGGCCGACGGGGTGACCTGCTTCGTGGTCCCCCGGGTGCTCGGCGACGGCACCCGCAACCGGCTCGACGTCGTGCGACTCAAAGACAAGCTGGGCAACCGCTCCAACGCCTCCTCCGAGCTGGAGTTCGACGGCACCGTCGCCCAGCGCCTCGGCGACGAGGGGCGCGGCGTGCGCACGATCATCGAGATGGTCGCCGCGACCCGGCTGGACTGCGTGCTGGGCTCGACGTCGCTGATGCGGCGATCGCTGAACGAGGCCGCCTGGCACGTCGCGCACCGCTCGGCGTTCGGGTCCCGGCTGGCCGACAAGCCGCTGATGCAGAACGTCATCGCCGACCTGGCGATCGAGACCGAGGCCGCCACCGCCCTGGCGATCCGGCTGGCCACCGCCGTCGACCGGATCAACGACCCGCACGAGGCGGCACTGCGTCGGATCGCGCTGCCGCTGGCGAAGTTCTGGGTCTGCAAGCGGACGCCGTTCATGATCGCCGAGGCGCTGGAGTGCCTGGGCGGCAACGGGTACGTCGAGGAGTCGGTGATGCCGCTGCTCTACCGGGAGGCGCCGCTCAACTCGGTGTGGGAGGGCTCCGGCAACGTCAACGCCCTGGACGTGCTGCGGGCGCTCTCGCGTGAGCCCGAGGTGCTCGACGCCTGGCTGACCGAGGTCGGGCACGCCCACGGGGCGGATGCGCGTCTGGACCGGGCGGTCGAGGAGGTGCTCACGATGCTGGGCGACCAGGCTGCGCTGGAGGTCTCGGCCAGGCGGCTGGCCGGTCGGATGGCCGCGTGCCTGCAGGGGTCGCTGCTGGTGCGGTTCGCGCCTGCCGAGGTGGCCGACGCGTTCTGCGCCTCACGGCTCGGCACGTCGTACGACGGGACGTTCGGCACGCTGCAGAGCGCGGACCTGCGGGCGATCGTGGAGCGGGCTACCCCGACGCTCTGAGGCTGGCGCAGGTTCATCAAGGTATGTAGATCAACCAACACTTCCCATGGCGTGCACACCATGGGAAGTGTCGGTTCGACTGGGACAGCCTGCGGATCCGCGGGCTGACGCGCCGGATCAGTCCTGACAGCTCGTGCTTCCCATGATGAACACGCGCTTCCCGGGCTCTGCAGACCATGGGAAGCGCGGGTTGATCAAGGTATGCAGACGAACCCGCGCTTCCCGGGGCGCACACACCATGGGAAGCGCGGGTTCGGCAAGGGAACGTGTGAATCTGCCCCCCGGGCGCCAGCCCGGGACCGGACCTCAGCTCAGCTCGAGCCCCGGGTACAACGGGTGCTTGTCGAGCATCTCCGCCGACGCCGACTTGACCCGGTCCGCCACCCCGTCGGCCAACCGGTACGACGCCTTCGACACGCCACCGGCCTTGGTCGTCCCGGGCTCGGTGTTCGAGAGCACCTCGACGATCAGCGCCGCCACGTTGTCGAACTCGTCGTGGCCGAAGCCACGCGTGGTCAGCGCCGGGGTGCCCAGCCGGATCCCCGAGGTGTACCAGGCGCCGTTCGGGTCCGCAGGCACCGAGTTGCGGTTGGTGACCACGCCGGCGTCCAGCAGCGCGGTCTCGGCCTGCCGGCCGGTCAACCCGAACGACGTCACGTCCAGCAGGACCAGGTGGTTGTCCGTGCCGCCGGTGACCAGGTTCGCGCCCCGGCTCAGGAAGCCCTCGGCCAACGACTTCGCGTTGTCGGCGATCTTCTGCGCGTAGGTCTGGAACGACGGCTGGCGGGCCTCGGCCAGCGCCACGGCCTTCGCGGCCATCACGTGCGACAACGGGCCACCGAGCACCATCGGGCACCCCCGGTCGACCGACGGCGCGAGCTCGGAGTTCGCGAGCACCAGACCACCGCGCGGACCACGCAGCGACTTGTGCGTCGTCGAGGTGACGATGTGGGCGTGCGGGATCGGGTCCTCGTCGCCGGTGAAGACCTTGCCGGCGACCAGCCCGGCGAAGTGCGCCATGTCCACCATCAGGGTGGCACCGACCTCGTCGGCGATCTCACGCATCTTGGCGAAGTTCACCCGACGGGGGTACGCCGAGTAGCCGGCCACCAGGACCATCGGCTTGAACTCGCGGGCCTTCGCGGCAACCTTGTCGTAGTCGAGCAGCCCGGTCTCCGGGTCGGTGCCGTACTGCTGCTGGTGGAACATCTTGCCGCTGATGTTCGGCCGGAAGCCGTGCGTCAGGTGACCGCCGGAGTCGAGCGACATGCCCAGCAGCCGCTGGTTGCCGAGCTCGTGGCGCAGCGTCTCCCAGTCGGCGTCGGTCAGCTCGTTCACGTTCTTGGCGCCGAGCTTCTCCAGCGCCGGGCCCTCCACGCGGTGCGCCAGGATCGACCAGAACGCGACCAGGTTGGCGTCGATGCCGGAGTGCGGCTGGACGTAGGCGTACTCCGCGCCGAACAGCTCGCGGGCGTGCTCGGCCGCGAGCGACTCGACGGTGTCGACGTTCTGGCAGCCGGCGTAGAAGCGGTGACCGACCGTGCCCTCGGCGTACTTGTCGCTGAACCACGTGCCCATGGTGAGCAGCACGGCCGGCGAGGCGTAGTTCTCGCTGGCGATCAGCTTGAGCGAGGAGCGCTGGTCGGCGAGCTCCTGGCGGGTGGCGTCCGCGATCCGCGGCTCCACCGAGGCGATGACCTCGAGGGCCTGGCTGTACGCGCTGCTGGTCAGACGGGAGAGGTCGTCGGTCATGGCAGCAGCCTAGTGAGAGCGGCCAGACCCGTCCCACCCCACCCGATCCCGTGGACCGAGTGGCGAGGTGGGCACCCCTGGGGTCGCGTCGACAGGTTGTGACGTGGACCGCACCGCACCCGCGTCTGGGCGGGACATCGCACCGACAATCTCACGATGCAGGACTGCTGTCTCACCTCATGAGATTCAGCCTTGTGGAAGAGGTGTCCGCACCGTGAGACTCCCGTCCATGATCAGTCCTGTGACGCACGCCTACCTCGTGGTTCGACGCCACGTGGACCTCGGGCGTACGCGCAGCATGATGTGTTGGCCTTCCTGACCGTCGTCGCACTCCCCCGTGAGCACGACGATCCGCCGCCCAGACTTCTCGTCCCGGGCGCTCGGTCCGGCAGACCAACCCGACGACGAGGTCGGGCCCTGACGAGTCGTGCGTCTCACAACCGCCAAGGATTCCGTTCTGATGAACGACCAGGTCCCCACCCGCACCCCCGCCGCCCGCCCGCGCCCCCAGCGCGGTGAGGGCCAGTGG
>NZ_JBFIKK010000035.1:0-26772 GCF_041600255.1 Nocardioides sp. | reverse complement strand
GGCTTGTAGATCCGCAGGGCCGGGTTGGCCAGCAGGCCGTAGCGGTAGAACCGCTCGATGTCGTTGCCCTTGAACGTCGAGCCGTCGCCCCAGATGTCGACGCCGTCCTCGTGCATGGCGCGGACCAGCATCGTGCCGGTCACCGCCCGACCCAGCGGGGTGGTGTTGAAGTACGCCCGGCCGGCCGAACGGATGTGGAAGGCACCGCAGGCCATCGCGGCCAGGCCCTCCTCCACCAGCTGGGTGCGGCAGTCGATCGCACGCGCGATCTCGGCGCCGTACTGCAGGGCACGCTCGGGGACCCCGGAGATGTCCGGCTCGTCGTACTGGCCGATGTCGGCGGTGTAGGTGCAGGGCACGGCGCCCTTGGCACGCATCCACGCGACCGCCACCGAGGTGTCGAGGCCGCCCGAGAAGGCGATGCCGACGCGTTCGCCGACGGGGAGGGAGGTCAGGACCTTGCTCACGTGAGTTCCTTGCTGTCTGGGGAGTGGTCGGGTGCGACCACGACGTCGTGGGGCTCGGAGGTCAGGGCGCGGGCGGCGCGTAGGTGTCCGCCAGCGCCAGGAATCGTCGGGCGAGGTCGTCTCCGCCGGCCGGGTCGCGCCCGATCACCAGGACGGTGTCGTCGCCGGCGATGCAGCCGAGGATGTCGGGGTACTCGGCGTGGTCCAGGGCCGAGGCGAGGTACTGCGCAGCGCCGGGCGGCGTCCGCAGCACCACGAGGTTGGCGCTGGACTCGGCGCTGACCAGGAGCTCGCCGCACAGCCGGGCCAGCCGGTGTGAGGCGGCAGCCGACTCCCGCGGTGCCAGTGGCCGCCGGTCGCCGCCCTCCGCCGGCACGGCGTAGACGAGGCCGCCCGAGGAGCTGCGCACCTTGATCGCGTCCAGCTCGAGCAGGTCGCGCGACAGGGTGGCCTGGGTGGCCCGCATGCCGCTCTCCATCAGCAGCTCGGCCAGCTCGGTCTGGGATCGCACCTCGTGGTGGGTGACCAGCTCGACGATGCGGCGGTGCCGGGCGTTCTTGGTCGCCGGGCGCAGGGATGCGTCGCTCATGACTCCTCCTCCAGCAGCCAGGCGAGCACGGCCTTCTGCACGTGGCGGCGGTTCTCGGCCTCGTCCCAGACCACGCTGCGCGGGCCGTCGAGCACCTCGGCGTCGACCTCCTTGCCCCGGTACGCCGGCAGGCAGTGCAGCAGGATCGCGTCGGGTGCGGCCTCGGCGAAGAGCTCGGTGGTGACCGAGTAGGGGCTGAACACCTCGAGCCGGGCAGCGGCTTCGTCCTCCTTGCCCATCGAGACCCAGGTGTCGGTGATCACCACGTCCGCCTCTGCGACCGCGCGGTGTGGGTCCGGTTCGATCGTGATCGACCCGCCCGTCGAGGCGGCGATCGCCGTGGCGTCGTCCACGATCCGCGGGTCGGGTGCGTAGCCCTGCGGCGAGCTGATCCGGACGTGCACCCCGGCGGTCGCGCCGGCGAGCAGCCAGGAGTTGGCCATGTTCGAGGCGCCGTCGCCGAGGAAAGCGGCCGTCAGGCCCGCGATCCGGCCCTTGTGCTCCTGGATCGTCAGCAGGTCGGCGAGCAGCTGGCAGGGGTGGAAGTCGTCGGTCAGCGCGTTGACCACCGGCACGCCGGCACTGGCGGCCATCTGCTCGAGGTCGGCCTGCGCGAAGGTCCGCCAGACGACGACGCTGGCCTGGCGTCCCACGATCCTGGCGACGTCCTCCACGGTCTCCCGGACGCCGATCCCGGCCAGCTTGCCGTCGATCGCCATCGCGTGACCGCCGAGCTCGGCGATGCCGGCCGCGAACGAGACCTGGGTGCGCAGCGTCGGCTTGTCGAAGATCATCGCGACGCTGAGCGGGCCGGCCAGCGGCTTCGCGTCGTGCGGCGCGGCCTTGAGCCTGGCGGCGAGCTCCAGCAGTCGGGCCTGCTCGGCGGGCGACAGGTCGTCGTCGCGCAGCAGGTGGCGGGTCATGCCGATCCCCCGGCCGAGCCCTCGAGCGCCTCGTCGAGGATCGCCGGCCAGGCGGCCAGGAACGCCTCGACGTCGGCGTCGGTCAGCACCAGCGGCGGCGCGAGCCGGATCCGGTTCGGCGTGGGGTTGTTGATGATGAACCCTCGGCGCAGGGCGACCGCGGTCACCTCGGCGGAGGCGTCGCTGGACAGGTCGAGACCGATCAGCAACCCCTCGCCCCGGACCTCGGTGACCCGTGGGTCCTCGGCCAGTCCGGCCCGGAGCCGCTCCCCCAGCGTGGTCACGTGCGCGAGCAGTCCGTCCGCCCCGATCGTGTCCAGGACCGCGAGGCTGGCCGCGCAGGCGAGCGGGTTGCCACCGAAGGTGGTGCCGTGGTTGCCGGGCTCGAGCAGCGTGGCCGCGTGACCCAGCCCGATCGCGGCGCCGACCGGGAAGCCACCGCCCAGACCCTTGGCCAGCGTGACGATGTCGGGGCGGGCCGCGTGCCGGGTGTGCGCGAACCAGGCGCCGGTGCGACCGATCCCGGTCTGCACCTCGTCGAACCAGAGCAGCGCCCCGGCCTGCGTCGTGATCTCGCGCGCGGCAGCCAGGTAGCCGTCGGGGGCCAGGACCACACCGGCCTCCCCCTGGATCGGCTCGAGGAGGACCGCCGCGGTCTCGGAGGTCACGGCTGCGCGGAGCGCGTCGACGTCGCCGTACGGCACGAAGGTGACGTGGCCCGGCAGTGGCTCGAACGGCGCCCGGTAGGCCTCCTTGGAGGTCAGTGCGAGCGCTCCCATGGTGCGACCGTGGAAACCGCCCTCGGCGACCACCAGGTGGGTCCGACCGGTACGACGCGTCATCTTGAACGCGGCCTCGTTGGCCTCGGCGCCGGAGTTGGTGAAGAAGACCCGACCGTCCGCCGACAGCAGGTCGAGCAGGCGCTCGGCGAGCTCGATCTGCGGCTCGCTGGCGAAGAAGTTGGAGATGTGGCCCAGCGTGCCGATCTGCTCGGTCACCGCCTTGACCAGGGCCGGGTGGGCGTGGCCCAGCGAGTTCACCGCGATCCCGCCGAGCAGGTCGACGTACTCGGCGCCGTTCTCGTCCCACACGTGGGCGCCCTCGCCACGGGTGAGGACCAGCTTCGGCGGACCGAAGGTGTTCATCACCGCGCCGGCGTAGCGCTCGGTCCACGCGGCATTGAGGTCGCTCATCGACGTGCCTTCCGGATCTTGGTCGTCACGCCGGGCAGTACCTGGGTGCCGACGCCCTCGTCGGTGAAGAGCTCGAGGAGGACCGCGTGCGGCTCGCGCCCGTCCACGACGGTGGCCCGCGGGACACCGTCCTGGACGGCCTTGAGGCAGGCACCCATCTTGGGCACCATGCCGCTGGCCAGCGAGGGCATCAGCTCCTCGAGCGACTCCGGGCTGATCTCGTAGATCACGTCGTCGCTGTCCGGCCAGTCGCGGAAGAGCCCCTCGACGTCGGTCAGCACCAGGAGCTTCTCGGCGCCCAGGGCGGCGGCCAGCGCCGCGGCGGCGGTGTCGGCGTTCACGTTGTGCACCAGGCCGTTGACGTCGGGGGCGACGCTGGAGACGACCGGGATCCGGCCCGCCTCGATCAGGTCGACCACGGACTCGGGACGCACCTGGGCAACCTCGCCGACCAGGCCCAGGTCCACCTCCTCGCCGTCCACGATGGTGTTGGTCTGGGTGGCGGTGAAGAGTCCGGCGTCCTCGCCGGAGAGCCCGACCGCGAGCGGTCCGTGCTCGTTGATCAGCCCGACCAGCTCGCGCTGCACCTGACCGACGAGGACCATCCGGACGACGTCCATCGCCTCGGGGGTGGTCACCCGCAGACCGCCGCGGAACTCCGACTCGATGCCGAGCCGGTCGAGCATGGTGGAGATCTGCGGGCCCCCGCCGTGCACGATCACCGGTCGGAAGCCGGCGAACCGCAGGAACGCGATGTCCTCGGCAAAGGCACGCTTGAGGGTGTCGTCGGTCATGGCGTTGCCGCCGTACTTCACCACCACGATCTTGCCGTGGTAGCGCTTCAGCCACGGCAGGGCGGCAGCGAGGGTGGCGGCCTTGGCCGGGTCAGCGGGCGGGATCTCGGAGAAGGTCATGATGAGTACGCACTGTTCTCGTGGACGTAGGCATGGGTCAGGTCGTTGGTCCAGACGGTGGCTCGCTCGGAGCCCGCCTTCAGGTCGATCGTCACGCTGACCTCGCGGGGACCGAGGTCGACGCCGGCCGGGTCGGCGTGCGGGGTGGAGTTGCGGCACACCCAGACGCCGTTCATGGCGACGTCGAGGTCGGCCGGGTCGAAGGCGGCGGCGGTGGTGCCGATGCTGGCCAGCACCCGCCCCCAGTTGGGGTCCTTGCCGAAGACCGCGGTCTTGAACAGCGCACTGCGGGCCACGCTGCGGCCGACCTCGACCGCGTCGTCCTCACTGGCGGCGTTGAGCACGGTGATCGCGATCTCGTGGTCGGCGCCCTCGGCGTCGCGCAGCAGCTGCATCGCCAGGTCGGTGCAGACCCGGGTCAGGGCCTCGGTGAAGTCCGGCAGGGACGGTGTGATGCCGCTGGCCCCGCTGGCCAGCACGGTCACGGTGTCGTTGGTCGACATGCAGCCGTCGGAGTCGAGCCGGTCGAAGCTGACCCGGGTGGCGGCCCGCAGTGCGGTGTCCAGGTCCTCGGCGGGCACGACCGCGTCGGTGGTCAGCACCACAAGCATCGTGGCCAGCTGCGGCGCCAGCATGCCGGCCCCCTTGGCCATCCCCCCGACGCTCCAGCCGGCGCCCTCGACGACGGCCTGCTTGCTGACCGAGTCGGTGGTCATGATCGCCTCGGCCGCGTCGTTGCCGGCCTCCGGCGACAGGGCGGCGTACGCCGCGTCGACGCCGTCGAGCAACGCCTGCCGGTCGTTGGCCAGGCCGATCAGGCCGGTCGAGCAGACGACGACGTCGCCGGCCCCTATCCCGAGGTTCGTCGCCACCTGCTCGGCGACGGCGTGCGTGGTCTGGAAGCCCTCGGCGCCGGTGTAGCAGTTGGCGCCGCCGGAGTTGAGGACCACGGCCCGGACGATGCCGTCCTTGACCACCTCCTGGCTCCAGAGGATCGGGTTCGCCTTGCACCGGTTGGACGTGAAGACGCTGGCCGAGTCGTGGCGCGGTCCGTCGTTCACCACGAGCGCGAGGTCGCGCGCACCGGTGGACTTGAGGCCGGCGACTACACCCGCCGCGCGGAAGCCCTGGGGGGAGGTGATGCTCACTTCTTCTTCCCCTTCCGGGTCGGCTTCACCGGGACCGCGGCCTGCACCTGGTGACCGGCGGCGGTCCAGGCCTGGGCGGCGCCCTCGGCGTCGGCGACCTTCACCAGGATCCAGATCGTGTCGTAGGTCGAGATCGCGAAGATGCTGATGCCGGCGGCCGCCAGCGGGGTGAGCAGGTCGACGAGGATGCCGGCCTGGTCGTGGTCGGGGGCGTCCTGCACCGCGAAGCCGAACAGTCCACGCTCCGCGGTCACCTTGGTGGGGACGTCGCGACCGGCGCACACCACCGAGGTGGAGGTCGCGGTGGCGGTGACCGAGAAGAGCGACGACGACTCCGCCCAGGCCGGGATCTCCGCGCCGACGGGGAGCTTGATCACCGCCAGCTTCTCCGGGAACTGCTGCAGCGAGTACGACGGGCCGCTCTCGGGCGGGCGCAGCAGGCCGGACTCGTCCTCGGTGCTCTCAGGTGTGGTGAGGTCGGTCATGGTGCGACTCCGATCGTGGTGAGCCCGCGACCTTCGTCGAGGCCCAGGGCGAGGTTCATGCACTGCACGGCGGCGCCGGCGGTGCCCTTGGCGAGGTTGTCCACGGCGCCGACCGCGACGAGGCGGCGGCTGGCCTCGTCGACGGTGACCTGGACGTGCACCACGTTGGAGCCGACGACGGACTTGGTCTGCGGCCACTGTCCGGCCGGCAGCAGGTGCACGAAGGGCTCGTCGGCGTACGCCTTCTCGTAGACGGCGTAGGCCTGCTCCGCAGTGACGTCGCCGACCAGCGGGGCCGAGCAGGTGGCGAGGATGCCGCGCGGCATCGGCACGAGCATCGGGGTGAAGCTGACCGAGACGTCGCCGTCGACGAGGGCGGAGAGGTTCTGCACGATCTCGGGCGTGTGCCGGTGCAGGCCGCCGACGGCGTAGGCGCTGGCGTTGCCCATGATCTCGCTGCCGAGCAGGTGGGTCTTGGTGCTCTTGCCCGCGCCACTGGTGCCGGAGGCGGCCACCACGACGACATCGGGCTGGACCAGCCCGGCGGCGACGGCCGGGGCCAGGGTCAGCGTGGAGACGGTGGGATAGCAGCCGGGCACGGCGACCCGGCTGGCTCCGCGCAACCGGTCACGCTGGCCGGGCAGCTCGGGCATGCCGTAGGGCCAGGTGCCGGCGTGCTCGCCGCCGTAGAACTGCTCCCAGGCAGCCGGGTCCGCGAGCCGGAAGTCCGCACCGCAGTCGATCACCACGACACCGTCGCCCAGCTGGGCGGCGATGGCGCCGGACTGGCCGTGGGGCAGCGCGAGGAAGACCACGTCGTGCCCGGAGAGGGTCTCCAGGTTGGTGGGCTCGAGGACCCGGTCGGCGAGCGGGACGAGGTGGGGCTGCAGGACGCCGAGGCGCTCCCCCGCGTTCGACCCGCCGGTCAGGGCGCCGATCTCCACGTCCGGATGGGCCAGGAGGTGCCGCAGGAGCTCACCCCCGGCATAACCACTCGCGCCGGCGACTGCGATCCGTTTCCTCGTCATATGCATGAGTATACGGACGTCTGCATGTTCATGTGAAGTGGGGACGTTGGGTCTCGACTGTCGGTGGCCCTCGCTAGCGTCCTCGTCATGACGACGACACTCGGGTTCGACACCTATCTCGACCATCTCACACGCGAGTCGCGGCGCTTCCGGGACGCGCTCGCGGCGTGCGACCTCGCTGCTCCCGTACCCACCTGTCCGGACTGGAACGCCGCCGACCTGCTCTGGCACCTCACCGAGGTGCAAGGTTTCTGGAGCCGGATCGTGCGACAACGGCCCGCCACACCCCAGGAGATCGAGGCGTTCCCGGAGCGTCCGGACACCCTCGAGGGCTTGCTGGCGGCGTTCGACGAGCATTCGGTCGCGCTGCGCTCCGCCCTCGCCGAGGCCGATCCGACCGACACCGCCTGGACCTGGTCGGCCGAGCAGACGGTGGGCTTCACCTACCGCCGCCAGGCGCACGAGGCTCTGATCCACCGGCTCGACGCCGAGATCACCGCCGGCCTGGAGCCCACCCCGCTCGACCCGGGGCTGAGCGCCGACGGCGTGATGGAGTCGCTCGACGTGATGTACGGCGGCTGCCCTCCCTGGGGCACCTCCACCGGGTCCTCGACCCACCTGCGCGTCGACCTGACCGACACCGGGCACCAGATCTGGGTCCAGCTCGGTCGGTTCACCGGCACCGACCCGACCACCGCTCAGGAGTGCGACGAACCCGACCTGCACGTGGTGGCGGCCCCCGACAGCGAGCCGGACGCGGTCATCCGTGGCACGGCCGCCACGCTCGACGCCTGGCTGTGGCATCGCGTCGACGACGCCGAGGTGGAGTTCTCCGGCGACCGGGGTGTCCACGACCGCTTCCGGGCGATCGTGAACACCCCGCTGACCTAGTCCGCTCCGTTGGTCAGCTGCGCTGCACCGCGCCGCACTGCTCGCCGGCGAGGGCGACCGCGGCGTCGCGCGCCGCGCTGGTCTCCTCCTCGGTGAGCGTGCGGTCGCTGGCGCGGAATCGCAGGGCGAAGGCGAGCGACTTCTTGCCCGCACCGATCTGCGTCCCGGTGAAGACGTCGAAGAGCCGGATCGACTCCAGCAGCTCGCCGGCGCCCTCGCGCAGCGCCCGCTCGACGGAGCCGGCGGTGACAGCGTCGTCCACGACCAGGGCCACGTCCTCCTTGGCCACCGGGAAGGACGAGAACTCCGGCGCCGCGACGACGTCCACCGCGTGACGCCCGAAGGCCTCCAGGTCGATCTCCGCCGCAGCGCTGCGCGCGGGCAGGCCGAGCTCGGCGCAGACCCGCGGGTGTAGTTCCCCGGCGTGACCGACCACCTCGCCCGCCACGGACAGCGCCGCGCAGCGACCCGGGTGCCAGGGCGCGAGGGCCGCCGACTCGACCTCGAGCGGTACGCCGAGCTCGTCGGCCAGGTGACGCACGGTGCCGATCGCGTCGGACCAGCCTGCCGAGCGACCGCTCCCCCACCAGCCGGCGCGCTCGCGCTCACCGGCCAGCACGACCGCGAGGTGGAGCGGCTGATGCGGCACGGCGGCCAGCAGGGCTTCCAGCTCGTCGGTGGTGGGTCGGCGGTCGACGCCGTAGATGGGGGCGGCCGCACCCTCGCCCGGGACGGCGACGGCGGCGGTCTCGAAGAGCGCCACGCCGGGCGCGCCACGACCGACGTTGCGGGCGGCCGTGCGCAGGATCCCGGGCAGCAGGGTGGTGGTGTACGCCGGCTCCTCGCTGGAGAGCGGGTTCGCCAGGCGCAGCGTGCGGCGTCGTACGTCGTCGGCCGGCACGCCGAGGGCGTCGAAGGACGCCTCCCCCACGAACGGGAAGGTGAGCACCTCCACGCACCCCATGCCGGCCAGCGTGCGACCGACCCGGCGGCGCAGCCGCTGCTCACGGGTCAGGCCTCGACCCGAGGACGCGGTCGGCAGGATCGAGGGCACCTGGTCGTAGCCGACGATCCGGGCGACCTCCTCGACGAGGTCGTAGGGGTCGGTGATGTCGGGGCGCCACGGCGGCGGCACCACGCTGAGCCGATCGCCGTCGGCCTCCACCCGGCAGCCGACCGCGCGCAGGTGTGCCTGCGTGGCTGCGGCGTCGATCTCCATCCCGGTGACGCGCGCCGGCAGCGCGGCGTCGACCGTCACCGTGGGCTGCTCCGGCGCCTGCCCGACGTGCGTCACGCCGGGCTCGATCGTGCCGCCCCCGTGGGTGGTGAGCAGGTGCGCCACCAGGTCAGCGGCGTACGCCGGCAGCTGCGGGTCGACGCCACGCTCGAAGCGCTTGGAGGCCTCCGAGGGCAGCTTGTGCCGCTTCTGCGTCCGGAAGATCGAGACCGGGTCGAAGTGCGCGGCCTCGATCACCACGTGCGTGGTGCCGTCCGAGAGCTCGGTGGTCTCGCCGCCCATCACGCCGGCGAGCCCGATCGGGCCGGAGTCGTCGGTGATCAGCAGGTCCTCCTCCGACAGCGTGCGGTCGACGCCGTCGAGGGTGCGGAGCCTCTCCCCCGCGATCGCCCGCCGGACCCGGATGGTCCCGGCCAGCTTGTCGCCGTCGTAGCCGTGGATCGGCTGCCCGAGCTCGAGCATCGCGTAGTTGGTGACGTCGACCGCGAGCGAGATCGGGCGCATGCCCGCCAGCTGCAGACGTCGCGCCATCCAGGCGGGCGTGGGCGCACTGGGGTCGAAACCGGTCACCGTCCGGGTCACGAAGACCGGGCAGCCTGCCGGGTCGTCGACGACCACGGGCTGGCCCTGGTCGTTCGGCTCGGGCACCTCGCGGGCCGCCGGGTCCCGGTAGGGAGCGTCGAAGGCCAGGGCCGCCTCGCGGGCCACCCCGCGCAGGGAGAGGGCGTAGGCCCGATCGGGGTTGATCTCGAACTCGATGACCTCGTCGCGCAGGTGGAGCAGGCCGAAGGCGTCGTCGCCGGGCTCGCCTGCGCCGGCGGGCAGCACGATGATGCCGTCGTGGTCCTCGCCCAGGCCGAGCTCCTTGGCCGAGCAGATCATCCCGGCGGAGAGGTGGCCGTAGGTCTTGCGGGCCGAGATCGCGAAGTCGCCGGGCAGCACGGCGCCGGGCAGCACGCAGACCACCAGGTCGCCGGGCGCGAAGTTGTGCGCGCCGCAGACGATGCCCTGGGGTTCGCCGGTGCCGTTGGCGTCCCCGACGTCGACGGTGCACCAGTTGATGGTCTTGCCGTTCTTCTGCGGCTCGGGCTCCATGGTGAGCACACGGCCCACCACCAGCGGCCCGGTGATGTCGGAGCCGGGGCGCTCCAGGGCTTCGAGCTTGAGGCCGAGCGCGGTCAGGCGGGCTGCGAGCTCCTCGACGGGGAGGTCCTCGGGCAGCTCGACGTGGTCGCGGATCCAGGAGACGGGGGCGCGCATCAGAGTTCCGTTCCGAAAGCAGTGGTGAACCGGACATCGCCCTCGAAGAACCCGCGCAGGTCTTCGATCCCGTGCCGGAACATGAGGGTGCGGTCGATGCCCATGCCGAAGGCGAAGCCGGTGTAGCGCTCGGAGTCCACACCGCAGGCGGTCAGCACCCGCGGGTTGACCACGCCGCAGCCACCCCACTCGATCCAGCCCTCCCCGCGGCAGGTGCGGCACGACTCGACGTCCGGGGAGATGCCGCGGCACACGAAGCAGATCAGGTCGACCTCGGCGCTGGGCTCGGTGAAGGGGAAGTACGACGGACGGAAGCGCGTGCTGATCCCCTCACCGAACATCGCGGCGGCGAAGTGGTCGAGGGTGCCCTTGAGATGGGCCATCGTGATGCCCTCGTCGATCGCGAGCCCCTCCACCTGGTGGAACATCGGGCTGTGCGTCGCGTCGTACTCGTCGGTGCGGAAGACCCGACCCGGGCAGACGACGTAGATCGGGGGCTCACGGGTGAGCATCGTGCGCGCCTGGACCGGTGAGGTGTGGGTGCGCAGCACGACGCCGTTGTCGGAGGGCTCGGTCCAGAAGGTGTCCTGCATGGTGCGGGCCGGGTGGTCCGGCCCGAGGTTGAGAGCGTCGAAGTTCAGCCACTCCGCCTCGATCACGGGCCCCTCCGCCACCTCCCAGCCCATCGCCACGAAGACGTCGGCGATCCGCTCGGAACCGGTGGTGATCGGGTGCCGGGCGCCGCGGGCCACCCGCTCGGTCGGGAGCGTGACGTCGACGGTCTCCTCGACCAGCATCCGCTCCTCGTGCTCGACCTCCAGCACCTGCTGACGGGCGGCGAGCGCCTTGTTCACCGCGCCTCGCGCCTGACCGATGCGCTGGCCGGCCTCCTTGCGTGCCTGGGGCGGCAGGGCGCCGATCTCGCGGTTCGCCAGGCCCAAGGCCGAGCGGTCGCCGGCGTGCTCGAGGCGGACCGCCTTCAGCCCCTCGAGGTCGGTCGCGGACTCGATGGCGGCGAGGGCGGCGTCGCGCGCCGCCTCGACCTCCTCGGCCTTCAGCGGGGTGACCTCGACGGGGTCGTAATCGGTGTTGGGTCCCGACATGGCTGCCTTTCGGGCTGGTGCTCGCGGGCGGGGTGCCCGCCAAGTCTAGGAAGTGGCCCGGCCGTGTTGCGACCGGGTTCTCCGCTCAGGAGGTGAGCGGTCCGTGCTCCGGCCACGAGATGGCGATCCGCGCCCCGCCGCCGGGGGCGTCCTCGATGGCCAGCGAGCCGCCGTGCGCCCGGATCAACCCGTTCACGAGGTACATCCCGAGGCCCGAGCCGCCGCGCTCGCCGTGCTTCCAGAACTTGGTGAAGACGCGTCGACGGATCGTGGGGTGGATGCCCTCCCCCTCGTCGTCCACGGTGATCCGCAGGCCGGAGTACTCCGCCTCGGGGGGCAGCGCCGCCAGCGTGACCAGGACCCGCCCCTCACCGTGGCGTACGGCGTTCTCCACGAGGTTGGTCAGGACCTGGGTGAACTTGTCCGGATCGGCATGGACGGTGGGCAGGTCTGGCGCGGTCTCGAGCAGGATCGTGCGCGAGGTGCCGGCCCCGACCGACTCGACCACCCGGCCGGCCAGCACCGCCGCGTCGGAGGGGCGCGGGAAGAGCGAGAGCCGACCGGTGTCGATCCGGGCAACGTCGAGCAGCTCGGAGATCAGCCGACCGAGTCGTTCGGAGTCGGCGTACACGGTGGTGAGCATCAGGACCTTCTGCTCGTCGTTGAGCTTGTCCCACCGGTTCAGCAACGCCTTGACGAACCCCTTCACCCCGGTCAGCGGGGAACGCAGCTCGTGGGCGACCGTGGCCACCAGGTCCGAGCGCTCGCGGTCGAGTCGCGCCCGACCGCGCCCGGAGCGGATGCTGACGGCCACCCGACCCACTGGCTGGTCCAGGGAGGGGCGATGGATCCGGGCCACCACGAGCACCTCGCTGCCGTCCGGCAACAGCCAGGACTGCTCGGGCACCGCCGTGCGGGTCGCCAGGCCGCCGTAGGGGCAGTTGCTGGAGAACCAGTCACGGCCGTCGCGGTCCTGCAGGGCGAGCACCTGGTGGAGCGGCTCACCGAGAGCATCCTCCGGCGTGGTGCCGAGCATCCCGGCGGCGACCACGTTGATGGCGGCGACCCGGGCGTCGGCGTCGGCGATCACCGCGCCGTCGGGCAGGGAGTCGAGCAGTCCGAGCGGGTCGTGGGTCACGCCCGTCACCCTAGTGGGGCGGGCGTGGACGCGACGGACTCCTCAGGCCCGCTGGGCGCGCTGGGCACGCGCGGAGGCGAAGAGACAGAGCGCCGCCGCGGTGGCGAGGTTCAGGCTCTCGGCGCGCCCGTGGATCGGGATCCGCACCCGGTGGTCGGCCAGGGAGGCGAGCTCATCGGGGAGCCCCCAGGCCTCGTTGCCGAAGAGCCACGCCGTCGGTCCGGCGCGCAGTTCGTCGGCGTGGTCGAGGTCGACCTCGCCGGCACCGTCGGCGGCCAGCACGGTGAGGCCGGCGGCGCGCGCCGCGGCGACCGCGGCAGCGGGGTCGGGCTCCGTGGCGAGGGGGAGGTGGAACAGGCTGCCCACCGAGGCGCGCACGGTCTTGGGGTTGTAGGCGTCGACCGAGTGGCCGGCCAGGACCACCGCGTCGGCGCCGGCGGCGTCGGCGCAGCGGATCACGGTCCCGGCGTTGCCCGGGTCACGGACGTCCGCGCAGATCGCGACCAGGCGAGCCCCACGCTCGGGGTCCAGCAGATGGCCCAGCGGCCGGTCCAGGAAACGGCAGACGGCGACCACACCGGCCGGGTTGACGCTGTCGCTCAGCGACGCGAGCGCCCGGTCGTCCACCAGTGTCCAGCGGACATCGGCCGCGGCCAGATCGGCGTACGACGCCGTGGCGTCGGGGGTGGCGAAGACCTCCACCACACAGCCCGGCACGGCCAGGGCGCCTTCGACGGCCTTGGGGCCGTCGGCGAGGAACAGCCGCTCGTCGCCCCGAAATGTGCGACGGGCGAGCTTTCGCGCGGTCTTGACCCGGGTGTTGCCGCTCGTGAGCGGCGGCCCCTGGTCAGGACCTGCGCGAAAGCCCGCCATGTCGGAGCTCAGGCGGACGCCTCGGCCTTGGGCGCGTTGACGTCCTCGGGCAGAGCAGCCTTGGCGGTCGCGACCAGCGAGTTGAACGCGGCCACGTCGTTGACGGCGAGCTCGGCGAGGATCTTGCGGTCCACCTCGACACCGGCGAGGTTCAGGCCCTGGATGAACCGGTTGTAGGTCATCCCCTGGGCGCGGGCCGCAGCGTTGATCCGCTGGATCCACAGCTTGCGGAAGTTGCCCTTGTTCTTGCGGCGGTCGTTGTAGCTGTAGACCAGGGAGTGGGTGACCTGCTCCTTGGCCTTGCGGTAGAGCCGCGAGCGCTGGCCGCGGTAACCGCTGGCGCGCTCGAGAATGACCCGACGCTTCTTCTGGGCGTTCACTGCCCGCTTGACGCGTGCCATGAGTGTTACTCCTTCAAATCTTGGTGCGTGGTCTGAGCCGGAGCCGACCACCGATGGGGTGGGGCTCGGTCAGAGACCGAGAAGCTTCTTGGCGCGGGGCTGGTCGGCCTTGGCGACCTCGACGGTGCCGGTGAGGCGACGGGTGACCTTGGAGGCCTTCTTCTCGAGGTTGTGGCGCTTGCCCGCCTTCTCGCGAAGGATCTTGCCCGAGCCGGTCACCCGGAAGCGCTTGCTGGCACCGGAGTGCGTCTTGTTCTTCGGCATATCTCTTCCTCTACTTGGTGCTGGGCGGCACCGACCTCACGGTCGCAGCCACCCGCGGGGGTGGGTCAGGCTTCGATCTCGGGATCGAGGTTCTCGGAGCGGCCGCGCTCCTTCTTCTGCGCGACCGGGCCGGCGGCGTGAGCGGCATCGCGCTCGGCACGCTCGTCGGCCTCGAGCGCGGCGCGCTCGGCGGCCTTGCTCTCCTTCTCGGCCTTCAGGTCGACCTTGGCGTCGGCCTTCTTCTTGTGCGGACCGAGCACCATGATCATGTTGCGGCCGTCCTGCTTGGGCGAGGACTCGACGAAGCCCAGCTCCGTGACGTCCTCGGCCAACTTCTGCAGCAGCCGGTAGCCCAGCTCGGGGCGGTGCTGCTCGCGACCGCGGAACATGATGGTGATCTTGACCTTGTCGCCGGCGCGCAGGAAGCGCACGACGTGGCCCTTCTTCGTCTCGTAGTCGTGCGCGTCGATCTTCGGACGAAGCTTCATCTCCTTGATGATGACGTTCGTCTGATTGCGCCGAGCCTCACGAGCCTTCTGGGCGTTCTCGTACTTGAACTTGCCGTAGTCCATGAGCTTGCACACCGGTGGGCGCGCCATCGGGGCAATCTCGACCAGGTCCAGGTCTGCTTCCTGCGCAAGGCGCAGTGCATCCGCCGTCGGCACGATGCCGACGGTCTCGCCGCTGGGGCCAACGAGCCGGACCTCGGAAACCCGGATCCGGTCGTTGATTCGAAGCTCGGTGCTGATGAGTCCTCCTGATGAAAACGTGTCCGGAGGTCGTCGTCGGCCGGGGCTCCCCCCGAAATCAACAACGGCTTCCGCTTGTCACAAGCGGAAGCCAGTCACGACGTGTCTCCCCCTGCGGGGAACGACATCGACGAAGCACCCGACACCAGCGGCACGAGGCCGAGGGGCCGAACCCTTCGAGACCGGACCCGACGACCTGAACGCGGTCGATGCGGGTGGGAGACCAGTGGTGCGACTCCGCTTGTCGGACCAGTTCTGACATGCACGCACGACAGAACTGATCGGTCGAGAGGAATGCTAGCCGATCAGTCGGCAGCAGGACGAATCCAGGCGGCGCGCTCCCCCACCCGGGCCAGGCTCCAGCCCGCGGCCAGACCCTGCAGGTCCTCGCCCTCGATGACGAAGCGCACCGGGCCGGCGACGTCGATCACGAGGGCAGCCGCCTGGTCCTGCACGGCGGCCTGGGCGGCCAGCCGGGTCGCGACCGGCACCGGTCGTGCCTCGGGGTTCCAGCGCTGCAGGGTCTCGGTGCCGGTGAAGGCCAGCAGTGCCAGCCTTCCGTCGGCCCCGGTCAGCAGGACGGCTGCCATGTCGCTGCTCTTGTCGTGCGCCAGACCCGCCTCGTCGTACTCCACCTCGCCCAGGACGGCCACCACCGGCACCAGCAGTCGGGCGTCCTGCAGCACGGCCAGGGTGTCGGCGTGGTCGGCACGACCGGCGTCGTACGCCGCGAGGGCGGCACTGACCTCGGGCGCCACCGCACCGGTGTCCCCGGCGAACCCGGGGTCGGGGATGTGACGTTCGGCGGGGGCGGGCATGGCGACCATTCTCCCCGACCCCTGCCCCGGCCCACGGACCGGGCGGGCAGCCGCCCCTGTGCGAGGCTGGAGACATGGACGAAGCGACCTGGGGAGCACTGACCCTGACGCTGACGCTGATCGGCGTGATCTGGACCTGGCGCTCGGTACGACGCGGTGGGGTCGTGGCCGGACTGCGCCCGGCCGGCTTCACGCTGCTACCCGCCGCCGCCTACCTCACCGGGACGCTGGAGATGTTCACCCGGATCTCGGCCGCGGTGGCGGACTGGGCGACCAGCCTGGTCTTCCATCCGTTCGTCTGGGTGGGCGTGGTGCTCGCGGGCGTCTCCGCCCTCCTCTTCGGGGCCGCCGGCCTGCTCGGCGATCGCGTCGCCGACAGGGACGCCGTGGCGCCCCCGCGCAAGCGTGGCCTGGGTCGCGGGCACTCGGCGGACCCGGCCGTCTCCACCGACGACGACCTGGCCGACATCGAGGCCATCCTGCGTCGACGAGGCATCACCTGATGCTCGAGAGCCCCGACCCGCACCGGGTCGCGGAGCGGGTGCTGGAACTGGCCCGTGGCCGGCCGGCCACGCTGGGCCGGGGCCGACTCGTCTGCATCGACGGACCGGCGGGCTCGGGCAAGACCACCCTGGGGCTGAGGCTGGCCCGCCTTGCGCCCGAGGCGCGGGTGGTCCACATGGACGCCCTGTACGACGGCTGGACGGGGCTCGGTCGGGTCGGCGACCAGCTGGCCACCCTGCTGGGCCCGCTCAGCGTCGGCGATCCCGGCCACTACCGCCGCTACGACTGGCACGCAGGCGCATACGCCGAGACCGTGACCGTCCCGCCCACTCCCCTGCTGGTCGTCGAGGGGGTGGGGTCGGCGCTGCGCGACCACGCCGCCCTCACCACGGTGACCGTGTGGGTGAGCGCCCCCGCCGACCTGCGTGATCGGCGGGGTCTGGAGCGTGACGGGGACGCGGTGCGCGAGCACTGGCGCGACTGGACGATCGCCGAGGCGCTGCACTTCGCCCGGGAGCGGACCGAGGAGCGCGCCGATCTCGTCGTCGACGGCACCGGGCTCACCCCACCGGTCTCCGGGCCGGGAGCGGTCGCCGAGGGGCCACGTGTCCACTGAGCAGCGCGGGCTCCGGCGGCGGTGAGGCTCGCCCTAGGGTGAGCGCGTGCAGCCGCCCTCAGGAGAACAGTTCGAGATCACCGGCGGCGGCTACCGCGCCGTCGTCACCGAGTCCGGCGCCGCGCTGCGCCTGCTGGAGTACGGCGGCCGCCCGCTCGTCGACGGGTTCGCGATCGACGCGATCGACGCGATCGCCTCGGGCGGCCGAGGGCAGATCCTGATGCCGTGGCCCAACCGGATCCGCGACGGCGTCTACTCCTTCGCCGGGCGCGACCACCAGCTCGCCCTCACCGACGTCTCCCACCACAACGCCTCCCACGGCCTGGTGCGTTGGGTGGCGTGGAGCCGGGAGGAGCACTCCCCCAACTCGGTGTCGCTGGTCTACCGACTGATGGCGCAGAGCGGCTACCCCTGGTCGCTCGACCTGCACCTGCTCTACGACCTCTCCGCCGACGGCCTGACCGTCACCCAGACCGCGACCAACCTCTCGGACCGGCCGGCACCGTTCGCCAGCGGCGCCCACCCCTACCTGTGCGTGGGCGAGGGCCCGATCGACGGCTGGGAGCTGACCCTGCCGGCGAGCACCCGCTCCCTGACCGACGACCGGTTGCTGCCGGTGGGCCGGGAGTCGGTGGAGGGCACGGCGTACGACTTCCGGGTGGCGCGGCCCCTGCGGGACCTCGAGCTGAACGACGCCTTCACCGACCTGGAGCGCGACGAGGAGGGCGCCGCCACCACCGTGCTGCGCGATCGTGGCTCGGGTCGGGGCGTGGCGCTCTGGGTGGACGAGCACCACCGCTGGCTGCAGCTGTTCAGCGCCGACGACGGGTCGGCCACGGCCCGCCGGTCGTTGGCGGTGGAGCCGATGACGGCCCAGGCCGACGCCTTCCGCTCCGGCGAGGACCTGCACACCTTGGCGCCCGCGGGCGAGGACGGCGACGAGCTGTCGGTCAGCTGGGGCATCCGCTCCCTGGACTGAGCAGGAACGGGTTCAGCGATCGGCGAGGCGGCGCAGCTGCTGGGCGGCGCGTTGGGCGCGGCGTCCGTCCGACCCCTGGATCCCCATCGCGGGGGCGGTCGAACCGTCGGCCAGGTCCAGGACGACCCACGGAGCGCCGGGCGGCAGGTGCACGCCGATGATCTCGGCCCATTCGTACTCGCGACGCCGGTAACCGTTGACCACGATCAGCTTCTCGGCCGTCGCCACCACCCGGGAGCGCACCAGTGCGAACCCGGTGGTGAAGGCGAGCAGCCCGAGGAAGACCAGTGTGCCGCGCTGGAAGATCGTGAACTTGGCCCGCGTCTCGTCGTCGAAGGCGAACCAGGCGGCAGCGCAGACGACCAGCAGGAGCCCGCCGAAGAGCGCGCCGGCCATCCGGACGCCGAAGGGGCGCCAGGTGTGCGGGAGCTGCGGCAGCGGCTCAGAGACGGCAGGCATGGATGTCCGTGAGCAGGATTCCGCGGGCTCCGAGGTCGAAGAGCTCGTCCATCAGTCGCTGGGCGCCCTCGCGCGGCACCATGGCGCGGACGGCGACCCAGCCCTCGCGATGCAGCGGCGAGACGGTGGGGCTCTCGATGCCCGGCGTGAGCGCGACCGCGGCGGTCACGTCGGCGCTGCGGATGTCGTAGTCCATCATCACGTAGCTGCGCGCGACCAGGACGCCCTCGACCCGGCGGCGGAAGATCTCGAAGCCGCGTGGGGCCTCGCCGCCGCGGGTCACCACGACGGCCTCGGAGTCGAGGATGACGTCGCCGAAGATCTCCAGGCCGGCCTGGCGCAGCGTGCTGCCGGTCTCCACGACATCGGCGATCACGTCGGCCACCCCGAGCTGGATGCTGGTCTCGACCGCACCGTCGAGACGAGTCACCGTGGCCTCGATTCCGCGCTCGGCCAGGAACGCCTCCACCACCCCGACGTACGACGTGGCGATCCGGGCGCCGGCCAGCTGGTCCAGGTGGGTGAACTTGCCGGCGGGGCCGGCGAAGTGGAAGCGGCTGCGACCGAAGCCCAGCCCCATCACCTCGTCGGCCTTGGCGCCGGAGTCGCGCAGCAGGTCGCGACCGGTCACGCCGACGTCGAGGGTGCCCTCGCCGACGTACAGGGCAATGTCACGCGGACGCAGGTAGAAGAACTCGACGCCGTTCTCGGCGTCGATGAGCGTGAGCTCCTTGGAGTCGTGGCGCTGGCGGTAGCCGGCCTCGCGCAGGATCTCCGAGGCGGCCTGCGCGAGCGCGCCCTTGTTGGGGACGGCGACCCGGAGCACGTCACCGGGTCGGGTCGGGTTCACGGGCTGGTCGCCCGGCTGGATCTGGGGGGCCATCGGTCTTCCTCAGAGGTGGGCGTAGACGTCGTCGAGTGAGATGCCGCTGGCCAGCATCAGGACCTGGGCGTGGTAGATCAGCTGGCTGATCTCCTCGGCCGCCCGCTCCTTGCCCTCGTACTCGGCGGCCATCCAGGACTCGGCGGCCTCCTCGACCAGCTTCTTGCCGATCGCATGGACTCCGGCGTCGAGCTGCTGCACGGTGCCCGAGCCCTCCGGGCGCGTGCGCGCCTTCTCCTCGAGCTCGGCCCAGAGTCCTTCGAACGTCTTCACGGGCCAGAAGCCTACGGCGTTGCCGGCCGGAGTCGGCGCGGGTGTCCGCCGGGTGTCCGCCGGGTGTGGCTCAGGTCTCCTGAGGGCGCTGGATCGCGCGGATCGTCCGCGCCGTCAGCAGGGCCGCCGAGGTGGCCTCGTAGCCCTTGTCCTCACGCGAGCCCTCGAGGCCGGCGCGGTCGAGCGCCTGCTCATCGTTGTCGCAGGTGAGCAGGCCGAAACCGACCGGGGTCCGGTGGTTGAGCGCGACCTGGCCGAGCCCGTCGGTCGCGGCGTTGCAGACGTACTCGAAGTGCGGGGTGCCCCCGCGGATCACGACGCCGAGGGCGATGACCGCGTCGTACCCCTCGGCGGCCAGCGCCTCGGCCACGACGGGCAGCTCGAACGCGCCGGGCACCCGCACCAGGTGCGGCTCCTCGACCCGGTAGTCGTGGCAGGCGCGCAGGGCGCCGGCGACCAGGCCGTCCATCACCTGGGTGTGCCAGCTGGCGGCGACGATCGCGACCCGCAGGTCGTGGCAGTCGACCGGGGTCTGGTCGGGGGCTCCGGCTCCACTCATGCGTCGGCTCCGTTCGGGTCGAGGTCGGCGGCGCTCGCCGACGGGCGGGGGGTCAGGTGCGGCATGTCGTGGCCCATCCGGTCACGCTTGGTGAGCAGGTAGGCCAGGTTGTGGTCGTTGGGGTGCGGCGTGAGCGAGACCCGCTCGGTGACCGTGATCCCGAAGTCCTCCAGGCTCGTGGTCTTGTCCGGGTTGTTGGTCATCAGCCGCACCCTGCCCACCCCGAGGTCGCGCAGGATCTGGGTGGCGGTGCCGTAGTGCCGTGCGTCGGCCGGCAGCCCGAGGTCGAGGTTGGCGTCCACGGTGTCGCGACCGCCGTCCTGGAGCTGGTAGGCCTGCAGCTTGGCGACCAGGCCGATGCCGCGGCCCTCGTGCCCGCGCAGGTAGACCACGACCCCGCGGCCCTCCTCGACGATGCGCTCGAGGGCCTCGTCGAGCTGGGGGCCGCAGTCGCAGCGGGCACTGCCGAAGACGTCGCCGGTCAGGCACTCCGAGTGCACCCGGGTGAGCACCGGGACCTCGCCGCTGACGTCGCCGTAGACGAGCGCGATGTGCTCGGAGTCGTCCACGGTGATCCGGTAGCCGAACGCCGTGAACTCGCCGTGCCGCGTGGGCAGTCGGGTCTCGGCGACCCGCTCGACCAGCACCTCGTGGCGGCGCCGGTAGCGGACCAGGTCCTCGATCGAGATCATCGCCAGGTCGTGCTCGTCGGCGAAGGCGCGCAGCTCGGGCGCGCGCTTCATCGTGCCGTCGTCGTTGACGACCTCGACGAGCACGCCGGCCGGGGTGAGGCCGGCCAGCCGGGCCAGGTCGACGGCCGCCTCGGTGTGGCCGCGCCGTACCAGCACACCGCCCTCGCGGTAGCGCAGCGGGAAGACGTGACCGGGCCGGGTGATCTCCCACGGCTCGGTGGCGGAGTCGGCCAGCACCCGCGCGGTGTGCGCACGGTCGGCGGCGCTGATGCCGGTGGAGACACCGTCGCGGGCGTCGACCGAGATCGTGTACGCCGTCCGCAGCTTGTCCTTGTTGTGCGGTGTCATCAGCGGGATCTCGAGCCGGTCCAGCATGTCGGCGGGCATCGGCACGCAGATCACACCGCTGGAGTGCCGGATGGTGAAGGCCATCAGCTCGGGGGTGGCCTTGGCAGCCGCGAAGATGATGTCGCCCTCGTTCTCACGGTCCTCGTCGTCCACGACGACGACGGCCTTGCCGGCCGCGATGTCGGCGATCGCGCGCTCGACCGAGTCCAGGCGAACCCGTGTGGAGTCGGCCGTCACGGCGGGGTCGCCGGCCAGGACGGAGGCGATGTCGGGGGTGCTCATGAGGTCTCCTGCGTGTAGGCGCGGACGAGCCGCTCGACGTGCTTGGCGATCACGTCGGTCTCGAGGTTGACCCGGTCGCCGACCTGGCGGTGACCGAGGGTGGTGCGGGTGAGGGTCTCGGGGATGAGGCTCACGGTGAAGGAGTCGGCGCCGGCCTCGACCACGGTCAGGCTGACGCCGTCCACGGTGATCGAGCCCTTGTCGACGAGGTACTTGGACAGGTCGCCGGGAAGCTCGATCTCGACCAGCTCCCAGTGCTCGCTCGGAGTACGGCGCCGCAGCGTGCCCACGCCGTCGACGTGGCCCTGCACGATGTGACCGCCCAGCCGGGTCGCCGCGGTGACCGCCCGCTCGAGATTGACCGTGTCCCCGGGCCGGACGCCGGCCAGGCTGGTCTTGTCGAGCGTCTCCTGCATGACGTCGGCGGTCCAGGTGTCCTCGGTCCGGGCCGCGACCGTGAGGCAGCAGCCGTTGACGGCGATCGAGTCGCCGAGCCTGGCGTCCTCGAGCACGGTGCTCGCCCGGACGGTCAGGCGGAGCGCGTCGCCCTGGTCCTCGATCGACTCGACGGTGCCGAGCTCCTCGACGATTCCGGTGAACATCAGGTCCTCTTTCCAGCGGTCGCAGCGGGGGTCATCGTGAAGCGAACGTTCGGAGCCTCGCCGTCGATTCCCGGCAGCACGGTCACGTCGGTGACGGTGGGGCGGACGGCATCGGCGATGGCGGTCAGTCCCAGGTCGGCGACCGCCGACGTTCCGGCGCCGAGCAGCATCGGCGCGACGTAGGTGACGATCTCGTCGACCAGCCCGGCAGTCAGGAACGCCGCGGCCAACGTCGGGCCGCCCTCGAGGAAGACGTGCTGGCGGTCGCGAGCGAAGAGCTCGGCCAGCGCGGTCCGAGGCTCGCGGGTGCGCAGGTGCAGCGTCTCGGCGCGGTCGTTGAAGATCCGGCGGGTCGGGTCGAGGTCGCGCTCCCCCATCACCACCCGCAGCGGCTGGTGGGGCAGCGGCTGGTCGTGCTCGTCGCGGACGGTGAGCTCGGGGTCGTCGATCTCGACCGTCGCGGTACCGACCAGCATCACGTCGCACAGCGCACGCAGCCGGTGGGTGTCGCGCCGCGCGGCCAGGCTGGAGACCCACCGACTGGTGCCGTCGGCGGCCGCGCTGCGACCGTCGAGGGTGGTGGCGAACTTCCAGGTCACGAAGGGGCGCTGGTGCTCGACGGCGAAGCTCCACACCGCGTTCAGCTCGCGGGCCCGGTCGGCGAGCAGGCCGTGGGCGACCTCGACGCCGGCGGCCCGCAGCGTGTCGGCTCCCCCGCGGGCGACCGGGTTGGGGTCGGCCTGGGCGAAGACCACGCGTCGTACGCCGGCCTCGAGCAGCGCTCGGGCGCACGGACCGGTCCGGCCGGTGTGGTTGCAGGGCTCCAGGGTGACGATCGCGGTGGCGCCGCGGGCCCTGTCCCCGGCTCGAGCCAGGGCGTCGGCCTCGGCGTGGGCGCTGCCGGCGCCACGGTGGTACCCCTCGGCGATCGTCGTGCCGTCGTCGGCGAGCAGGACACAGCCCACGCGCGGGTTGGGGCCGAGCGGGACGCCGGGGGTCGCCGCGAGCTCGAGGGCGCGCTGCATGGCGCGTTCCTCCGCTGCGGTGCTGGTCATCTCCGGCCCCTCATGTCCGTCGCGGACTCCGGGGCTCAACGGATGCGAACGCCGCGCGCGGGTCCCGGACGGGACAGCGGGGCGTTCCTCACCTGCGTGCGCTTCCCATCCGGACTTTCACCGTCGGTCCAGGAATTTCACCTGGTCAACCGCTCACTGGCTGTGAGCGGGTCGCGGACTTTAACCGCCGGCTCGGAATTACACCGACCCCAGAGCACGCGAGTTTGGTCAACTCGTCGGGAGCCAGTTTGCCACAGCGGCTGTCTCAGCAGGGCGTGAGTCCGACCACAGGACGTGGACGGCGCATCGGTCGGGCGGCGGTCAGGAAGGGGTGACGGCAGCCTCGGCCTTGGCGCGCAGCTCGTTGACCATCCGGTCGGGGTCCTCGGCGGAGTAGACGGCCGAGCCGGCCACGAAGACGTCGGCGCCGGCCTCGGCGCAGCGCTCGATGGTCTCCAGCGAGACGCCGCCGTCGACCTGGAGCCAGGTCTCCACACCGTGCTTGTCCATCATCGCGCGGGCGCGCCGAATCTTGGGGAGCACCAGGTCGAGGAACTTCTGGCCGCCGAAGCCGGGCTCGACGGTCATCAGCAGCACCATGTCCAGCTCGGCGAGCAGGTCCTCGTAGGGCTCGATCGGGGTGGCCGGCTTGAGCGCCATGCTGGCCCGGGCACCGTGCGCCCGGATCTCGCGGGCCAGCCGGACCGGGGCCTTCGCCGCCTCGACGTGGAAGGTGACCGAGCCGCAACCGGCCTCGACGTACGTCACCGCGTTGCTGTCGGGGTCCTCGATCATCAGGTGGGCGTCGAGGGGCAGGTCGGTGGAGCGCGCGAGCGCCTCGACCATGGTCGGTCCGAAGGTGAGGTTCGGGACGAAGTGGTTGTCCATGACGTCGACGTGCACCCAGTCGGCGCTGCCGATCCTGGCCACCTCCGCTCCGAGGTCGGCGAAGTCGGCGTTCAGGATGCTCGGCGTGATCTGGATACCCACGACCGGTGATCCTAGAGGTTCGTCCCGGGCGGCACCCACCCCGCCGGGTGCCTGATGACACACCCGCGGAACGTCTGGAGATGCGCCGCGAGCCCGGTCCCTGTGCCAGACTTCGCCGGACATGAATGCTCGCCTGGCCCGTGGAACCCCGTGGTGGATCGCCCTTTTCTGGGTGCCCGCCCTCCTCCTCCGACCCCGATCGCTGCGACTGGCGACCCTGGCGTTCGCTGCCGGCGCGACGTCGTTCTTCCGGGATCCGGACCGTACGCCGGCCGGTGAGGGCCTGCTGGCCGCCGCCGACGGACTGATCCGCGAGGTCGAGCAGCGCGAGGACGGTCGCTGGTTCGTCTCGACGTACCTGGCGCTCTACAACGTGCACGTGAGCCGGATGCCCTGCGACGGCACGATCACGCACCAGGAGCACGTGCCCGGCGAGCACAAGCTGGCCTTCTCCTCCACCGCCCACGTCAACGAGCACGTGACCTGGCGCTTCGACACCTCCTACGGCGAGCTCGAGATGGTCCAGTACTCGGGCGCGGCCGCCCGGCGGATCATCCCCTACGTCGGTGTCGGCGACTCCGTGCACCGCGGCGAACGGATCGGCCTGATCCGGTTCGGTTCGCGGGTCGACCTGGTGCTGCCGCTCGGGATGCGCCCGACCGTGCGGGTGGGCGACCGCCCCCGCGGCGCCCAGGACGTGATCGCGGTCGTCGACGTGGACGCTTCCGTCCGCGATGCCGCCCCTCTCGGGACGAGCGCATGAAGGTCCTCGGGATCACCCGGCCCGGTCCGGCCGACGTGATGACGCTGATGAACGCCGTCTGTGGCGCCGCCGCCGTCCTCGTCGTCCTCTCCTACGCCGCCCGACCCCCGGCCGACCTGGCCGAGAGCGGCGTTCGCGCCGCCACCCTGCTGCTGCTCGCCGGCACGATCTTCGACTCCCTCGACGGCGCCTTCGCCCGCGGTGGCCGCGGTACGGCGCTCGGCGGCATGCTCGACTCGCTCGCCGACGCCCTGACCTTCGGGTTCGCGCCCGCCGTTCTGCTCGCCCAGCTCGGCTTCGTCACCGCCAGCGGCCCCGGCCGGGTCCTGGTCGTCCTCGGTTTCCTGGCCTACGTCAGCGGCGCCCTGCTACGGCTGGCGGACTTCTCCTCCAGCCGACAGGACGACCCGGCGTTCACCGGCCTTCCCTCGCCGCTCGCCGCGGCCGCGGTGGTCTCGCTCGCCTTCCTGACCACCTCCCCGCTGGTCATCGGCATCGGCCTGGCCGCGCTCGGTCTGATGATGGTCAGCCGGCTGAGCTACCCCAAGCTGCGGGGACCGCTCGTCGCGGCGGCCCTGGCGGCCTGGATCGGTGGCATCCTCGGCACGCTCGGCGCCTTCGACATGCGGATCTTCGCCGCGGTCATCCTGCTGCTGATCGGTCTGACCCCCGTGCTCCCGGCGCTGATGCCGCGCGAGCGCGTGCACGTCTGAGCGTTCCGCTCGCCCGCCCCTCGGGACTGCTCAGTCCTCGGGATCGACCGGTGCCTCCGCGCCCTCGCGCTCGTCGCGGTCCGCCCACTCCAGCAGCATCGAGAGGTCGAAGACCTCCTCATCGATGCGCTCGTGCAGGTCGCCGAGCTCGGCGAAGCGTGCCGGCACCGTCCGGATCGTGAAGTCGTGCGGATCCACGTCGTCGATCTCGTCCCACCTGATCGGGGTGGAGACCCGCGCGTCGGGCACCCCCCGCACGCTGTAGGCCGCCGCGATCGTGTGGTCGCGCGCGTTCTGGTTGTAGTCGACGAAGAGCGCGCGTGGGTCCCGGTCCTTGCGCCACCAGGCGGTCGTCACGTCCTGCGGGGCACGCCGTTCCACCTCGCGGGCGAACGCCAGCGCGGCCCGTCGTACGTCGGTGAAGGAGTGGTCGGGCCGGATCCGCACGTAGACGTGCAGCCCCGATCCCCCGCTGGTCTTCGGGAACCCGGTGGCGCCCAGCTCGTCCAGCACCTGGTGGGCGACATGGGCGACGCGTCGTACCGTCGCGAAGTCGCACTCCGGGCCGGGGTCGAGGTCGATCCGCCACTCGTCGGGCTGCTCGGTGTGGGCACGGCGGCTGTTCCAGGGGTGGAACTCGACGGTGGACATCTGCACCGCCCAGATCACGCTGCCCAGCTCGGTGACGCAGAGCTCGTCGGCGGTCCGGTCCCAGCGCGGGAAGTGCAGCTCGACCGTCTCCACCCAGTCCGGGGCGCCGGCCGGCAGCCGCTTCTGGTGCACCTTGGGGCCGGAGAGACCCTTCGGGAAGCGGTGCAGCATGCAGGGGCGCTCCCAGAGCGCGTTGACGATGCCGGGCCCGACCGCGAGGTAGTACTCGACCAGGTCGAGCTTGGTCGCCCCGATCTCCGGGAAGTAGACCCGGTCCGGGTTGCTGACCCGGACGACGCGGTTGTCCACCTCGATCTCGACGGCCGGGCTCGTGGTGGGACTCACGGCGCCCACGCTAACCGGGGCGGCGGCGTCTGCGGTGGACGACTCAGGTGGGACCGGCGGCTGGGATGCGAGGTCCGCCGCAAGTTCCGCTCTCGTCACCTGCGCCTCGGGGATTCACTTCGTCCGGCGGACGGTCCATCCGCACGGAGAGATCCAGGGGCGGCCAGGTTCTGGGTGGAGCAGTGGCTGCTGACGACACGGTGCCAGGTCATCCCACGTCGTCCGGATCCAACCGCGAGTTCTGCGCTGGTCATGACCGGTGAGAAATCGCTGTCCGGATGGTGGACGATCGGCCGTTTTCGGCGGTCGAACTGTCGGTGCTCGCTGGTTGGGTTGTTCCATGACCGAGACGCTCGCCGACGTGGACACCGCTGCCGCGGTGCTCGCTGCAGCGCGGTCGTCGCGGTCGATCGCGGATGCCGAAGAGGCCCGGTTGCTGCAGCTCGCGGTCGCGTGGGCGGCGATGCACTCGACCGACTCGTTGGCGGATGCGGCGGTGACCTACGACCCGGGGTTCGGTCAGACCGAGGTCCCGGTCGCCGGTCCGGGTGCGCCGTTGATCGCGGAGTTCTCGATC
>NZ_JBFIKK010000034.1:0-26834 GCF_041600255.1 Nocardioides sp. | reverse complement strand
GCGCCGGCGTCGAGGTCGCCCAGGAGCGCCCGGAGCTCCCTCCCGTGCGGCACCCGACGGGAGCCCAGCGCAGCCAGGATGGCCGAGGGTCGGGTCTCGCGGGTGTGGCAGGCGTTCGCCAGGACGTGGAAGGCAGCCAGCCCGTCCGGCGCCGACGCGGCCACGTCGATGGCGGCGTGCTCGAGCCGGACCCGGGGCGGGCTCCGGCGCCACAGCACCCGGTCGTCGAGGTCGGGCGTGCGGTGCGCCTGCACACCCGGGACGCGACGCACGGTGCGGCGTACGTTGATCGCGACCTGGACAGGCGCTCGCTCCGACGGCCCGGGGAGCGCCGACTCACGGGTCAGCGCGGCCGGCCAGTGCAGGAGGACCGCGGCCCAGGCCCGTTGCTGCCAACTGGGCGGGCCGGTGTGGTCGACGTAGACGCCCGGGTGGATCCACGTCAGCGACCGGCGCCGGATCAACCGCTGGAGGTCGTGCTCGCGGGCGCCGAGCGCGAGCAACTGCCTGCGGGAGACCACACCGTCCTGGGTGCCCAACCGATGGGCGAGCTCGTCCTCGAACATGCCGGGCAGCGTCGCAAACCGGGACAGGTCGTGCGAGGGGGTTCCGGTCGCCTGTGGATCACCGCCCGGGATCGCACGCTCACTCGCGCGCCACACTCACCGGGTGCGTGCAGATCGCGAGCGAAACGCGCGGCTGTGGCTCAGAACAGCGCGTTGGCCAGGTTCTGCCGCGCCCGCAGCACCCGGGGGTCGTCGTTGCCGACCGCGCCGAAGAGGCCGATCAGGTGCTGGCGCACCCGGTTCCGGTCGTCTCCGGCGGTACGCCGGACCAGCTCGATCAACCGGTGGAAGGCGTCCTCGACGTGACCGCCGAGCATGTCGAGGTCGGCGACCAGTGTCTGCGCGTCGATGTCGTCGGGCTGTTCGGCGGCCGCCGTACGCGCCTGGTTGAGGTCGACGCCCTGGGTGCGCTGCAGCAGCTTGGCCATCGCCAGTCCGGCGGCGGCCTCGGTGTCGGCCGGGTTCGCGTCGACGAGCTTCTGGTACTCCGCGACAGCCGCGTCGACGTCGCCGGCGCCCATCGCTTCCTGGGCCGCGGCGTAACGGGGGTCCATCGAGGGCTCGTCGGCGTCGGCGTCTCCGTCGGCGGGCGCAGCCGTGCGCGGCTGGTGCCGACCGGTGATCCCCTGCGTGGTGAGCTGCTGGAGCACCTGGGTGAGCGCGAGACGCAGGTCGTCGATCGGGACGACGTCCTGGAGCAGCGGCATCGGTCGACCGTCGATGACCACCACGACCAGCGGGATCGACGGGATCTGCATCGCCTGCGCCACGGCGGGGGCCGCGTCGATGTCGACCAGGCCGGCCAGGAAGCGGCCCTCGAACTCGCCGGACAGCGTCTCGACGTCGTCGGCCAGCGTGCCGCTCTCGGGCATCCGGGTGCGTGAGTAGAAGACCAGCAGCACCGGGGCCCCCATCGAGGCCTCGATGGTGGCTTGGAAGTTCGCCTCGGTGACCTGCACGGCGTACGCCGATCCGGCGGGGGCGCCGCCACCTGCCGCACCGCCTGCGCCACCGGCGGCCGGGGCCGGGGTGGCGGGCCGCTTCAGGGCCGAGAGGTCGATCGCTCCGGGACGGGTGAAGGGCTGCTGGCTCATGCGGCCAATCCTAGGAGTGGCCGGGCGCGGGCCCCAACGCGGGCGGTCCCGGCTCAGTCGGCGAACGCGGCCAGCAGCTCGTCGGCGGCCGCGTAGGGATCCGTGGCGCCGTCGACCACGGCCACCGCGAGGGTGTCGAGCTCCGAGCGGCCGTGCACGTCGCCCCAGCGGGCGCGCAGCGCGGTCACCGCGATGGCCTCGATCTCGTCGCGGGCCCGACGGGTACGGCGCGCCTGCTGCTCCCCCGAGGCGTCCAGCCACGCCCAGTGCCGCTCGAGCTCGGCGACGACGTCGTCGACGCCCTGCCCGGTCTGCGCGATCGTCGGCACGATCGGCGGCTTCCACGCACCCTCGCGACGTTCGGCCAGCCCGAGCATCCCGCGCAGGTCCCGGCGTACCTGGTCGGCACCGTCCCGGTCGGCCTTGTTGACGACGTAGAGGTCGCCGATCTCGAGGATGCCGGCCTTGGCCGCCTGGACGCCGTCGCCCATCCCGGGCGCGAGCAGCACCATCGTGGTGTCGGCGAGTCCGGCGATCTCGACCTCGCTCTGCCCGACCCCGACGGTCTCGACCAGGATCACGTCGCAGCCGGCGGCGTCGAGCACCCGCAGCGCCTGCGGGGTCGACCAGGACAGGCCACCGAGATGGCCGCGGGAGGCCATCGACCGGATGTAGACCTCCGGGTCGAGGGCATGCTCCTGCATCCGGATCCGGTCGCCGAGCAGCGCCCCGCCGGAGAACGGCGAGGACGGGTCGACCGCCAGCACCCCCACCCGGCGACCGGTCCGGCGAAGCTCGGTGACCAGCGCGTTCGTGGTGGTGGACTTGCCGACCCCCGGCGACCCGGTGATCCCGACGATGCGGGCGGTGCCGGCGTGCGGCGCCAGCGCCGCCATCACCTCACGCAGCAGCGGTGAGGCGTCCTCGACCAGCGAGATCAACCGCGCCACGGCACGCGGCTGCCCCTCCCTGGCCCGGGAGACGAGGTCGGGGACCGACGCCGCGGTACGACGTCGGCCCCCGACGGGCTCGTGGTGCTCCACTCAGGCCTGCGGGACCCGGATGATCAGCGCGTCGCCCTGACCGCCGCCGCCACACAGCGCGGCGGCACCGGTGCCGCCGCCGCGACGCTTCAGCTCGAGCGCGAGGTGCAGCACGATCCGGGCGCCGGACATCCCGACCGGGTGGCCCAGCGCGATGGCGCCGCCGTTCACGTTGACCTTGTCCTCAGAGACGCCGAGCTGGCGAGCGGACTCGATGCCGACGGCGGCGAAGGCCTCGTTGAGCTCGAAGAGGTCGATGTCGGCGACGTCGATCCCCTCCTTCTCGGCCGCCTTGGCGACCGCGCGGGCCGGCTGCAGCTGCAGGGTGGAGTCGGGACCCGCGACCTGGCCCGAGGCGCCGATCTCGGCGAGCCAGGTCAGGCCGAGCTCCTCGGCCTTCGCCTTGCTCATCACCACCACGGCGCAGGCACCGTCGGAGATCTGCGAGGAGGAGCCGGCGGTGATGGTGCCGTCCTTGCTGAACGCAGGGCGCAGCTTGCCGAGGGACTCGGCGGTGGTCTCGCCGCGGACACCCTCGTCGGTGGAGACGACGACCGGGTCGCCCTTGCGCTGCGGGATCTCGACCGGCACGACCTCGTCGTCGAAGACGCCGTTCTTCCAGGCCTCGGCCGCGCGCTGGTGCGACTGGGCGGAGAAGGCGTCCTGCTCCTCACGGGTCAGGTTGGCGCCGGCGGCGTTGCAGCCCTCGGTCAGCCCGCCCATCGGCTGGGTCGTGAACTGGTCGTAGAGGGCGTCGTAGGCCATCGAGTCGACCAGGGGGACGTCGCCGTACTTGAAGCCCTCGCGGGACTTCGGCAGCAGGTGCGGGGCCTGGGTCATCGACTCCATGCCGCCGGCCACGATGACGTCGTGCTCGCCGGCGCGAATCAGCTGGTCGGCCATCGCGATCGCGTTGATGCCGGACAGGCAGACCTTGTTGATCGTGATCGAGGGGACGTTCATCGGGATGCCGCCCTTGACCGCCGCCTGACGGGCGGTGATCTGGCCGGCACCGGCCTGGATGACGTGACCCATGATCACGTAGTCGACCTGGTCACCCGTGACACCGGCCTTCGCCAGGGCCCCCTTGATGGCAACTCCGCCGAGGTCGGCAGCGGACTGGTCCTTGAGGCCGCCGAGGAGACGGCCGATCGGGGTGCGCGCCCCCGCGACGATGACGGATGCGGACATGGTGCCTCCAGCTGAAGTGTTCCGGGTGGACTGCCGCGACGATACCCACCCGATGCGCCCCCGAGCGAGGGTGTCCACCCGGGCCGCACTGAGGAACATGTCACAAGCAGTCGCGAGCCGGGCCGCGGCGTACGACGATGTGCGCCATGAGCACCTCCTCGAGTCCGCTGGACCTCCCTGACCACCTGTTCACCGCGATCGACCACGTCGGGATCGCCGTCGCCGACCTCGATGCTGCGATCGCCTTCTACCGCGACACCTTCGGCATGCGCATGGCGCACGAGGAGACCAACGAGGAGCAGGGGGTGCGCGAGGCGATGATGGCCGTCGGTGACTCCGGCTCGCACATCCAGCTGCTGGCGCCGCTCTCGCCCGAGTCGACGATCGCGAAGTTCCTCGACCGCTCCGGCCCCGGCATGCAGCAGCTCGCCTACCGGGTCACCGACGTCGAGGCGGTCAGCGCGATCCTGCGCGAGCGCGGCCTGCGGCTGCTGTACGACGAGCCGCGCCGCGGAACGTCGGACTCGCGGATCAACTTCGTCCACCCCAAGGACGCCGGAGGCATCCTCGTGGAGCTCGTCGAGCCCGCCGCGACAGCTGCCCACTGAGACCTCACCCACATCGCCTGCACGACGGGGTTACTCGCCGGTATCTTTCGGCCAGGCCTCGGACAGCACCACCTCTCGACCTCACCGACACCGCGCCTCACCCATCAGGAGACGATCCGTGCAGAACATCCTCGACGCCATCATGGCGGGCGACACCTCCAGCGAAGACTTCGCCGCACTCCAACTCCCGGAGTCCTATCGCGCCGTCACGGTGCACAAGGACGAGGTGGGCATGTTCGAGGGCCTGGCCACCCGCGACAAGGACCCCCGACGCTCGCTGCACGTCGAGGACGTCGCCCTGCCCGAGCTCGGTCCGGGCGAGGCCTACGTCGCGGTCATGGCGAGCGCGATCAACTACAACACCGTCTGGACCTCGATCTTCGAGCCCGTCTCGACGTTCGGCTTCCTGGAGCGCTACGGCCGCATCTCCGAGCTGACCGCGCGTCACGACCTGCCGTACCACGTGGTCGGCTCCGACCTCGCCGGCGTCGTGCTGCAGACCGGCCCCGGCGTGACGAAGTGGAAGCCCGGCGCCGAGGTCGTGGCCCACTGCCTCAGCGTCGAGCTCGAGGACGCCGACGGCCACGACGACTCGATGATGGACCCGCAGCAGCGGATCTGGGGCTTCGAGACCAACTTCGGCGGCCTGGCCCACATCGCCCTGGTCAAGTCCAACCAGCTGATGCCCAAGCCGGACCACCTGACCTGGGAGGAGGCCGCCTCCCCCGGCCTGGTGAACTCCACCGCCTACCGCCAGCTGGTCTCCAAGAACGGCGGCAACATGAAGCAGGGCGACAACGTCCTGGTCTGGGGCGCCTCCGGTGGCCTCGGCGGCTTCGCCACCCAGTACGCCCTCAACGGTGGCGCCGTGCCGGTCTGCGTGGTCTCCAACGAGGAGAAGGCCGCGATCGCCCGCTCCATGGGCGCCGAGCTGATCATCAACCGCTCCGAGGAGGGCTACCAGTTCTGGAAGGACGAGCGCACTCAGGACCCCAAGGAGTGGAAGCGTTTCGGCGCCAAGATCCGTGAGCTCACCGGCGGCGAGGACATCGACATCGTCTTCGAGCACCCGGGCCGCGAGACGTTCGGCGCCTCGGTCTACGTCACCCGCAAGGGCGGCACCATCACCACCTGCGCCTCGACCACGGGCTACATGCACGAGTACGACAACCGCTACCTGTGGATGAACCTCAAGCGGATCGTCTCCTCGCACTTCGCCAACTACCGCGAGTCGTGGGAGGCCAACCGCCTGGTGGCCAAGGGCATGATCCACCCGACCCTGTCGAAGACCTACTCGATGGACGAGGTCGGCCAGGCCTCCCTGGACGTGCACCACAACCTGCACCAGGGCAAGGTCGGCGTGCTCTGCCTGGCCCCCGAGGAAGGTCTGGGCGTCCGCGACCACGAGATGCGGGCCACGCACCTCGACGCGATCAACCGGTTCCGCGGCGTCTGATCCACCCCTGCTCGACCCGGGAGCACCCCGGCACAACTCGGTCACCCCGGTTCGCCTTCATGGGCGAGCCGGGGTGTCCTGTTCCCGGCCGATCAGGGACACTTGCCCGGACGGCACACCCCAGCAGCACTTCGACAGAGGAAGCACCACCATGAGCGACCGCGGCCTGTCCATCTTTGACAACCAGTCGAGCTCGTCCGATTCGTCGGCCGACACCGAGCCCACCCAGGTGATCCCGGTGATGAACAAGAAGCCCGAGGGCCAGCAGCCGCCCCAGGCCCCGGCGGCCGCCAAGGCGACACCCGGTCCGGTGCTGCCGCCGGCGGCCCCGCGCGCCTCCGGGGGCCAGTCCTCCGCGGGCCAGTCGTCCGCCGTCCGATCCTCCGCCGCCCAGTCGGCCGCCGCCGAGCTCCCCATCGTCCGTCGCGGCGGCTACGACAAGGACGCCGTCGACGCCCACCTCCGTCGTCTGACCAGCGAGAAGGCCGGCCTCAGCTCCAGCCTCACCCAGTCCGAGAAGCGCGTCCTCGAGCTCGAGGCCGAGCTGGAGAAGGCCCGCGAGGAGCTCGCCGAGAACCAGACCCCGTCGTACGCCGGCCTCGGCGGCCGCGCCAGCGCGATGCTGCGCCTGGCCGAGGAGGAGGCGGCCGACGTGCGCTCCTCCGCCCAGCGCGACGCGGCCGAGATCCGCGAGCAGGCCGTGCGCGACGCCGCCGCCATGCGCGCCGAGGCCACCCGCGAGGCCGAGGACATGCGCCTGGTCCAGCTCAAGGAGCTCGACGAGAGCCGTGCCCGCCTGCTCGCCGACGCCGAGCAGGAGCGAGCGCTGGCCAGCAGCGAGGCCGAGGACATCCTCGCCTCCGCCCGTCGTCAGGCCGACCAGATCCGTCTGGCTGCCGAGCAGGAGACCAACGAGCAGCGCACCACCGCCAAGCGGGAGGCCGAGCAGGCTCGGGCGGCCGCCGACCGTGAGGTGCAGGAGGCGCGTCGTACCCTCGCCGTCGAGAAGGAGCGGCTCGCCCGCGAGGCCACCGACCACCACACCAACGCGACCGCGGAGACCAAGCGGCTCGTCGAGGAGGCCGAGGCCCGCGCCGAGGCTGCCGAGCAGCGCGCCCGCGAGGCCAACACGCAAGCCGCCGCGGCCCGCCAGCAGATGCAGTCCGAGGCCGAGGCCGTGGTGACCCGGGCCCGTCGTGAGGCCGAGCAGATCGTCGCCTCGGCCCGCGCCCAGGCCGACACGATCACCTCCGCCGGCGACGCCGAGGCGGAGCGCCAGCTGGCAACCCTGCGTGCCGAGGTCGAGCGGATGACCAAGCGTCGCGACGGCATCACCGCGCAGCTCAACTCGCTGCGCGACGTCGTGGCCAGCTTCGGCGAGGACGAGGAATGAGCCTCGACCCCGCGTCCGGACCGGGCGCGGAGGTCGAGGCACCCCAGAGCGACGGGACGGACCAGACCGACGGGCGCGAGGAGCAGGCGGAGCCGGAGACCGGCTCGGCCCTGACCGAGCCGGGTCCCCCGCTGGACCGGACGGCCGCCTTCTACGTCGGCTTCTTCGGTGCGGTCGGCGCGCTCCTGGCCTTCTGGTTGCTCACCCAGGTGGCCGCGGTCAGCGCCACCATCATGCTGATCGTGGTGGCTGCCTTCATCGCGGTCGGGCTGAACCCGCTGGTCGAGTTCTTCATGCGCCGTGGCCTGAAGCGGGCGTGGGCGGTGCTCGTCGTCATCTCGATGGTGCTGGTCGCCCTCACTCTCTTCCTGGTCGCGATCGTCCCGGTGATCACCGACCAGGTCACCCAGCTGATCGCGAACGCACCCGGCTGGCTCGACCAGTTGCAGAACAACGCCCGGGTGCAACGCCTCGACGAGCAGTACGACGTGATCACCCGGATCAAGGACTACCTCGCCAACGGCGAGCTGGCCTCGGCCGCGTTCGGTGGCGCCCTCGGCTTCGGCATCGCCGTCCTGGGCGCGGTGGTCAACGCCTTCATCGTGACCGTGCTGACCCTGTACTTCCTGGCGTCGCTGCCGACGACCAAGGCCGCGCTGTACCGCCTCGCCCCGGCCAGCCGTCGCCCCCGGGTCACCGACCTGGGCGACCGGATCCTGGGCAACGTGGGCAGCTACGTCTCGGGCGCCTTCGTGGTGGCGACCGCAGCCGGCGTCTCGTCGCTGATCTTCCTGTTCATCGTGGGCCTGGGCGAGTACGCCGTCGCGCTCGCCTTCGTGGTGGCGCTGCTCGACGTGATCCCGATGATCGGCGCCACGATCGGTGCCGTGATCGTGACCGCGATCGGCTTCGCGACCGATCCCAAGATCGGTCTGGCCTGCCTGATCTTCTACGTGCTCTACCAGCAGCTCGAGAACTACGTGATCTACCCCAAGGTGATGTCGCACTCGGTCGACATCCCCGGCGCGATCATCGTGATCGCGGCGCTGGTCGGCGCCGGCCTGCTCGGGGTGGTCGGAGCCCTGCTCGCGATCCCCACCGCGGCGGCGATCCTGCTGCTGATCCGCGAGGTGTTCCTGCCGCGTCAGGACGCGCGGTAGTTCTCCCCCAGCTTCACCAGCACCACCCCGCCGAGGATCAGCGCTCCCCCGACGAACTGGATCGCCTGCGGCAGCTCGCCCAGCAGCAGCCAGGCGAACGACAGCGCCGCGACCACCTCGAGGAGTGCGACGAACGACGCCAGCCGCGGGCCCAGACGGCGGGAGGCCGCGATCCCGGTCACGTAGGCCAGCGCCGCGCTCACCAGCCCGAGGGCGACCAGAGGAAGCCACCAGGCGACCGTGCCGCCGCGGTAGGTCACGTCCTGGGTGGAGGCGTGCATCGGCACCAGCCCCACGGCCCCCGCCACCAGCAGCGCTGCCGCGCCCAGCACCAGGCCGCTGGCAGCCAGCACGATCGGCGGCAGGCCGTTGGACTCACTCGCCGAGATCACGAAGTAGGTAGCGGCGCCGACCATCGCCAGCAGCGCCCAGACCACACCGACGACGCTGAGGTCGGCGCCGGAGAGCAGGTCGAGGACCAGCACCAGCCCGGCCAGGGCCACGGCCGCCCCCGCCAGGGTCAGCCGCCCGGGCCGGTGCCCGTAACGCCACCAGACCCAGCTGACGACCGCCACCGGTGCGGTGTACTCGATCAGCAGCGCGACTCCGACCTGCATGTGGGCGACCGCGTTGAAGTAGGCGAGCTGGCAGCCGGCAACGGCGACGAGGCCGTAGCCGGCGACCAGACCGGCGTTGCGACGCAGCAGCGCCCACCGGCCGCGCAGGATGATCACCGCGGGCACGAGCAGCACCAGGGCGGCCAGGCTCACCCGCACGGTCACGGCGGCTCCGCTCGACCAGCCGGCGTCCAGCAGGCCCTTCGCCAGGGAGCCGGAGATGCCGAACGACGCGGCCGAGATCGCGGCGAAGCCGAGCCCCGCGCCGAACCGGGACGGCAGCGCCGTCGGCGTCGCCGAAGCGTCATGAGTCAAAGCGGTCATGGCAGATGACGCTAGGTCTCGATGACGTAACCTGTCAACATGGTTTTCGCTCATGACACCGAGGTGTCCCTGCTCGCGGCCGTCACGCTGGTCAACACCGACACCGATCCGGACACGCTGCCGACGGTCGGCGCGCTCGACGAGTACTACGCCCGCTTCGAGTTCACTGGCCGGCACGAGCGCACCCGCGCCGAGCTGGACGCCGTACGAGCCCTGCGGCCGCGGCTGCGAGAACTGCTCACCACCGAACGGGACCGGGCCGTCGACATCGTGAACGGGATGCTCGCCGAGGCCCGGGCAGTCCCCCAGCTCGTGCGCCACGACGACTGGGACTGGCACCTGCACGCGGTGGACCCCGACGACCCGCTGGCCACGAGGATCACCGTGGAGACCGCGATGGCGATGGTCGACGTGATCCGCGCCGACGAGATGTCCCGGCTGGGCGTCTGCGCCGACGAGGGCTGTGAGGGGCTGGTCCTCGACCTCTCCCGGAACCGTTCCCGACGCTTCTGCTCCACGGCCTGCGGGAACCGGAACGCCGTGGCCGCCTACCGCGCACGCCAGGCCACCTAGCACCAGCGACGCCGCCCGTCCGGGCTCAGGTCCCGATCGCGCAGCAGGACGGAGATCCGCTCCCCCCACCGGGGGCAGGAGCGTCGGAAGTCCTTGCGGCGGTACTCGATCGCCAGCACCCGCCGGCCGTAGTGCTCGACGTACGACCGGCACTCGCGGAAGCGCCGGCACTCCTCGGCGACGGCGAAGTCGAAGCCGGCCCGCGTCCCGTCGTACGAGGCCAGGTTCTTCTGGCCCGCCGCCAGGCCGGCCTCGTGGGCCGCGAGCACGAGCAGCCGGGCGTACCGGCGTGCATGCTGGGCCCGGAGCAGTCCCGCACTGCGGGTGAACGAGTCCAGGTTGTCGAACTCCACCGCGTCGAACCCGTCCTCGGCACACCCCTCGATCCAGCCGCCGACGATCCTCGCCAGCCGGGCACGTTTGCGTGGGGTGCGCACGTCGAGCAGCCACTCCCCCCACGCCGTGTCCACGACGGGTCGGCCGCCGCGCGTGAGGACCAGCCCCCAGCGCCTCTTCCAGAACCGGCGTTCGCCCGGCTGGGACTGGAAGGCGTTGACGTAGCAGACGTTGTACCGCTCGGGGACGGGCTGCGCCGTCCGATCCCGTACGACGATGCCCACCCGCGAGGGCACGTCACGCTCCCCACCCAGCTGGTAGTCGACATCCGTCCCGACCGGCAGGGCCAGGACGACGCTCATCAGCAAGGACCCCGCAGCCCGCATCGCGCACCTCCCGACGTGAGCAACGTTACAGCGATCCGACCGACCTGCTGGGCGCCGTAACTCGCCCACAACGGGGGCGTTGAACAGAACATCCCCACGAAAGGCACCCATCCATGTCGCATCTCCGCACCCGGCTGTTCGCGCTCACCTGCGCGGCAGCCGTCGTGGCCTCCACCTCGGGCGTCGCCACCGCGACCGCCGCCACCGCGACCGCCGTCACCGCCCCGTCCGCGGCGAACGCCGCCGTCCGGGCAGCCACCCCCGGCTTCGACCGCCTGCAGGCCACCGGCACCCCGACCGGCCGGGCGATCGCCACCTTCGCCGGTGTGCCCACCACCGCCCAGGTCGAGGGCCTGCGCGACCTCGGCCTGGTCGTCCAGCCGATGAAGAAGCTCCCGCTGGCCCTCGTCGCCGGCTCCGACGCCGAGCTCGCCACCGCGGCGACCTCCGGCATCGCCCGCGACGTCTACCCCGACGAGACGCTGCAGTACCTGGACACCGCCTCCACCGACACCATGTCCTCGACCCCCGCGGCCGCTGCTGCCCTGCGGAAGAAGGGCTTCACCGGCAAGGGCGTCACCGTCGGCGTCGTCGACTCCGGCTGCGACGGCACCCACCCCGACCTCGCCGACCACATCACGCACAACGTGACACTGGTCAGTGCCGAGTACGTCAACCAGGCGCCGAACGAGTCGAACACGCTCGTCGTACCGATCGACCAGGGCCCGTACAACAACACCGACCTCGGCAGCGGCCACGGCACGCACGTCGCCGGCATCATCGCCGCCGACGGCACCACCGGCCCCGACCACCTCGGTGTCGCGCCCGACGCCGAGCTGGCCTGCTTCGCGATCGGCGCCGTGATCACCACCACGGCCGTCGTCACGGCGTACGACTACATGCTGCGCCAGCCGAAGATGCTCGGCATCGACGTCATCAACAACTCGTGGGGCAACAGCTTCCGCCAGTACGACCCTGCCGACCCGGTCAACGTCGCGACCAAGGCCGTCTCGGCCAAGGGCGCCGTCGTGGTCTTCTCCGCGGGCAACTCCGGCTACGAGTTCGGCGAGGCCAGCGGCAGCCCGTTCAACCAGGCGCCCTGGGTCATCTCGGTGGCTGCCGGCACGGTCGCGGACCGCCAGCGCGGAAACTTCTCCTCCAACGGTCTCGAGTTCGACAACGGCCGCAACGTCCCGATCGGCAAGGACGGCCACACCGTCCTGCGCGGGGACCGGATCGGCAACACCCGGCCCGACATCATGGCCCCGGGCGTGAAGATCTCGTCCTCGTGCGACTCGACCGGCACCGTGATCGGGCCGTGCCCTCCCGGTGAGAACACCAGCGCCTCCGGCACCTCGATGTCGGCGCCGCACGTCGCCGGCGCTGCCGCGGTGATCCGCCAGGCCAACCGGAAGCTCGACTGGGGCCAGGTGCAGCGCGCCATCACCGCCACCGCCTCCCCCGTCGTCGACGCCGACGGCGAGCGCCTGCCCTCCTGGACCGTCGGCCACGGCCACATCAACCTGGACAAGGCCGTCAAGCTGGTCTCGGCGAAGAAGTGGAAGAAGAAGCTGAAGAAGGCCGGCAAGCGGGCCGACCGGCGCATCCTGCGCGAGGACGAGTGGGCCGTGCTCCGTGCCGACCTGTGGCAGGAGGCCGCGCCGACCCTCACGCTGGGCGGCTCCTACACCCGCACCCACGAGGTCACGGTCTCCCGCAAGGCCGACGCGCTCAAGATCGCGCTGGTCTACCCGACCCCGGCGATCGTGGCGAACGCCGCGCACTACGTCGCCACCGTGACCGACGCGACCGGCACCGTGGTCGGCGAGACCACGACCGACCTGGGCTACGCCACCGGCATCGCGCACGTGCTGGTCGAGGGCGTGAAGCCCGGGACGTACACCGTCGAGGTCACCAGCGACTACTCGCTGTCGGACCCCGACACCATCGACAGCGACTCGATCAACGGTCGGGTGGTGTTCCTCCAGGCCGCCCAGCTCCGCCGGCGCTGACCTGCCACTTCTGGTTGGCACCAAGCCGCTGACCCGTCACTTCTGGTTGACCAGAAGTGACGGGTCAGCGTGATTTCATAGCCACAAGTGGCAGGTCGGCTGGTTGGATCGGCTCATGTCGACTCCCCACGAGACCAGCATCGAGACCCAACGGACCATCCAGGCGCCGGCGGACAGGATCTTCGCCGTACTGTGCGATCCCCACGGCCACGTCGCGATCGACTCCTCCGGGATGCTCCAGGGCGCCAGCGGTGAGCCCGTCGCGGGGGTGGGCGACCAGTTCACCGTGCAGATGGATCGGGAGTCGCTCAACGACTTCCCCGAGCTCGGGAAGTACGACGTCACCGTCACCATCCGGGAGTTCGAGCAGGACGCGCTGATCTCCTGGACGGTCCTCGGCCGGATCCGCCCCCAGATCGGCCACGTCTACGGCTACCGGCTCGCACCTGCGCAGGGCGGCGACACCGTCGTCACCTCGTTCTACGACTGGTCCGACATCGCGCCGGAGTGGCGCGACGCCGGGATCTTTCCGGTGCTGTCCGAGAACGCCCTGCGCCAGACGCTGGGCATTCTCGACCGCACGGTACGACGCGGCTACCCGCGCAACTGACCTGCCACTTTCGGTTGCCGAAATGCCGCTGACCTGCCACTTCTGGTTAACCAGAAGTGGCAGGTCAGCGGCATTTCGGCAACCGAAAGTGGCAGGTCAGTTGCGCGGGTAGCCGCGTCGTACCGTGCGGTCGAGAATGCCCAGCGTCTGGCGCAGGGCGTTCTCGGACAGCACCGGAAAGATCCCGGCGTCGCGCCACTCCGGCGCGATGTCGGACCAGTCGTAGAACGAGGTGACGACGGTGTCGCCGCCCTGCGCAGGTGCGAGCCGGTAGCCGTAGACGTGGCCGATCTGGGGGCGGATCCGGCCGAGGACCGTCCAGGAGATCAGCGCGTCCTGCTCGAACTCCCGGATGGTGACGGTGACGTCGTACTTCCCGAGCTCGGGGAAGTCGTTGAGCGACTCCCGATCCATCTGCACGGTGAACTGGTCGCCCACCCCCGCGACGGGCTCACCGCTGGCGCCCTGGAGCATCCCGGAGGAGTCGATCGCGACGTGGCCGTGGGGATCGCACAGTACGGCGAAGATCCTGTCCGCCGGCGCCTGGATGGTCCGTTGGGTCTCGATGCTGGTCTCGTGGGGAGTCGACATGAGCCGATCCAACCAGCCGACCTGCCACTTGTGGCTATGAAATCACGCTGACCCGTCACTTCTGGTCAACCAGAAGTGACGGGTCAGCGGCTTGGTGCCAACCAGAAGTGGCAGGTCAGCGCCGGCGGAGCTGGGCGGCCTGGAGGAACACCACCCGACCGTTGATCGAGTCGCTGTCGATGGTGTCGGGGTCCGACAGCGAGTAGTCGCTGGTGACCTCGACGGTGTACGTCCCGGGCTTCACGCCCTCGACCAGCACGTGCGCGATGCCGGTGGCGTAGCCCAGGTCGGTCGTGGTCTCGCCGACCACGGTGCCGGTCGCGTCGGTCACGGTGGCGACGTAGTGCGCGGCGTTCGCCACGATCGCCGGGGTCGGGTAGACCAGCGCGATCTTGAGCGCGTCGGCCTTGCGGGAGACCGTGACCTCGTGGGTGCGGGTGTAGGAGCCGCCCAGCGTGAGGGTCGGCGCGGCCTCCTGCCACAGGTCGGCACGGAGCACGGCCCACTCGTCCTCGCGCAGGATGCGCCGGTCGGCCCGCTTGCCGGCCTTCTTCAGCTTCTTCTTCCACTTCTTCGCCGAGACCAGCTTGACGGCCTTGTCCAGGTTGATGTGGCCGTGGCCGACGGTCCAGGAGGGCAGGCGCTCGCCGTCGGCGTCGACGACGGGGGAGGCGGTGGCGGTGATGGCGCGCTGCACCTGGCCCCAGTCGAGCTTCCGGTTGGCCTGGCGGATCACCGCGGCAGCGCCGGCGACGTGCGGCGCCGACATCGAGGTGCCGGAGGCGCTGGTGTTCTCACCGGGAGGGCACGGCCCGATCACGGTGCCGGTCGAGTCGCACGAGGACGAGATCTTCACGCCCGGGGCCATGATGTCGGGCCGGGTGTTGCCGATCCGGTCCCCGCGCAGGACGGTGTGGCCGTCCTTGCCGATCGGGACGTTGCGGCCGTTGTCGAACTCGAGACCGTTGGAGGAGAAGTTTCCGCGCTGGCGGTCCGCGACCGTGCCGGCAGCCACCGAGATGACCCAGGGCGCCTGGTTGAACGGGCTGCCGCTGGCCTCGCCGAACTCGTAGCCGGAGTTGCCCGCGGAGAAGACCACGACGGCGCCCTTGGCCGAGACGGCCTTGGTCGCGACGTTGACCGGGTCGGCAGGGTCGTACTGGCGGAAGCTGTTGCCCCACGAGTTGTTGATGACGTCGATGCCGAGCATCTTCGGCTGGCGCAGCATGTAGTCGTACGCCGTGACGACGGCCGTGGTGGTGATCACGGCGCCGATCGCGAAGCAGGCCAGCTCGGCGTCGGGCGCGACACCGAGGTGGTCGGGGCCGGTGGTGCCGTCGGCGGCGATGATGCCGGCGACGTGCGTGCCGTGGCCGCTGCCGAGGTCGGTGTTGTTGTACGGGCCCTGGTCGATCGGTACGACGAGCGTGTTCGACTCGTTCGGCGCCTGGTTGACGTACTCGGCACTGACCAGTGTCACGTTGTGCGTGATGTGGTCGGCGAGGTCGGGGTGGGTGCCGTCGCAGCCGGAGTCGACGACGCCGACGGTGACGCCCTTGCCGGTGAAGCCCTTCTTCCGCAGGGCAGCAGCGGCCGCGGGGGTCGAGGACATGGTGTCGGTGGAGGCGGTGTCCAGGTACTGCAGCGTCTCGTCGGGGTAGACGTCGCGGGCGATGCCGGAGGTCGCCGCGGTGGCGAGCTCGGCGTCGGAGCCGGCGACGAGGGCCAGCGGGAGCTTCTTCATCGGCTGGACGACCAGGCCGAGGTCGCGCAGGCCCTCGACCTGGGCGGTGGTGGGCACACCGGCGAAGGTGGCGATCGCCCGGCCGGTCGGGGTGCCGGTGGCCTGCAGGCGGTCGAAGCCGGGGGTGGCTGCCCGGACGGCGGCGTTCGCCGCGGACGGGGCGGTGACGGCGGTCGCGGTGGCGGCGGTCGCGGTGGCGACGCCCGAGGTGGAGGCCACGACGGCTGCCGCGCAGGTGAGCGCGAACAGCCGGGTGCGGAGATGCGACATGGATGGGTGCCTTTCGTGGGGATGTTCTGTTCAACGCCCCCGTTGTGGGCGAGTTACGGCGCCCAGCAGGTCGGTCGGATCGCTGTAACGTTGCTCACGTCGGGAGGTGCGCGATGCGGGCTGCGGGGTCCTTGCTGATGAGCGTCGTCCTGGCCCTGCCGGTCGGGACGGATGTCGACTACCAGCTGGGTGGGGAGCGTGACGTGCCCTCGCGGGTGGGCATCGTCGTACGGGATCGGACGGCGCAGCCCGTCCCCGAGCGGTACAACGTCTGCTACGTCAACGCCTTCCAGTCCCAGCCGGGCGAACGCCGGTTCTGGAAGAGGCGCTGGGGGCTGGTCCTCACGCGCGGCGGCCGACCCGTCGTGGACACGGCGTGGGGGGAGTGGCTGCTCGACGTGCGCACCCCACGCAAACGTGCCCGGCTGGCGAGGATCGTCGGCGGCTGGATCGAGGGGTGTGCCGAGGACGGGTTCGACGCGGTGGAGTTCGACAACCTGGACTCGTTCACCCGCAGTGCGGGACTGCTCCGGGCCCAGCATGCACGCCGGTACGCCCGGCTGCTCGTGCTCGCGGCCCACGAGGCCGGCCTGGCGGCGGGCCAGAAGAACCTGGCCTCGTACGACGGGACGCGGGCCGGCTTCGACTTCGCCGTCGCCGAGGAGTGCCGGCGCTTCCGCGAGTGCCGGTCGTACGTCGAGCACTACGGCCGGCGGGTGCTGGCGATCGAGTACCGCCGCAAGGACTTCCGACGCTCCTGCCCCCGGTGGGGGGAGCGGATCTCCGTCCTGCTGCGCGATCGGGACCTGAGCCCGGACGGGCGGCGTCGCTGGTGCTAGGTGGCCTGGCGTGCGCGGTAGGCGGCCACGGCGTTCCGGTTCCCGCAGGCCGTGGAGCAGAAGCGTCGGGAACGGTTCCGGGAGAGGTCGAGGACCAGCCCCTCACAGCCCTCGTCGGCGCAGACGCCCAGCCGGGACATCTCGTCGGCGCGGATCACGTCGACCATCGCCATCGCGGTCTCCACGGTGATCCTCGTGGCCAGCGGGTCGTCGGGGTCCACCGCGTGCAGGTGCCAGTCCCAGTCGTCGTGGCGCACGAGCTGGGGGACTGCCCGGGCCTCGGCGAGCATCCCGTTCACGATGTCGACGGCCCGGTCCCGTTCGGTGGTGAGCAGTTCTCGCAGCCGCGGCCGCAGGGCTCGTACGGCGTCCAGCTCGGCGCGGGTGCGCTCGTGCCGGCCAGTGAACTCGAAGCGGGCGTAGTACTCGTCGAGCGCGCCGACCGTCGGCAGCGTGTCCGGATCGGTGTCGGTGTTGACCAGCGTGACGGCCGCGAGCAGGGACACCTCGGTGTCATGAGCGAAAACCATGTTGACAGGTTACGTCATCGAGACCTAGCGTCATCTGCCATGACCGCTTTGACTCATGACGCTTCGGCGACGCCGACGGCGCTGCCGTCCCGGTTCGGCGCGGGGCTCGGCTTCGCCGCGATCTCGGCCGCGTCGTTCGGCATCTCCGGCTCCCTGGCGAAGGGCCTGCTGGACGCCGGCTGGTCGAGCGGAGCCGCCGTGACCGTGCGGGTGAGCCTGGCCGCCCTGGTGCTGCTCGTGCCCGCGGTGATCATCCTGCGCGGCCGGTGGGCGCTGCTGCGTCGCAACGCCGGTCTGGTCGCCGGCTACGGCCTCGTCGCCGTTGCCGGCTGCCAGCTCGCCTACTTCAACGCGGTCGCCCACATGCAGGTCGGAGTCGCGCTGCTGATCGAGTACACCGCACCGGTGGCGGTCGTCAGCTGGGTCTGGTGGCGTTACGGGCACCGGCCCGGGCGGCTGACCCTGGCGGGGGCGGCCGTGGCCCTGGCCGGGCTGGTGCTGGTCCTCGACCTGCTCTCCGGCGCCGACCTCAGCGTCGTCGGTGTGGTCTGGGCGCTGCTGGCGATGGTCGGCGCCGCTACCTACTTCGTGATCTCGGCGAGTGAGTCCAACGGCCTGCCGCCGATCGTGCTGGCTGCCAGCGGCCTGGTGCTGGGCGCGGCAGCGCTGCTGGTGGCGGGGGCCGTGGGGCTGGTGCCGATGCACGCCTCCACCCAGGACGTGACCTACCGCGGCGGCACGGTCGCCTGGTGGCTTCCTCTGGTCGCCCTCGGGCTGGTGAGCGCGGCGCTGGCCTACGTGACCGGGATCGCGGCCTCCCGCCGTCTGGGCCCGCGGCTGGCGTCGTTCGTCGCACTCCTCGAGGTGGTCGCGGCGCTGTCGTTCGCCTGGCTGCTGCTGGGCGAGCTGCCGCAGGCGATCCAGTTCGTCGGGGGAGCGCTGATCCTCGGCGGGGTGGTGCTGGTGAAGCTGGGGGAGAACTACCGCGCGTCCTGACGCGGCAGGAACACCTCGCGGATCAGCAGCAGGATCGCCGCCGCGGTGGGGATCGCGAGCAGGGCTCCGACCACCCCGAGCAGGCCGGCGCCGACCAGCGCCGCGATCACGATGATCGCGCCGGGGATGTCGACCGAGTGCGACATCACCTTGGGGTAGATCACGTAGTTCTCGAGCTGCTGGTAGAGCACGTAGAAGATCAGGCAGGCCAGACCGATCTTGGGATCGGTCGCGAAGCCGATCGCGGTCACGATCACGGCACCGATCGTGGCGCCGATCATCGGGATCACGTCGAGCAGCGCCACCACGAAGGCGAGCGCGACGGCGTACTCGCCCAGGCCCACGATGAACAGGAAGATCAGCGACGAGACGCCGGCTGCGGTCGCCACCACGAAGGCGCCCGAGACGTAGCTGCCCACGTTGCCCAGGATCCGGTCGCCCAGGTCGGTGACCCGGGGGCGACGGCTGGCCGGGGCGAGGCGGTACAGCGCGGCCTTGGTCGTCGGCAGCGACGCCAGGAAGTACAGGGTCAGCACGGTCACGATGAAGGCGTTGACCACCGCGCCCAGGACGGCGATGCCGAAGCCGAGGGCGCCACCGAACGCGGCCGAGGCCAGCTCGCCGTTGGCGAGGTAGTCCTTGATCCGGGTGATCACGTCGTACTGCTCGTCGAGGCGTTGCACCCGGGCGTTGTTCTGCAACTGGTCGAGCCAGCCGGGTGCGTTCGCGATCAGCTGGGTGACCTGGTCGGTGATCACCGGGACGATCGCGACCAGGAAGAGAGTGAGGGCGACCAGCACCATCGAGATGACGACGAGCACCGCCCACGCCCGCTTCAGGCCACGGCGCATGAAGAACTCGACCAGCGGGTTCAGCCCGACCGCGATGAAGGCAGCCACCACGATCAGCATGATGGTGGCGCTGACCGCGGCCACCTGGGTGAGCAACCAGAAGGCCAGGAGCGCGCCGACCGCACCGAAGAAGCCGACGTAGAAGGCGGCCGTCCGGTCCAGCGGGGGACCCGGCTCGGTCAGGGCCGAGCCGGTCTCCGGCTCCGCCTGCTCCTCGCGCCCGTCGGTCTGGTCCGTCCCGTCGCTCTGGGGTGCCTCGACCTCCGCGCCCGGTCCGGACGCGGGGTCGAGGCTCATTCCTCGTCCTCGCCGAAGCTGGCCACGACGTCGCGCAGCGAGTTGAGCTGCGCGGTGATGCCGTCGCGACGCTTGGTCATCCGCTCGACCTCGGCACGCAGGGTTGCCAGCTGGCGCTCCGCCTCGGCGTCGCCGGCGGAGGTGATCGTGTCGGCCTGGGCGCGGGCCGAGGCGACGATCTGCTCGGCCTCACGACGGGCCCGGGTCACCACGGCCTCGGCCTCGGACTGCATCTGCTGGCGGGCCGCGGCGGCTTGCGTGTTGGCCTCGCGGGCGCGCTGCTCGGCAGCCTCGGCGCGGGCCTCGGCCTCCTCGACGAGCCGCTTGGTCTCCGCGGTCGCGTTGGTGTGGTGGTCGGTGGCCTCGCGGGCGAGCCGCTCCTTCTCGACGGCGAGGGTACGACGCGCCTCCTGCACCTCACGGTCGGCGGCCGCCCGAGCCTGCTCGGCCTCCCGCTTGGCGGTGGTGCGCTGCTCGTTGGTCTCCTGCTCGGCAGCCAGACGGATCTGGTCGGCCTGACGACGGGCGGAGGCGAGGATGTCCTCGGCCTCGCTGCTGGCCAGCGCTCGCTCCTGCTCGGCGTCGGCGAGCAGGCGGGCACGGCTCTCGTCGAGCTCCTTGAGCTGGACCAGGCGCATGTCCTCGGCCTCGCGGGTGGCCTCGGCGCGCATGGCGGCGGCGTCGCGCACGGCCTGCTCGCGGATCTCGGCCGCGTCGCGCTGGGCGGAGGAGCGCACGTCGGCCGCCTCCTCCTCGGCCAGGCGCAGCATCGCGCTGGCGCGGCCGCCGAGGCCGGCGTACGACGGGGTCTGGTTCTCGGCGAGCTCCTCGCGGGCCTTCTCCAGCTCGGCCTCGAGCTCGAGGACGCGCTTCTCGGACTGGGTGAGGCTGGAGCTGAGGCCGGCCTTCTCGCTGGTCAGACGACGGAGGTGGGCGTCGACGGCGTCCTTGTCGTAGCCGCCGCGACGGACGATGGGGAGCTCGGCGGCGGCCGACTGGGCGGCGGAGGATCGGACGGCGGACGACTGGCCCGCGGAGGACTGGCCCCCGGAGGCGCGCGGGGCCGCCGGCGGCAGCACCGGACCGGGTGTCGCCTTGGCGGCCGCCGGGGCCTGGGGCGGCTGCTGGCCCTCGGGCTTCTTGTTCATCACCGGGATCACCTGGGTGGGCTCGGTGTCGGCCGACGAATCGGACGAGCTCGACTGGTTGTCAAAGATGGACAGGCCGCGGTCGCTCATGGTGGTGCTTCCTCTGTCGAAGTGCTGCTGGGGTGTGCCGTCCGGGCAAGTGTCCCTGATCGGCCGGGAACAGGACACCCCGGCTCGCCCATGAAGGCGAACCGGGGTGACCGAGTTGTGCCGGGGTGCTCCCGGGTCGAGCAGGGGTGGATCAGACGCCGCGGAACCGGTTGATCGCGTCGAGGTGCGTGGCCCGCATCTCGTGGTCGCGGACGCCCAGACCTTCCTCGGGGGCCAGGCAGAGCACGCCGACCTTGCCCTGGTGCAGGTTGTGGTGCACGTCCAGGGAGGCCTGGCCGACCTCGTCCATCGAGTAGGTCTTCGACAGGGTCGGGTGGATCATGCCCTTGGCCACCAGGCGGTTGGCCTCCCACGACTCGCGGTAGTTGGCGAAGTGCGAGGAGACGATCCGCTTGAGGTTCATCCACAGGTAGCGGTTGTCGTACTCGTGCATGTAGCCCGTGGTCGAGGCGCAGGTGGTGATGGTGCCGCCCTTGCGGGTGACGTAGACCGAGGCGCCGAACGTCTCGCGGCCCGGGTGCTCGAAGACGATGTCGATGTCCTCGCCGCCGGTGAGCTCACGGATCTTGGCGCCGAAACGCTTCCACTCCTTGGGGTCCTGAGTGCGCTCGTCCTTCCAGAACTGGTAGCCCTCCTCGGAGCGGTTGATGATCAGCTCGGCGCCCATGGAGCGGGCGATCGCGGCCTTCTCCTCGTTGGAGACCACGCAGACCGGCACGGCGCCACCGTTGAGGGCGTACTGGGTGGCGAAGCCGCCGAGGCCACCGGAGGCGCCCCAGACCAGGACGTTGTCGCCCTGCTTCATGTTGCCGCCGTTCTTGGAGACCAGCTGGCGGTAGGCGGTGGAGTTCACCAGGCCGGGGGAGGCGGCCTCCTCCCAGGTCAGGTGGTCCGGCTTGGGCATCAGCTGGTTGGACTTGACCAGGGCGATGTGGGCCAGGCCGCCGAAGTTGGTCTCGAAGCCCCAGATCCGCTGCTGCGGGTCCATCATCGAGTCGTCGTGGCCGTCGGCGTCCTCGAGCTCGACGCTGAGGCAGTGGGCCACGACCTCGGCGCCGGGCTTCCACTTCGTCACGCCGGGGCCGGTCTGCAGCACGACGCCGGCGAGGTCGGAGCCGACCACGTGGTACGGCAGGTCGTGACGCGCGGTCAGCTCGGAGATGCGGCCGTAGCGCTCCAGGAAGCCGAACGTCGAGACGGGCTCGAAGATCGAGGTCCAGACGGTGTTGTAGTTGATCGCGCTCGCCATGACCGCGACGTAGGCCTCGCCCGGACCGAGCTCGGGCAGGGCGACGTCCTCGACGTGCAGCGAGCGTCGGGGGTCCTTGTCGCGGGTGGCCAGGCCCTCGAACATGCCCACCTCGTCCTTGTGCACCGTGACGGCGCGATAGGACTCCGGGAGTTGGAGTGCGGCGAAGTCTTCGCTGGAGGTGTCGCCCGCCATGATGGCGTCGAGGATGTTCTGCACGGATCGTCTCCTGATGGGTGAGGCGCGGTGTCGGTGAGGTCGAGAGGTGGTGCTGTCCGAGGCCTGGCCGAAAGATACCGGCGAGTAACCCCGTCGTGCAGGCGATGTGGGTGAGGTCTCAGTGGGCAGCTGTCGCGGCGGGCTCGACGAGCTCCACGAGGATGCCTCCGGCGTCCTTGGGGTGGACGAAGTTGATCCGCGAGTCCGACGTTCCGCGGCGCGGCTCGTCGTACAGCAGCCGCAGGCCGCGCTCGCGCAGGATCGCGCTGACCGCCTCGACGTCGGTGACCCGGTAGGCGAGCTGCTGCATGCCGGGGCCGGAGCGGTCGAGGAACTTCGCGATCGTCGACTCGGGCGAGAGCGGCGCCAGCAGCTGGATGTGCGAGCCGGAGTCACCGACGGCCATCATCGCCTCGCGCACCCCCTGCTCCTCGTTGGTCTCCTCGTGCGCCATGCGCATGCCGAAGGTGTCGCGGTAGAAGGCGATCGCAGCATCGAGGTCGGCGACGGCGATCCCGACGTGGTCGATCGCGGTGAACAGGTGGTCAGGGAGGTCCAGCGGACTCGAGGAGGTGCTCATGGCGCACATCGTCGTACGCCGCGGCCCGGCTCGCGACTGCTTGTGACATGTTCCTCAGTGCGGCCCGGGTGGACACCCTCGCTCGGGGGCGCATCGGGTGGGTATCGTCGCGGCAGTCCACCCGGAACACTTCAGCTGGAGGCACCATGTCCGCATCCGTCATCGTCGCGGGGGCGCGCACCCCGATCGGCCGTCTCCTCGGCGGCCTCAAGGACCAGTCCGCTGCCGACCTCGGCGGAGTTGCCATCAAGGGGGCCCTGGCGAAGGCCGGTGTCACGGGTGACCAGGTCGACTACGTGATCATGGGTCACGTCATCCAGGCCGGTGCCGGCCAGATCACCGCCCGTCAGGCGGCGGTCAAGGGCGGCATCCCGATGAACGTCCCCTCGATCACGATCAACAAGGTCTGCCTGTCCGGCATCAACGCGATCGCGATGGCCGACCAGCTGATTCGCGCCGGCGAGCACGACGTCATCGTGGCCGGCGGCATGGAGTCGATGACCCAGGCCCCGCACCTGCTGCCGAAGTCCCGCGAGGGCTTCAAGTACGGCGACGTCCCCCTGGTCGACTCGATGGCCTACGACGCCCTCTACGACCAGTTCACGACCCAGCCGATGGGCGGGCTGACCGAGGGCTGCAACGCCGCCGGCGCCAACCTGACCCGTGAGGAGCAGGACGCCTTCTCCGCCCAGTCGCACCAGCGCGCGGCCGAGGCCTGGAAGAACGGCGTCTTCGACGACGAGGTCGTGCCGGTCGAGATCCCGCAGCGCAAGGGCGACCCGGTCGTCGTCTCCACCGACGAGGGTGTCCGCGGCGAGACCACCGCCGAGTCCCTCGGCAAGCTGCGCCCTGCGTTCAGCAAGGACGGCACCATCACCGCCGGCTCCTCCTCGCAGATCTCCGACGGTGCCTGCGCCGTGGTGGTGATGAGCAAGGCGAAGGCCGAGGAGCTCGGCCTGACCTGGCTCGCCGAGATCGGCGCCTCGGGCCAGGTCGCGGGTCCCGACTCCACCCTGCAGCTGCAGCCGGCCCGCGCGGTCGCCAAGGCGGCCGAGAAGGAGGGGATCGACGTCGCCGACATCGACCTCTTCGAGCTCAACGAGGCCTTCGCCGCCGTCGGCATCGAGTCCGCTCGCCAGCTCGGCGTCTCTGAGGACAAGGTCAACGTGAACGGCGGCGCCATCGCGCTGGGCCACCCGGTCGGGATGTCCGGCGCCCGGATCGTGCTGCACCTCGCGCTCGAGCTGAAGCGTCGCGGCGGCGGCACCGGTGCCGCCGCGCTGTGTGGCGGCGGCGGTCAGGGCGACGCGCTGATCATCCGGGTCCCGCAGGCCTGAGTGGAGCACCACGAGCCCGTCGGGGGCCGACGTCGTACCGCGGCGTCGGTCCCCGACCTCGTCTCCCGGGCCAGGGAGGGGCAGCCGCGTGCCGTGGCGCGGTTGATCTCGCTGGTCGAGGACGCCTCACCGCTGCTGCGTGAGGTGATGGCGGCGCTGGCGCCGCACGCCGGCACCGCCCGCATCGTCGGGATCACCGGGTCGCCGGGGGTCGGCAAGTCCACCACCACGAACGCGCTGGTCACCGAGCTTCGCCGGACCGGTCGCCGGGTGGGGGTGCTGGCGGTCGACCCGTCCTCGCCGTTCTCCGGCGGGGCGCTGCTCGGCGACCGGATCCGGATGCAGGAGCATGCCCTCGACCCGGAGGTCTACATCCGGTCGATGGCCTCCCGCGGCCATCTCGGTGGCCTGTCCTGGTCGACCCCGCAGGCGCTGCGGGTGCTCGACGCCGCCGGCTGCGACGTGATCCTGGTCGAGACCGTCGGGGTCGGGCAGAGCGAGGTCGAGATCGCCGGACTCGCCGACACCACGATGGTGCTGCTCGCGCCCGGGATGGGCGACGGCGTCCAGGCGGCCAAGGCCGGCATCCTCGAGATCGGCGACCTCTACGTCGTCAACAAGGCCGACCGGGACGGTGCCGACCAGGTACGCCGGGACCTGCGCGGGATGCTCGGGCTGGCCGAACGTCGCGAGGGTGCGTGGAAGCCGCCGATCGTGCCGACGATCGCGCAGACCGGGCAGGGCGTCGACGACGTCGTCGCCGAGCTCGAGCGGCACTGGGCGTGGCTGGACGCCTCGGGGGAGCAGCAGGCGCGCCGTACCCGTCGGGCCCGCGACGAGATCGAGGCCATCGCGGTGACCGCGCTGCGCGCCCGCTGGGGCGACGTGCACGGCCGCTCGGAGCTCGACACCCTCGCGGTGGCCGTGGTCGACGGCGCCACGGATCCCTACGCGGCCGCCGACGAGCTGCTGGCCGCGTTCGCCGACTGAGCCGGGACCGCCCGCGTTGGGGCCCGCGCCCGGCCACTCCTAGGATTGGCCGCATGAGCCAGCAGCCCTTCACCCGTCCCGGAGCGATCGACCTCTCGGCCCTGAAGCGGCCCGCCACCCCGGCCCCGGCCGCCGGTGGCGCAGGCGGTGCGGCAGGTGGCGGCGCCCCCGCCGGATCGGCGTACGCCGTGCAGGTCACCGAGGCGAACTTCCAAGCCACCATCGAGGCCTCGATGGGGGCCCCGGTGCTGCTGGTCTTCTACTCACGCACCCGGATGCCCGAGAGCGGCACGCTGGCCGACGACGTCGAGACGCTGTCCGGCGAGTTCGAGGGCCGCTTCCTGGCCGGCCTGGTCGACATCGACGCGGCCCCCGCCGTGGCGCAGGCGATGCAGATCCCGTCGATCCCGCTGGTCGTGGTGGTCATCGACGGTCGACCGATGCCGCTGCTCCAGGACGTCGTCCCGATCGACGACCTGCGTCTCGCGCTCACCCAGGTGCTCCAGCAGCTCACCACGCAGGGGATCACCGGTCGGCACCAGCCGCGCACGGCTGCGCCCGCCGACGGAGACGCCGACGCCGACGAGCCCTCGATGGACCCCCGTTACGCCGCGGCCCAGGAAGCGATGGGCGCCGGCGACGTCGACGCGGCTGTCGCGGAGTACCAGAAGCTCGTCGACGCGAACCCGGCCGACACCGAGGCCGCCGCCGGACTGGCGATGGCCAAGCTGCTGCAGCGCACCCAGGGCGTCGACCTCAACCAGGCGCGTACGGCGGCCGCCGAACAGCCCGACGACATCGACGCGCAGACACTGGTCGCCGACCTCGACATGCTCGGCGGTCACGTCGAGGACGCCTTCCACCGGTTGATCGAGCTGGTCCGGCGTACCGCCGGAGACGACCGGAACCGGGTGCGCCAGCACCTGATCGGCCTCTTCGGCGCGGTCGGCAACGACGACCCCCGGGTGCTGCGGGCGCGGCAGAACCTGGCCAACGCGCTGTTCTGAGCCACAGCCGCGCGTTTCGCTCGCGATCTGCACGCACCCGGTGAGTGTGGCGCGCGAGTGAGCGTGCGATCCCGGGCGGTGATCCACAGGCGACCGGAACCCCCTCGCACGACCTGTCCCGGTTTGCGACGCTGCCCGGCATGTTCGAGGACGAGCTCGCCCATCGGTTGGGCACCCAGGACGGTGTGGTCTCCCGCAGGCAGTTGCTCGCGCTCGGCGCCCGCGAGCACGACCTCCAGCGGTTGATCCGGCGCCGGTCGCTGACGTGGATCCACCCGGGCGTCTACGTCGACCACACCGGCCCGCCCAGTTGGCAGCAACGGGCCTGGGCCGCGGTCCTCCTGCACTGGCCGGCCGCGCTGACCCGTGAGTCGGCGCTCCCCGGGCCGTCGGAGCGAGCGCCTGTCCAGGTCGCGATCAACGTACGCCGCACCGTGCGTCGCGTCCCGGGTGTGCAGGCGCACCGCACGCCCGACCTCGACGACCGGGTGCTGTGGCGCCGGAGCCCGCCCCGGGTCCGGCTCGAGCACGCCGCCATCGACGTGGCCGCGTCGGCGCCGGACGGGCTGGCTGCCTTCCACGTCCTGGCGAACGCCTGCCACACCCGCGAGACCCGACCCTCGGCCATCCTGGCTGCGCTGGGCTCCCGTCGGGTGCCGCACGGGAGGGAGCTCCGGGCGCTCCTGGGCGACCTCGACGCCGGCGC
>NZ_JBFIKK010000033.1:0-26970 GCF_041600255.1 Nocardioides sp. | reverse complement strand
GCGCTCGGGAGGGGAGTGCTGAGATCTGGGAACGCCGCCCTCGGTCGCGGAGCTCCCCTGTTGGTAGGCCCCGTGGGACTCGAACCCACAACCAAGAGATTAAAAGTCTCCTGCTCTGCCAATTGAGCTAGGGGCCCGGGAGGTGGGACAACAGCCCGGACTTCCCTCGGGTCCGGTCCCAAGACAGCTCCGGTGCGGTTCTCCCACGTTCAGGCGAGCCAAAGTATGCCTTCTGAGCACCATGCGCCCGCTCGTGGGCCTGCCGGTGGCGGTGGCGCGCGCGTAGCTCTCCGGGTCGCTAGCCTGTGCCGGTGACCGACCTGGATCAGATCGCCGAGCTGCTGTCCGACTTCCCGGTGACGGTGGAGGTCCCGGTCGCCTGGGGCGACATGGACGCGATGGGCCACGTGAACAACGTCGTCTACTTCCGCTACTTCGAAACCGCGCGGATCGAGTGCTTCGCCGAGCTCGGCCTGGGCTCCATCTCGGAGTCCGACGGCGTCGGGCCGATCCTGCACTCGGCGAGCTGCCGGTTCCGGATCCCGCTGACCCACCCCGACACCGTGACCGTCGGCGCCCGGATCGGGGACGTCGGCGAGGACCGGTTCGTCATGCACTACCGGGCTGTCAGCCATCGTCACGGTGCGGTCGCCGCCGACGGCGAGTCGCTGATCGTCACCTTCTCCTACGCGAACGCCACCAAGGCCCCCGTGCCCGAGCAGCTCCGAGAGCACCTGCTCGCCCTGCGTGCATCGGCCGGCTCGGGATCACGGTCGGGCGAGTGACCAGAGCGGGCTGATCCTGGGCGACTCGTGCTCCAGTCCGGCTTCGGCGAGCGCGGGCAGCAGGACGGCGTCGTGGAACCGCCGCATGTCCACCTCGGAGCGCCAGACGTCGCAGAGCAGGAAGCCGTCGCCGTCCGGTCGTGCGAGATGGACCATCAGCCCCTCGGGAGGTCCGCCCCCCGCGCGCATCGCCGTCTCCACGGCGGCATCGAGGGCGTCGTGCTGCTCGTGCGAGGCGTCCCGGATCCGTGTCTCGACGTAGATGGCCATCGCAGCTCCTCAGTCGCCCGCCTCGCCCGCGAGGCTCTCCAGGTCGAGGATCGTGAATCGTCCCCGGCCGAGCCGCAACCACCCGCGGTCGGCGTACTCGCCGAGCACCTTGGTCGCGGTCTCCCGCGACGTGCCGGCCAGGGCCGCCACCTGTTCGTGGGTGAGCGACACCTGGACGCCACGCGCCAACGGTCGGCGCGGCTGCTCCTCGGCCAGCAGGCACAGCGTGGAGGCGATCCGCTGGGGCACGCTCTTGAAGACGCTGTCGCTCAGCCGACGCTCGAGCTGGGCGACCCGGTTGCCCAGGATCTCCGAGATCCTGGCGGCGATCCGGGCGTCGGAGAGCAGCAGGCGTCGTACGTCATCGTGGCTCATCACGCAGACCGCGACGTCGTCGAGCGCCTCGGCGAAGTTGTCGTGCATCTGCTGGCCCAGGACCAGCATCTCGCCGAAGATCATCCCCGGCGTCACGATCGCGGTGGTCAGCGCTCGCCCGTCGGCGGAGACGCGGAAGATCCGCACCCGCCCGCGCTTGAGGATGAAGAGCCGCTCGACGGGCTCGGGCGGGGAGTAGAGCATCTCGCCGGCGCTGAACTCGGCCATCGGGGCAGCAGCGGCGATCACCCCCATCTCGGTGGGGGAGAGGTCGGCGAAGATCTCCACCTCGGACATGCAGAACAGGTCGTCGGCCGCCTGTCCACGACGCTCCACGTCAGCCATCTCCTCGCGGCGGCCGCCGGACCACGGCGACATCTCCGGGTGGTCGGGGCCGTCCAGCCCCGCCACCACACAGTACGACGACCGGGCGGTCGTCGCGGTGGATCGTTGCGGCGGACTCACCGGTGCTCCGCGTCCTGCGGTGCGCGGCTGCGACGCCGTCGGCCGAGGCGGCGAGCCCCCGAGGTGGCGACCCCGAGGACGACCAGGATCGCGAGCGCCACCGCGAAGTCGGGCGCGCCCCAGCTGTCGACGGCCTGGGCCATCCGCAGCTGGAGGTCGAGCGCGACGTCGATGACCGGGTCGTCGACGTCACCGCCGCGGAGCACCCGGATCTCCCACCAGCCGTACCACGCGACGTACGCACCGACCACGACCAGCAGCACCCCGCTGGCCAGCGGGATGAACCGACCGGCCCGGCGCATCCGGCCCACCAGCGAGGTCCGGGCCAGGGCCACGGCGACGGCGGCGGTGCCGACCACCAGCCCCATCCCACCGGCGTAGAGCAGGAAGAGAGCGGCTCCGGCTGCCATCGACTCGGACCGGAAGGCGGAGACCACGACCGCGAGGAACGGCGCGATCGTGCAGCTCAGCGAGGCCAGTGCGTAGGAGACCCCGAAGCCGAACATCGAGCGGACCGTGCCGGTGATCGGGGCACCACCCCGAGCCCGTGAGCGCGGACCGGTCAGGGAGCGGCCGGCGAGCAGCCATCCCCCGACGCCGACCAGGACCACGCCGAGCCCGATCGTGAACCAGGGCAGGTACTCCTGGACCGAGGAGGCCACCGGTGCGATGGCGAGCCCGAAGACCGCGAAGACGGCGGCGAAACCGGCGGTCATCGCAGCCGTCAGCTTCACCGCCCGGGCCACGGCCAGTGCCCGGCTTGCGTCCTCGGTCTGCAGCAGCATCGTCAGGTAGGCGGGGAAGAGCGCGAAGCCGCAGGGTTTGAGGGCGGCCAGCATGCCGGCGCCCAGGGCGATCGCCGCGGAGCCCTCGGGCATCTCAGGCCACGAGCTCGTCGACCAGGTCGGCCAGGACCCGGTCGTCGAGGTAGCCGTCGCGCACCACGGTGCCGTCGGCGTCGATCACCACGTAGCTGCTCTGGGCGCGGACGCCGAAGTGTCGCCAGACCGCGCCGTCCGGGTCGATCAGCTGGGTGGGAGCGGTGACCTCGCGGGCGTAGTCGACGATCGCGGAGGAGTCGGCGAGCCCGCCGACCCCGACCACGTTCACCCGGCCGTCGTACGTCTCGGCGAGGGCGCTCACTGCGCTGCTCTGGGCGCGGCAGGTCGAGCACCACGGCGCCCAGAACCACAGCACGGTCGGCTTTCCGGCCAGCTGTCCACCGTCGAAGCTGTCGCCGTCGACGGTCTGCGCGGTGAAGTCGAGGTCGGCCGTCGGTCCGTCGGCCACGGAGACGCCGCCGCCCGAGCCCGAGCCCGAGCCGGCGTCCGAGTCGGCGGGGTCGGAGCCCGCCGACGAGCAGGCGCCGAGGAGCAGGGCGGCGCCGAGAGCCAGGCTGATCAGCGTGGACGCGCGACGGTGCGTTCGGTGGGTCATGACTCCAGTGTGCTCGCCCGCGGATGACGCTTCCGTGACGGCGCTCACCGACCGAGGCCCCGCCCAGGCTCGACACTCGGGGGATGAGACAGCGTTGGGGAGTCTGGGGTGTTGCACTCGTGCTCGTCGCGACCGGTTGCGGCACCGGAGTCGGGGACGACCCCGATCCTGGTGCGAAGGCCTCGCAGGTGGAGCCCAGTGACCCGGAGGAGACGCCCTCGGCGCTGGACAACATGCGCAACCCCGCCTTCCCCGAGCCGCTGATCGACGTCGACCAGGTGCTGGACGGCGGCCCGCCGCCGGACGGCATCCCGCCCATCGACGAGCCGCGCTTCGACCGGGCAGCGGACGTCGACTGGTTGGCCGACAACGAGCCGGTGATGTCGTTGACGGTCGGCGCGGAGACCCGCGCCTATCCACTGCAGGTGATGACGTGGCACGAGATCGTCAACGACACCGTCGGCGGCACGCCCGTGGCCGTCACCTACTGCCCGCTGTGCAACTCCGGGGTGGCCTTCGAGCGCGAGGTCGGCGGCCGGGTGCTCACCTTCGGCACGTCGGGACGCCTCTACGCCGACAACCTCGTCATGTACGACCGCCAGACCGAGTCCCTGTGGCCCCAGCTCACCGGCGAGGCCTCGATCGGGGTGCTGACCGGCGAGAAGCTGGCGGCGATCCCGATGGGCGTCGTTTCCTGGCAGGAGTTCCGCGAGGCGTTCGGCGACTCGCTGGTGCTGAACCGGCGGACCGGCCACGATCGTCCCTACGGGCAGAACCCCTACCTCGGGTACGACGACCTCGACAGCATGGTGCCGTTCCGCCTGCCCGAGGACCCGGACGACCGCCTGGTGGTGAAGGAGCGGGTGATCGGTCTCGCGCGGGGCGACGACGTCATCGCGGTCCTGCGCAGCTCACTGGTGGGCGCCGAGCCCCGGATGCTCGAGCTCGACGGCACCGACGTGGTGCTCTGGCACCGGCCCGGGCAGTCGTCCGCGCTGGACACGGGCACGATCAGCAAGGGCGCCGACATCGGCTCGGTGGGAGTCTTCGAGACCGCGATCAAGGGCCGCGAGCTGACCTTCGCCCGCCAGGGCAACGGGTTCCGCGACGCCGAGACCGGCACCCGCTGGAACGTCCTGGGTCAGGCCACGTCCGGCCCGCTCGCCGGCAAGCGGCTCACTCCGGTCGTCCACCTCGACACGTTCTGGTTCGCCTGGGTGACGTTCCACCCCGAGACCGAGCTCATCCGCTGAGCCCGTCTCAGGGCGTGAGACCACGCCGAGGCAGCGGTTCCTCGCCGGAACACGTGGCCGACGATCCCTCGCGCTGATCCCCGGCGTCCCGGATACGGCCACGGTGGCCACCGAGATCACCGTGCTGGGCCGACGCCGGGACGGCTCGAACGCGGCGTCGAGAGGCCCCCGCGGACACCCCGCATGGGGTCCGTCAGGAGGGTTCGTAAAGAAAAGTGCTCCGGGAATCTGGTCCCGGGCTGATCAGTTGGTACTGTCGTAGTTGCAACAGGTGCAAGTTCCAGCAGGTCTGACGCCCGCGGAGTTTGTGATCCAACGGCGTTTCTTCTCATGGGTGCCAATCCAGGGTCGGAGCGACGTGTCACCGCATCTGATGCGAGGCCGTTGAAGTGATGGCCTTTCGCACCGATATAGGAGTACAGAGCAATGGCTCAAGGCACCGTGAAGTGGTTCAACGCCGAGAAGGGTTTCGGCTTCATTGCGCAGGAGGACGGCGGCGACGACGTCTTCGTGCACTACTCGGCGATCCAGACCCAGGGCTACAAGTCCCTGGACGAGAACCAGAAGGTCGAGTTCGACGTCACGCAGGGCCCCAAGGGTCCCCAGGCGGAGAACGTCCGCGCGATCTGATCGCGTAACGAAGACCGGGCAGCACCTGTCCACCAAAGTCTTCAGGCGAGGCCCCACCCGTTCGGGTGGGGCCTCGCTTCCATGTGAGGGGTACGTGATCCCCCTGACAGGTCAGATTCCGGGCCAGGGCGTTTCATTCTTGGAGGCGTCGGGCAGGCTGGGCGGGTGGCAACCGACCACCCACGACGGCAGAGGAGAGTGACCAGGTGCGGGATCAGTTCGACGTGAGCCTCGAAGACCCTGACCTCCTGGGTGAGGTGGAGTTGACCACCAACCTGATCATCGCGGCGAGCGAGGCGGATGATCCGCTGACCGACGCCCAGATCGACCAGATCCTCGGCGTGGACGACGCCCGACCCGCCCACGACTGACCGCTCACGTCCGGGGTCGAGAGCCACCGCCTCCCCCTTGAACGACATACCCCAGGGGGGTATGTTTGGTGCCATGACGGACCACGGTCACGGCTACCTCCATCGCAAGGACGACTACCTCAAGCGGCTGCGCCGGGTCGAGGGCCAGGCGCGCGGCCTGCAGCGCATGGTCGAGGAGGAGACGTACTGCATCGACATCCTCACCCAGGTCTCCGCGATGACGAAGGCCCTCCAGGCCGTCTCGCTCGGCCTGCTGGAGGAGCACATGCAGCACTGTGTCGTGAATGCCGCACGAGTCGGCGACGACGAGGCCCGCGAGAAGGTCGCCGAGGCCGTCGAGGCGATCGCCCGCCTGGTCCGTTCCTGATCCGTCACCCGCACGTCCGACCCGGAGGAGAACCGATGAGCACCACCACCGACTGGACCGTCACCGGCATGACCTGCGGCCACTGCGTGGCCAGCGTGACCGAGGAGATCAGCGAGATCGAGGGCGTCGAGAACGTCGCCGTCGACCTGCCCACCGGCACCGTCACCGTCACCAGCGCTCAGCCGATCGAGCGTGACCGGGTCGAGGCGGCCGTCTCCGAGGCCGGCTACTCCCTTGTCTGACACGGTCACCCCGGCGTCGAGCGCGAGCGTCGAGCTCGCGATCTCCGGGATGACCTGCGCCTCGTGCGCCAACCGGATCGAGCGCAAGCTCAACAAGCTCGACGGCGTGCAGGCCACGGTGAACTACGCCACCGAGAAGGCGAAGGTCACCTACCCGGAGTCGCTGGACCCCGAGCAGCTGCTGGCCACCGTCGCGGCCGCCGGCTACACCGCCGAGCTGCCGGCCAGCGCCCCCGTCGGTGACGAGCCCGGTGTGTCCGCCGGACCGGGAGACGGTGAGGCCGACGAGCTGCGCCAGCGGCTGGTCGTCTCGGCCCTGCTCACGGTCCCGGTCATCGCCCTGGCGATGGTGCCCGCGTGGCAGTTCACCAACTGGCAGTGGGCCTCGCTGACCCTGGCCTCGCCCGTCGTGGTCTGGGGCGCCCTGCCCTTCCACCGGGCCGCCTGGACCAACGCCCGGCACGGCAGCACCACCATGGACACCCTGGTCTCGATGGGGGTGCTCGCGGCGTACGGCTGGTCGCTGGTCGCGCTCTTCTTCGGCCACGCGGGCATGCCCGGGATGACCCACGAGTTCCGGTTCACCGTCGAGCGCACCGACGGCCTGTCGAACATCTACCTCGAGGTCGCGGCCGGCGTCACCACCTTCCTGCTCGCCGGCCGCTGGTTCGAGAAGCGCTCCAAGCGCCAGGCCGGCGCCGCCCTGCGGGCCCTGATGTCGCTCGGGGCCAAGGAGGTCGCCGTCCTGCGCGACGGCGTGGAGGTGATGGTCCCGGCCGAGCAGCTCGCGGTCGGGGACAGCTTCGTGGTCCGGCCCGGGGAGAAGATCGCCACCGACGGCCAGGTCACGTCCGGCACGTCCGCGGTCGACGCCTCGATGCTGACCGGCGAGTCCGTGCCGGTTGAGGTCGAGCCCGGCGACGAGGTCACCGGCGCGACCGTGAACGCCGGGGGCCGACTCGTCGTCCGCGCCACCCGGGTCGGTGCCGACACCCAGCTGGCCCAGATGGCCCGGCTCGTCGAGGAGGCGCAGAACGGCAAGGCCGAGGTGCAACGACTCGCCGACCGGGTCTCCGGCGTCTTCGTGCCCGCCGTGATCGCCCTCTCCCTGCTCACCCTCGCCGGCTGGCTGCTGGCCGGGGGAGGGGTCACCGCCGCCTTCACCGCTGCGGTGGCCGTGCTGATCATCGCCTGCCCCTGCGCGCTCGGGCTGGCCACGCCGACCGCTCTGATGGTCGGCACCGGCCGGGGCGCCCAGCTCGGCATTCTGATCCGCGGGCCCGAGGTGCTCGAGTCCACCCGCCGCATCGACACGATCGTGCTCGACAAGACCGGCACCGTGACGACCGGTCGGATGACGCTCGTGGACGTCGTCGCTGCGGAGGGCGAGGACGCCGACGTCGTACGACGGGTCGCGGCAGCACTCGAGTCCGCCTCCGAGCACCCGATCGCACGGGCCGTCGTCGCCGGTTCCGAGGGCCCGCTGCCGGAGGTCTCCGACTTCGCCAACCTCGAGGGGCTGGGCGTCCGGGGGCTGGTCGAGGGCCGCGACACCGTGCTCGGCCGACCGCGCCTGCTCGAGCAGCAGGGTCAGTCGGTGCCGGCCGAGCTCACCGCGGCGGTGGAGCGTGCCCAATCGGCCGGCCGGACCGCGGTCGTGGTCGGGTGGCAGGGCCGGGCGCGTGGCGTCCTGGTCGTCTCCGACACCGTGAAGCCCACCTCGGCCGAGGGACTCGACCGGTTGCGCGCGCTGGGCCTGGCGCCGGTGCTGCTGACCGGGGACAACGAACGGGCGGCCCGCGCGGTCGCGGCGGAGGTCGGGATCGACGAGGTGGTCGCCGACGTGCTGCCCGCCGAGAAGGTCGACGTGGTCAAACGGCTCCAGGCCGAGGGTCGGGTCGTCGCCATGGTGGGCGACGGGGTGAACGACGCCGCCGCCCTGGCCCAGGCCGACCTGGGGCTGGCGATGGGCACCGGCACCGACGTCGCGATCGAGGCCAGCGACCTCACCCTGGTCTCCGGTGACCTGCGGGTCGCCGCGGATGCGGTGCGACTGTCGCGCCGTACGCTCGGCACGATCAAGGGCAACCTGTTCTGGGCGTTCGCCTACAACGTCGCGGCGCTGCCGCTGGCCGCCGCCGGCCTGCTCAACCCGATGCTCGCCGGGGCGGCGATGGCGTTCTCGTCCGTCTTCGTGGTCACCAACAGCCTGCGCCTGCGCCGCTTCCGCTGAACCCGATGTCCGGCCCAGATGTCCGGCCCCGATGTCCGGCCCCGGGCATCGGGGTGGGTCTACGTTGGAGGTATGACGCTGGCTCTGGGGCTCGACGACGTGGTGAAGACCTTCGGGAACGTGCGGGCGCTGGACGGACTCGACCTGCACGTGGAGACCGGCGAGGTGCACGGTTTCGTGGGCCCCAACGGGTCCGGCAAGTCCACCACCATGCGGGTGCTGCTCGGACTGCTGCGCATCGACTCCGGGCGGGCGGAGCTGCTGGGGGGCGACCCGTGGCGGGAGGCGGCCTCGCTGCACCGCCGGCTGGTCTACGTCCCGGGAGACGTGAACCTCTGGCCCAACCTCACCGGGGGTGAGGTCATCGACCTGATGGGACGGCTGCGCGGGGGGCTGGACGAGGCGCGGCGTGCCGAGCTGATCGAACGCTTCGAGCTCGACCCCAGCAAGCGGGCCCGGACCTACTCCAAGGGCAACCGGCAGAAGGTGGCCCTGGTGGCAGCCCTGGCCTCGCGCGCCGAGCTGCTCCTCCTCGACGAGCCGACCGCCGGGTTGGACCCGCTGATGGAGGCGGCCTTCCAGGCCTGCGTGCACGAGGCGCTCGCCGACGGCGCCACCGTGCTGCTCTCCAGCCACATCCTCGCGGAGGTGGAGGCGCTCTGCGACAAGGTGAGCATCATCCGGGCCGGCCGGGTCGTGCAGAGCGGCACCCTGGCGGACCTGCGCCACCTAACCCGCACCACCGTGGTCGCGGAGACCGCGAGCCCGGTCGAGGGGCTCGAGGCGCTGGCCGGGGTGCACCGGCCGACCATCCACGACGGCCGGGTCACCTTCGACGTCGACACCGACCACCTCGACGCGGCGATGGCGCTGCTGAGCCGGGCCGGGGTGCTGTCCCTGACCGCCCACCCGCCGACCCTGGAGGAGCTCTTCCTGCGGCACTACGACGACGACGCGACCTCATGAGCTCCTTCACCGGCACCTGGCAGCTGACCCGACTGATCCTGCGCCGCGACCGGATCCGCCTGCCGATCTGGATCGTCTCCCTGGGCGCGCTCACCGGCGCCACCGCCCTGCTGGTGCCCGGGCTCTACACCACGCCCGAAGCGGTCGCCGGCTACGCCCGGGTCGCCGACTCGGCTGCCACCAGGCTGCTCAGCGGGCGGCCGGACGGCCTCGACAACGTCGGCGCGATCACGTCGTACGAGGTGTCGGTCACCGGCCTGATCGCCATCGCGCTGATGGTGATCTTCCTGGTGGTGCGACACACCCGCGCGGAGGAGGAGGCGGGCCGGGCCGAGCTGCTGCGGGCCACGGTCCTGGGTCGGCACGCCGGCACGGCCGCGGCGATGATCGTCGCGACGGCGGCCTCCCTCGTGCTCGGGGTGGTGGACGCCGTGCTGCTGGTCGTCGGCGATCTCGAGGTGGCCGGCTCGGTCCTGCACGGGGCCACGTTCGCGGCGACCGGGCTCGTCTTCACCGCGGTGGCCGCGGTCACCGCGCAGATCACGGTCTCCGCCCGCAGTGCCCGGGGAATGGCCGGCGCAGTGCTGGCCGTCCTCTTCGTCGTGCGTGGGATCGGGGACGTCGCCGAGAACGCGCTGACCTGGCTCTCCCCGCTGGGATGGGCCCTGATGGCCCAGCCGTACGGCGCCGCTCGCTGGTGGGTCCTGGTGCCGCTCGTGCTGCTGGCCGCGGTGCTCTTCCTGCTCGCTGCCTGGCTGACCGCCCACCGCGACACCGGCGGCGGCCTGCTGCACCCCCGACCCGGCCCCGAACGGGCCCGCCCCTCGCTGAGCACCGGTGTCGGGCTGGCCTGGCGCCTGCAGCGCGGCAGCGTCGTCGGGTGGGCGGTCGGCCTGGTGCTGTTCGGAGCGCTGGCGGGCACGGTCGGCCCCGAGGTCAACGAGATGCTCGAGTCCAACCCGGAGCTCCAGCAGTTCTTCGCGCTGACCGGGGGGAGTCCGGCGGACGCCTTCCTGGCCACGATGTTCGCGCTGATGGCGGTGGCGGTCGCCGGGTACTCGGTCGCCTCCGTGAACCGGCTGCACAGCGAGGAGGCCGCGGGGCGCGCGGAGGCGCTGCTCTCGACCGGACTGTCGCGGTCCCGGTGGGCCGTGGGCTCGCTCACCGTCACCCTGGTGACCACGGTCGGGCTGATGGTCCTCGGGGCGCTGGCCGCCGCCATCGGGTTCTGGCTGACCGGGGCCGAGTCGGCGGGCTTCGGGCGCATCGTCGCCGCCGGTGTCGTGCAGGTCCCGGGCACCCTGGTGCTCGCCGGGATCGCGGTCCTGCTGACCGGCTGGTGGCCGCGCCGCACGCTCGCGTCGTACGCCCTGGTGGCGTGGGTCTTCGTGCAGGTCTACCTCAGCGCCCTGCTGAAGTTCCCCGACTGGCTCAACGCCCTCTCGCCGTATGACCACCTGCCGCTGATGCCGGTCGAGCCGTTCGCCGCGGTGCCGACGTTCACGGTGCTGGCGCTGGCGCTCGCGCTGGCGGTGCTGGGTGTGATGGGGCTGCGGCGCCGCGACGTGGCCTGACCGCACCCCGGGGATTCGGGGCCGACCCGCGCACGGCGGTAGGTTGGGCCGCCATGGCAGTTCACGACGACCCCCGACCCCGACGCACGTTTGCGGTGATCAGCCACCCCGACGCCGGGAAGTCGACCCTCACCGAGGCGCTCGCCCTGCACGCGGCGGTCATCTCCGAGGCGGGCGCCGTGCACGGCAAGGCCGGGCGCCGGGGAACCGTCTCCGACTGGATGGAGATGGAGCGGGCCCGCGGCATCTCGATCACCTCCGCCGCCCTGCAGTTCACCTACCGCGACCACGTGGTCAACCTGGTCGACACCCCCGGTCACTCGGACTTCTCCGAGGACACCTACCGGGTGCTCTCCGCCGTCGACTCGGCCGTGATGCTGGTCGACGCCGCGAAGGGCCTCGAGCCGCAGACCCTGAAGCTCTTCCAGGTCTGCGCCCACCGGGGCATCCCGGTGATCACGATCATCAACAAGTGGGACCGTCCCGGCCTCGACCCGCTCGAGCTGATGGACTCCATCGAGAAGCAGATCAAGCTCAAGCCGACCCCGCTGACCTGGCCGGTCGGCGTCTCCGGGGACTTCCGCGGCGTCCTCGACCGCCGCAGCGGCGGCTTCATCCAGTTCACCCGGACCGCCGGCGGCGCCACCCGGGCGCCCGAGAAGCACATGGACGCCGACGAGGCCGCCGAGGTGGCCGGGGAGGCGTGGGAGAGCGCCACCGAGGAGCACGAGCTGCTCAGCGCCGACGACGCCGACCACGACCAGACGCGCTTCCTGGCCGGCGAGACCACCCCGGTGCTCTTCGCCTCCGCCCTGCAGAACTTCGGTGTCGCCCAGCTCCTCGAGATTCTGCTCGAGCTCGCCCCGCCGCCCTCGGACTCGCCCGGCCTCGACGACGTGGTCCGCCCGGTCGACGGCGACTTCAGCGCCTTCGTCTTCAAGGTCCAGTCCGGCATGGACTCCGCCCACCGCGACCGGCTCGCCTACGCCCGGGTCTGCTCGGGCGTCTTCGAGCGCGGCATGGTCGTCACGCACGCCGGCACCGGTCGCCCCTTCGCCACCAAGTACGCCCAGGCCGTCTTCGGGCGCGAGCGCTCCTCGGTCGAGCTGGCGCTGCCCGGCGACGTGATCGGCCTGGTCAACGCCTCCTCCCTGCGCGTCGGCGACACGATCTACGCCGGCGAGCCGGTGCGCTACCCGCCGATCGAGAGCTTCGCCCCCGAGCACTTCTCCACCTGCCGGGCCGCCGACACCAGCCGCTACAAGCAGTTCCGCAGCGGCATCGAGCAGCTCGACCAGGAGGGCGTCGTCCAGGTGCTCCGCTCCGACCTGCGCGGAGCGCAGAACCCGGTGCTCGCCGCGGTCGGGCCGATGCAGTTCGAGGTCGTCGTGGCCCGGATGGAGGCCGAGTTCAAGGCCCCGGTCAAGCTGGAGTCGCTCGCCTACAGCGTCGCCCGCCGTACCGACGCCGCGGGCGCGGAGATCCTCGCCGGCGTCCGCCAGGTCGAGGTGCTCGAGCGCTCCGACGGCACCCTGCTCGCGCTCTTCCCGGACATCTGGCGGGTCCGTTCGGTGACCCGCGACCATCCCGATCTTCTCCTCGAGGCTCTGCCTGCCAGTGGCAGCTAGACCCTCGCCCACCTTGCGCATGACGCGCTGACTCCCGGAAAGGGACAGAACACCCATGAGCCACCCGCACCCAGAACTCCAGAAGCCCCCGAAGCTGCCGAAGAACGGCCTCCGCGTCGTCGCCCTCGGCGGGCTCGGCGAGATCGGTCGCAACATGACCGTCTTCGAGTACGACGGCCAGCTGCTGATCGTCGACTGCGGCGTGCTCTTCCCCGAGGAGCACCAGCCCGGCGTCGACGTGATCCTGCCCGACTTCAGCTGGATCCGGGACCGCCTCGACAAGGTCGTCGCCGTCGTGCTGACCCACGGTCACGAGGACCACATCGGGGGCGTGCCCTACCTGCTGCGTGAGCGCGCCGACATCCCGCTGATCGGCTCCAAGCTGACCCTGGCGCTGATCAAGGAGAAGCTGAAGGAGCACCGGATCCGTCCCGAGCTCCGCGAGGTCAAGGAGGGCGCGAAGACCACGCTCGGCAACTTCGACCTCGAGTTCCTCGCGGTCAACCACTCCATCCCCGACGGTCTGGCCGTCGGCATCCGCACCGGTGCCGGGCTGGTCCTGCACACCGGCGACTTCAAGATGGACCAGTTCCCGCTGGACCAGCGGATCACCGACCTGCGCGGCTTCGCCCGCCTCGGCGAGGAGGGCGTCGACCTCTTCCTGACCGACTCCACCAACGCCGAGGTGCCCGGCTTCACCACCTCCGAGCGCGAGCTCACCCCGGCCATCGAGCAGGTCTTCCGGACCGCTCCGCGCCGGGTGATCGTCTCCAGCTTCGCCAGTCACGTGCACCGCATCCAGCAGGTCCTCGACACCGCGCACGCGCACGGCCGCAAGGTCGCCTTCGTGGGCCGCTCGATGGTCCGCAACATGGGCGTCGCCCAGGACCTCGGCTACCTCAACGTGCCCGAGGGCCTGATCGTGCCGCTCGACCAGCTCGAGCGGCTGCCCGCCAACAAGGCCACCCTGATCTGCACCGGCTCGCAGGGCGAACCGCTGGCCGCGCTGTCCCGGATGGCCGCGCGCGACCACAAGATCCGGGTCGGCGAGGGCGACACGATCCTGATGGCCAGCTCGGTCATCCCGGGCAACGAGAACGCCATCTCCAACGTGATCAACGGGCTCACCCGCTGGGGTGCGAACGTCGTGCACAAGGGCAACGCCAAGGTGCACGTCTCGGGTCACGCCAGCGCCGGCGAGCTCGTCTACTGCTACAACATCATCAAGCCCAAGAACGTGATGCCCGTGCACGGCGAGTACCGCCACCTGCGCGCGAACGCGGACCTGGCGATCAAGACCGGCATGGACCCGAAGAACGTCGTGCTCGCCGAGGACGGCGTCGTCGTCGACCTGGTCGACGGTCACGCCAAGATCACCGGCAAGGTCCAGGCCGGGCTGGTCTTCGTCGACGCCCAGCAGGTCGGCGGCGTCACCGAGGCCACCCTGAAGGACCGGCGCACGCTGGCCGAGGAGGGTGTCGTCACCGTCCTCGCCATCGTCGACGCCGACACCGGCAAGCTGGCCGACCCGCCGGACTTCCTGGTCCGTGGCTTCGTGCACGAGCCGAAGGCCTTCGACCCGGCCGTCCAGGTCATCGAGCGGACCCTCGCCCGGGCCGCCTCCGAGGGCATCGGCGACGCCCACCAGCTGGAGCAGATGATCAGCCGCGACATCAGCCGCTGGTCGCACAAGACCTTCCGCCGCAGCCCGCTGATCATCCCGATCGTCATCGACGCCTGAGCGTCGCCGATCAGCTGAGCAGCACACGATCGACCCGGGTCCGGAGCTTCGGACCCGGGTCGTCGTACGTCGTCAGCAGGCGGCGAAGAGGACCGGGCCGGCGCTGAGGTCCGACAGGACGTAGGCGCCCTCGCGGGGGACCAGGTCGAACCGGACGATCCGGCCCTCGGCGGTGACCGCGTCGACCCGGAACCGGTCGGTGAAGTCGCCGCCCTGCCCCGGCGCCGGGCCGGCGACCAGGACGGCGCGGGTGTCGGCGTTGGTGACCGCCTGGTCGTCGTTCTCGAACGCCATCGCGACCCGGACGTCGCCCCCGGGCAGCACCGACATCGCGAACCCGCGGATCGGGTTGACCTTGCCCGCCTGCTCCAGCAGCTCGGCCGCCTGGTCCTGGTCGGCCTCATCGGCCTGGCTCATCGCGAGCGCGGTGCAGGTGTAGGTGCCGTCGTACACGGAGGCGGAGAGCGCGTCGGCGGAGGCGTCGACGACCTCGGCGAGGTCGCCCTCGACCCCGTCCCCGAGCTGGTCGAGGGCCGTGTCGAGGAACGCGGCGTTGTCGCTGCTCAGCACCAGGCCCTGCCCCTCGTCGAGCGCGAGGTACTGCAGCTCGGGGGTGAGGTTCGGCCCGATCGTGGTGAGCAGGTCGTCCCCGCCGCGCCACACGCCGGCCTCGTCGGAGGGACGGCTGTAGCCCAAGGCCTCGATCCGGTCGCCCAGGTCGTCGAAGTCGGTGCCGTCCGGCAGCTGCACGATCACCACGGCGCCGTTGCTGGACTGGCTGAAGATCTCCCAGTCCACGGTCGCCGGGGAGAAGCCGAAGCGCGCCTGCATCACCGGTGCGGACTCGACCAGCGCCGAGGTGGAGGTCAGGTCGGCGTCGTAGCCCTGCGCCAGGAAGTCGCTGACCTCGTTGACCGAGGAGTCGGCGTCCAGTCGGACGTCGAGCTGGTCGCGGACGCTGCCCCAGTCGGTCCAGGAGAGTCGCTCGGAGTCCGCGGGCACCAGGTCCGCGGCCCGCTGGAAGTCGCTCCGGTGGGCCTCGCGCCACCACAGGGTGCCGAGGACGGCGATCAGGGTGAGGGCGACGAGAGCTGCCACGACCCCGGTCGTGAGACGTTTCGACACCTGGGCTCCTGTTCCGCATCGGGGTGGTGTGAGACTAGCGGCATGGCCCAGAAGCGGGTGGCGCAGCAGGCCCCCACGACTCCCCAGACGAGGACCATGTTCTCCGACGTCCAGGCGGCCGGGGTCGTGGTCTTCCGGCCGGGCCGCGAGGTGCTGCTCGTGCACCGCCCGCGCTACGACGACTGGTCGTTCCCCAAGGGCAAGCTCGACCCCGGCGAGCACCGCACCACGGCGGCGGTGCGCGAGGTCGCCGAGGAGACCGGCGTACGGGTCCGCCTGGGGGCACCACTCGCCTCGCAGCGCTACCCCAACGGCGCCCGGATGAAGAGCGTGCACTACTGGGTCGGCCGGGTGGTCGGGGACGACGACGTGTCGGGCTACCCGTTGAACGACGAGATCGACGCCGTCGAGTGGGTGCCCTACGACCAGGCGCTGGAGCGGCTGACCTACGAGCACGACGTCGACACGCTGCGGGAGGCGAAGAAGCTCCGCAAGGCCACCCACGCGGTCGTGGTGTTGCGCCACGGCAGCGCCCAGACGCGGAAGAGCTGGACCGGCGACGACCGGCGCCGCCCCCTCGTGGAGGCGGGCCGCCGCCAGGCCGAGCAGCTGGTCCCGCTGCTGGCGGCGTACGGCGTGACCCGGGTGGTCAGCTCGCCGAACCAGCGCTGCCTGCAGACCGTGAACCCGTACGTCGATGCCACCGGCCTGTGTCTGGAGGAGTGCGACGCCGTCAGCGAGGAGGGGTCGACGCCGGAGGGCGTGACCGCGGCCGTCGAGGCGCTGGTGGAGGGCGACGACAACGGCGTCCTGTGCACGCACCGGCCGGTGCTGCCCGCGGTCCTCGACGCGCTGGGGGTCGCGGAGCTGGAGCCGCAGCTGGAGACCGCCGAGATGATCGTCGCGCACGTGCGCAAGGGCCGGATCGTGGCGCTGGAACGGCACGGCGTCTGAGGTCGAGAGGTCGATGCTCGCGGTCGGCCCTGTCAAGGCTCCCGGGCCGATTTCATGTGATGGTCGTCTCGTTCCCGCCTCAGCGGGGTCCGGTGGACGGGGCGAGTTCACCCCGCGTTCACCGACGGCCGCCGAACCGGTCACTTCGGCTGCCTACGTTCTCGGACGTCAGCACTCCACAGACACCAGGAGACACGAAGTGAACCGCACTTCCATCCGCCGGGCCCTCGTGCCCGGTATCGCCGCCCTGACCCTTGCCCTGTCCTCGTGCGCAGCAGGCAACGAGGCGGGCGGCTCCAACGGTGAGAGTGGCTCGGGCCTCTCCGGTTCCATCGCCGGCGGCGGCGCCTCCTCGCAGGAGAAGGCCCAGGCCGCCTGGCGCGCCGGCTTCCAGGGGGAGAACCCCGACGCGACCGTCAACTACGACCCGGTCGGCTCCGGCAGCGGCCGGGAGAACTTCATCTCCGAGGCGTACCTCTTCGCCGGCACCGACGCGGCGCTGAGCGACGAGGAGGGCGAGCTGGCCGCGGCCGACAAGCGCTGCGGCGGCGACGTCATCCAGATCCCCGCCTACGTCAGCCCGATCGCGGTCGTGTTCAACCTCGACGGCATCGACTCGCTGAACCTCTCCGCTCCGGTGATCGCGAAGATCTTCGCCGGCAAGATCACGAAGTGGAACGACCCGGCGATCGCGGCCGAGAACGACGGCGTCGACCTGCCGAACATGACGATCACGCCGGTGCACCGCCAGGACGACTCGGGCACCACGGAGAACTTCACCAAGTACCTCGAGGCCGCCTCCGACGGCGCCTGGTCCCACGAGCCCGACGGTCTCTGGCCGGCTGCGATCAAGGGCGGCGAGGCCGCTGACGGCACCTCCGGCCTGGTCGGTGCCGTGAGCAGCGGTCAGGGCACCATCGGCTACGCCGACGACAGCGCCGCCGGCGACCTCGGCGTCGTCGCGGTCAAGGTCGGCGACGAGTTCAACACCCCGTCCGCCGAGGGCGCCGCCAAGGTCCTTGCGGTCTCCCCGCGGGTCGAGGGCGCCTCCGAGTCCAACATGGCCCTCGAGCTGGACCGGGCGACCACCGAGTCGGGCGCCTACCCGGTCCTGCTCGTGTCGTACCTGCTGGCCTGCTCGACGTACGCCTCGGCCGACGACGCCGAGTTGGTCAAGGGCTACCTGACCTACGTCGTCTCGACGGAGGGCCAGGAGGCCGCCGCCGGTGAGGCCGGCTCCGCTCCGCTGGAGGCTTCGATCCAGGAAGAGGCCATGGCTCTCGTGGAGTCGATCTCGGCCAAGTAGGGTCGTGCTCGTCACGAAGCCCGCCGTTGTGCGGCGGCCCCTCACCGGGCCGCCGCACAATCGTGTCTGATTCGTCAGGAGTCCTGTGTCAGCCCCCGTGTCACACCAGAAGCCGCCTCGCCGTTTCGGCGACCGCGTCTTCGCCGGCCTGGCCGTCACCTCCGGTGGCGCCATCATGCTGGCGTTGGCGGGTGTCTTCGTCTTCCTCGCCATCGAGGGATACCCCGGCCTCTCGGTCGACGAGTCGTTCTACCGCCCGGCCACGACCTTCCTGGGGTACGTCGGCCCGCTGGTCTACGGGACGACGCTCGCCGCGGTCCTCGCGCTGGTCATCTCGGTTCCGTTCGCGATCGCGATCGCGCTGTTCATCTCGCACTACGCGCCGAAGCGGATCGCGGCCCCGGTCGCCTACATCATGGATCTGCTGGCCGCCGTACCGAGCGTCGTCTACGGCCTCTGGGGCGGCGGCGTCCTGGCCGGCAGCATCCGACCGGTCCAGGGCTGGCTGCACGAGCACCTCAGCTTCCTGCCGTTCTTCGCCGGCCCGCCGTCCGCCACCGGTCGCACCCTGCTCACCGCCGGTGTCGTGCTGGCGATCATGATCCTGCCGATCACCACCGCGATCTGCCGTGAGGTCTTCGCGCAGACGCCGCGGCTCAACGAGGAGGCGGCGCTCGCCCTGGGTGCCACCCGATGGGAGATGATCCGGCTCGCCGTCTTCCCCTACGCGCGCTCCGGCATGGTTTCGGCCGTGATGCTCGGCCTGGGCCGGGCCCTGGGCGAGACGATGGCCGTGGCGATGGTGCTCTCGGCCTCGCCGATCGTGACCCTCAACCTGATCTCCAGCGACAACCCGGCGACGATCGCCTCCAACATCGCGGTGAACTACAAGGAGGCCAGCCCGGACAAGCAGGCCGTCCTGATCGCCACCGGCCTGGTGCTGTTCGCCTTCACGTTCGCGGTGAACTTCCTGGCTCGCTACATCGCCGGGCGCAGTGAGCGGAGGATGGGCCGATGACCGTCGTCGAGGAGCAGCGCCCCGCTGCCATCGCCCTGACGGGCCCGCGCCTGCCGAAGTGGGCGCCCGTGCTGATCGGTGTCATGGCCGTCGCCGTGGCCGCGTTCGGCCTGTTGATCGGGACCTCGCTCGCGCTCGCCGTCTTCCTCGGGGTGGCCGCCTTCACGGTCGGTCTCCCGCTCTGGGCCTACACGGTCGAGGGTCGTCGTTCGGCGGTCGACCGGCTGGCCACCACGCTGGTCTGGGCGGCGTTCGGCGCGGCCCTGCTCCCGCTGGCCTGGCTGTTGGTCACCGTCGTGACCAACGGCGCCCCGGTGCTCAGCCCGGAGTTCATGACCTACTCCATGCGCAACGTGATCGGCGACGACCAGGGCGGGCTCTACCACGCCCTGATCGGAACGCTGCTGGTCACCGGCATGGCGACCCTGATCTCGGTGCCGGTGGGCATCTTCGCCGCGATCTACCTGATCGAGTACGGCAAGGGGAAGCGGCTCGCGCGCGTGCTGACCTTCCTGGTCGACGTGATGACCGGCATCCCCTCGATCGTGGCCGGCCTCTTCGCTCTCTCGCTCTTCGTGCTGATCCTGGGCCCCGCCGTGCGCTTCGGCTTCGGGGGTGCGGTCGCGCTCTCGTTGCTGATGATCCCGACCGTGGTCCGCTCCACCGAGGAGATGCTGCGGTTGGTGCCCGACGACCTGCGCGAGGCGTCGTACGCCCTGGGCGTGCCGAAGTGGCGCACGATCGTCGGCGTCGTCATCCCGACCGCCTTCGGCGGCATCGTCACCGGTGTCGTGCTGGCGATCTCGCGGGTGATCGGTGAGACGGCGCCGCTGCTCGTGGTGGCGGGCTTCACCGACTCGGTGAACACGAACCTGTTCGACGGGCGGATGATGACCTTGCCGGTCTTCATCTACACGCAGTACACGACCTCGACCGACAAGGGCCTGAGCTACGCCTGGGCCGGCGCCATGGTGCTGATCATCATCGTCATGGTGCTCAACCTCCTGGCTCGCGTCATCGGAAAGATCTTCGCCCCCAAGACCGGGCGCTGAAGGAGATATTGGACATGGCCAAGAGCATCGACGTCTCGGACCTGAACATCTACTACGGCGACTTCCTCGCCGTGGAGGGTGTCAGCATGACCATCAAGGCGCGCTCGGTGACCGCGTTCATCGGCCCGTCGGGGTGCGGCAAGTCGACCATGCTGCGCTCGCTCAACCGGATGCACGAGGTGATCCCGGGGGCGCGCGTGGAGGGCAAGATCATGGTCGACGGTCAGTCCCTCTACGACCCCTCGGTCGACCCGGTCGCCGTACGTCGTCAGATCGGGATGGTGTTCCAGCGGCCGAACCCGTTCCCGACGATGTCGATCTACGACAACGTGCTGGCCGGCAACCGGCTGAACGCCAAGAAGCTGAAGCGGTCCGAGGCCGACGACATCGTCGAGCGTGCGCTCAAGAGCGCGAACCTGTGGGCAGAGGTGAAGGACCGGCTGAACAAGCCCGGCATGGGTCTCTCGGGTGGTCAGCAGCAGCGGCTGTGCATCGCCCGTGCGATCGCGGTCGAGCCGCAGGTGCTGCTGATGGACGAGCCGTGCTCGGCGCTCGACCCGATCTCGACATCGGCCATCGAGGACCTGATCCACGACCTCAAGTCGGACTACACGATCGTGATCGTGACCCACAACATGCAGCAGGCGGCGCGGGTCTCCGACGACACCGGCTTCTTCAACCTCAAGGCGACCGGCGAGCCCGGCCACCTGGTCGAGTTCAACCCGACCGAGAAGATGTTCACCACCCCCGACCACGAGTCGACCGAGGCGTACATCTCCGGCCGCTTCGGCTGACCTGCCACTTGTGGTTGCCGCAAGGCCGCTGACCTGCCCCGTGTGGTTGCTTTATACCTACCGACCCGTCACTTCTGGCCACCAGAACTGACGGGTCGGCGGCATTTCAGCAACCACAAGTGGCAGGTGGGCTGTTTGTGAGCAACCACAAGTGGCAGGTCAGGGGAGCTGGAAGACGAACTTCAGGATCCAGTAGAGCGACGCGGCCACCAGGCCGGCCATCGGGAAGGTCAGCACCCAGGCGGTCACGATCGAGCGGGCCACCCCCCAGCGGACGGCCGAGAAACGCTTGGTGGCGCCGACGCCCATCACCGCCGAGGTGATCGTGTGCGTGGTCGAGATCGGCGCCTCGAAGGCGTACGCCGTGGTGTACAGCACCGAGGCGGCCACCGACTCGGCGGCGAAACCCCGGGGCGGGTCGAGGTCGATGATCCGGCGTCCGAGCGTGCGCATGATCCGCCAGCCGCCGGCGTACGTGCCCAGCGAGATCGCCGCGGCCGCCGACGCGATCACCCAGAACGGCAAGCCGTCACCCTGGGCGACGTACCCGCCGGTGAGCAGCGCCAGGAAGATCACGCCCATCGTCTTCTGCGCGTCCTGCAGCCCGTGGCCGAGCGCCATGGCGGCGGCCGAGGCGGTCTGGGCGAGCTTGAAGCCGCGGTTGGCCCGGGACGGGGACACCCGACGGAAGATCCACATGATCGCCACCATCACCACGAAGGCGAACGAGAACGCGAAGATCGGCGAGACGATCATCGGGATCACGACCTTGTCGATCACCTTGGACCAGTTGACCCAGGTGGCGGAGGCGAGCGCGGCGCCGACCAGGCCGCCGATCAGCGCGTGCGAGGACGACGAGGGCAAGCCGTAGTACCAGGTGATCATGTTCCACGCGATCGCCCCGAGCAGACCCGCCATCACCACCACGAGACCGCTCGTGCCGGACGGAGGATCGATCACCTCCGAGACCGTGGTGGCGACCTTCTGGCCGAGGAACGCACCCACGAAGTTCATCACCGCGGCCAACCCCAGGGCCACCCGCGGGGTCAGCGCGCGGGTGGAGACGGACGTCGCGATCGCGTTGGCGGCGTCGTGAAAACCGTTGGTGTAGTCGAAGACGAGGGCAACGACGACCACCGCGACGATGATCGCGAGCTCCACCGGTCAGGACTCCTTGACGACGATCTGCTCGACCGTGTGAGCCACCGACTCGAAGGCGTCGATCGCGCTCTCCAGCGACTCGACGATGTCCTTCAGCTTCAGCACCTCCATCGCCTTGTACTCACCGCTGAACAGGTGGGCCAGCATCCGGCGGTGGTTGCGGTCCCCGACGTTCTCGAGTCGGTTGATCTCGATCCAGTACTCGTCGAGGCCCTTCATCGACTTCAGGTCGGGCATCGCCTCGGCCGTGATCTCGGCGCAGCGCTGGATCACCTCGACCTGGTCGGACAGCTCCGGCGGCAGTACGGCGACCTCGTAGAGCAGGATCAGGTCGACGACCTCGTCCATCATGTCCATCACGTCGTCCAGACCGGAGGCCAGCGCGTAGATGTCCTCCCGGTCGAACGGCGTCACGAAGGTGCTGTTCACCCGCCGGACGATCGCGTGCGTCGTCTCGTCGGCGGCATGCTCCGCCTCGCGCATCCGACGGGCCACGTCCTCGCGGTCGGCCGTGTCGCTGAGCATCTCGGTGAGCAGTTCGGCACCGCCCACCAGATGCTGGGCGGCCTCGCTGAAGAGGTCGTAGAAGGTCGCGTCGATCGGGCGGAACTTCAGACGCACGGGGGACTCCTGATCGGGCAGGGGGAGAACGCGCTCATGCTAGGGGGTGCGCGCGCCTGGTTGTCCAGCCCCGCTCCGCCGCCCGTCTGGACGCGGTCTCAGCCGCCACCCGCGCGACGACGTCGCTGGTGCTCGATGAGCGACTCCTGCAGGTGCTTGGTGCCGTCGTTGCTGGTCCAGGTGCCCTCCGGGCCCAGCACCCAGGCGCTGGTGTCCGGGTCGAAGGCGAGGTCCAGCAGACCGGCGATGGCGGCGAGATCCTCCTCACCGGGCAGGCGGACGAGCACCTCGACCCGTCGGTCGAGGTTACGGTGCATCATGTCGGCCGAGCCCAGCCAGGCCTTGGGCTCGCCACCGTTCTCGAACCAGAAGACGCGACTGTGCTCGAGGAACCGCCCGAGCACCGATCGGACCTCGATCGTCTCCGACAGCCCGGGCACCCCGGGGCGCAGCGAGCAGATCCCGCGCACCAGCATCTGGACCTCCACGCCCGCCTGCGAGGCGAGGTAGAGGGCGTCGATGATGGCCTCGTCGACCACCGAGTTGGCCTTGATCCTGATCCGGGCGGGTCGACCTGCCCGGTGGTGTGAGATCTCCTGGTGGATCTGGTCGATCAGGCCGGTGCGGACGGAGTCCGGCGCCACCAGCAGCTGTTCGTACGACGCGTTGCGCGAGTAGCCGCTCAGGTTGTTGAACAGGTGGGCGACGTCCTCGCCGATCCGTTCGTCGGTGGTGATCAACCCGAGGTCCTCGTAGCTGCGGGCGGTCTTGCCGTTGTAGTTGCCCGTGCCGATGTGGGTGTAGCGACGGATGCCGTCGGGCTCGTCACGGACCACCATCGAGAGCTTGCAGTGGGTCTTCAGCCCGACCAGGCCGTACACCACGTGGCAGCCGGCCTGCTCCAGCTTCCGCGCCCAGCGGATGTTCGCCTGCTCGTCGAAGCGCGCCTTGATCTCGACGATCACGAGCACCTGCTTGCCGGCCTCGGCGGCGTCGACCAGGGCGTCGATGATCGGGGAGTCGCCGGAGGTGCGGTAGAGCGTCTGCTTGATGGCCAACACGTGCGGGTCGGCGGCCGCCTGCTCGATGAAGCGCTGCACGCTCGTCGCGAACGAGTCGTAGGGGTGGTGCAGGAGCACGTCGTGACGCCGGGTGGCCTTGAAGACGTCCACCGGTGCGGACGACTCGACCTCGGCCAGCTTCGGGTGCGTGGTGGGCACGAAGGCCGGGTACTTGAGGTCCTCGCGGGCGAGGTCGGCGATGCCGTGCAGGCCCCGGAGGTCGAGCGGGCCGGGCAGCCGGAACACCTCGTCCTCGGTGACACCCAGCTCGGAGATCAGCAGGTCGAGCACCGGGGGAGCGATCGACTCCTCCACCTCGAGGCGGACCGGCGGGCCGAAGCGCCGTCGCAGCAGCTCCTTCTCCAGCGCGGCGAGCAGGTTCTCGGCGTCGTCCTCCTCGACCTCGAGGTCCTCGTTGCGGGTGACCCGGAACGAGTGCACCTCCAGGACCTCCATGCCGGGGAACAGCCGCTTGAGGTGCTCGCGGATCACGTCCTCCAGCGGCACGAAACGCTGGTTGTCGAGCGGGACGAAGCGGTTGAAGATCGGCGGGACCTTGACCCGGGCGAAGTGCTCCTTGCCGGTCTTGGGGTTGCGCACCAGCACCGCGAGGTTGAGCGAGAGCCCCGAGATGTAGGGGAACGGGTGGGCCGGGTCGACCGCCAACGGCGTCAGGACCGGGAAGACCCGCTCCTTGAAGAGCTTCTTGCAGTACTTCTGCTCCTCCTTGTCGAGCTCGTCCCAGCGGACCAGCTCGATGCGCTCCTCCTTGAGCGCCGGCACGATCACCTCGCGGAAGAGCCGGGCATGTCGCTCCAGCAGGGCGCGCGACTCGGTCCAGATCTGCTCGAGGACCTCCCGCGGCAGCAGCCCCGAGGCTGCCCGCACGGCCACCCCGGCTGCGATCCGACGCTTCAGGCCGGCCACCCGGACCATGAAGAACTCGTCGAGGTTGCTGGTGAAGATGGCCAGGAAGCGCACCCGCTCGAGCAGCGGGAGCGTCTCGTCCTCGGCGAGCTCGAGGACCCGCTGGTTGAAGTGCAGCCAGGAGAGCTCACGGTCCAGGAAGCGGTCGTCGTACTTTTCCACGGCGGCGAGCGCCTCGTGGTCGGGGACGTACGGCGGCTCGACGTCGAAGGTGTCGCCGCCGGCAGGCTCGTCGGGGGGTACGGCGAGGGGGGTGGCGGCGGTCTCCTGGTGCATGAGGCCAGTGTGACATCCGCCGCGGACAGCCCATCTCGTGGAGCAATGCGGGTTGACCCGTACTGGATGGGGTACAACGGTGGCGTGAAATCTTCGTCTGGTCTGGGTGTCTACCGCAGACTGCGGCCACACCCGTCCAGTGTCGGGGAGGCGCGCAGGCTGATTCGCGACGAGCTGGCGATGGCCGGCCGCGAGGACCTGGTGGACACCGCCGAGCTGCTGGTCAGCGAGGTCGTGACCAATGCGCTGGTCCACGCCGGCACCCCCATCGACGTGACGGCTCGCGTCGGTGAGGACGGGCTGCGCGTCGAGATCGGCGACGGCAGCGCGCAGCTCCCGGTCCTGCGGCACGGCGCGACCCTTTCCGGGACCGGTCGCGGCCTGCGGATGCTGCAGCGGATGGTGCAACGCTGGGGCGCCCACTCGCGCGGCGACGGCAAGACGGTGTGGTTCGAGCTCGAGACCGGTGACTACGAGAACGAGGCCGTGGCGGTCGAGCCCGACGCCCCGCGCCGCGACGGGCGTCGTCCGCGTGGGGCCAACACCGTCGAGGTGGTCCTGCTCAACGTCCCGCTGTTGCTGCACGTGGCGTGGCGTGAGCACGTCGCGTCCCTGCTGCGTGAGCACCTGCTCTTCTCCTTGGACGACGAGTCGACGGCGGTTCTGCAGGACCACGCGGCGGCCAGCGAGGCCGTCGCCCTGCTCGGGGAGCAGCTGCCCGACCCGGGTCTGGTCGAGGACGCCGAGGAGCTGATGGCCAACGCGATCGAGCCGGGCGTCTCCAGCCCGCGCGAGGTGCTCTCGATCCCGGTGGCGGCCCTGGAGAACTTCCGGGTCCTGGAGCGGACGCTGGATGCTGCCCTGCAACTCGCGGAGGCGGGCGAGTTCCTGACGCCGCCCACCCAGCCCGAGATCCGCGCCTTCCGCGGCTGGATCTGCGGCGAGATCGAGCGCCAGAGCGGCGGTGGGGCCCCGTCGCCGTGGACCCATGCGCGCGAGGCGGCCCCCGCCACCGCCAGACTGCCGTTGACCTGGTCGCCCGAGACCGTCAGCCTCTCGCAGAAGGCGCTGGTCGCCGCGGACGACACCAACCGGATCGTCGCCGTCAGCGGCTCCGCGCTCGACATCCTGCGCTACGCAGACGCCGACGAGCTGGTCGGGAGGCGGCTGGTCGCGATCATCCCGGAGCGCTTCCACCAGGCCCACCTGGCCGGTTTCACCCTGCACCTCTCCACGGGGCGCGCGCCGCTGCTCGGGCGGCCGGTGACGGTGCCGGTGCTCTGTGCCGACGGCACCGAGATCCCCGTCGAGCTGCTGGTGCAGTCGGAGACGCTGCCCGGCGAGCGTCGCGTCTTCGTCGCCGAGCTTCGTCTCTGAGTCACACGATCGGCGCGGGCGATAGGTTGCCCGGGTGACCGACTCCCCCCTCGCCACCGCCCGCTCCCGCGTCGAGGCCCTCAGCCTCAGAACCGCACTGGCCCTGCCCGAGCGTCTGATGCGGCTGCTGGCCGGGCCCCCGGTGGTGATGGACGGCCAACAGCTCGCCACCGACCTCCAGCTCTCGCTGCGGCTGCAGCGGGTCGCCAGGGTGCCGGGCGCCGAGACGTTGCCGATCCCCGAGGGTCGCCTGGCGGTGCTGCACCACAGCGCGATGGCGGGTGGGACGCAGCCGATCGGCACGGTGCGCGACCTGAAGCTGGGCGACCTGCCGGGCCGGCTCTACGTCCCCGAGGGCGCCCCGGACGTCGGCCCGCTGCTGGTCTTCTTCCATGGCGGCGGCTTCATGTACGGCGACCTCGACTCCCACGACGCCTCCTGCCGGTTCCTGGCCGAGCGGGCGGGAGTCCGGGTCGTCGCGGTCGACTACCGGATGGGTCCCGAGGACCCGTTCCCCGCGGCGTACGACGACGCGGTGGCGGCGTACTCCTGGGTTGTCTCGCACGCCGAGACCCTGGGGGCCGACCGCGCTCGCCTGGCGGTCGGTGGGGACTCGGCCGGCGGCAACCTGGCGGCTCTCGTGGCGATCGCGGCCGCTCATCGGGGCGAACCGCTCGCCTTCCAGCTGCTGGTCTACCCGATGACGGATGCGCTGCACGAGACGCCGAGCTACGAGCTGTTCCGCGAGGGCTTCTACCTGACCACCCGGTTCATGGAGCTGGCCAACCAGAGCTACCTGGTCGACGGCCAGGACCCGCGGGACCCGCGTGTCTCGCCGCTCTTCGCCGACCTGCCGTCGGGCCTCGCGCCGGCGTACGTCGTGACGGCCGGCTTCGACCCGCTGCGCGACGAGGGGGAGGCCTACGCGCGCAAGCTCGCCGAGGCCGGGGTCCGGGTCGAG